>JAICGZ010000455.1 GCA_025922875.1 Pyrinomonadaceae bacterium
ATGTCGAGCGGATGATAGTTGAGACCGCGAACGATAATCAGGTCCTTCAGACGACCAGTGACGAACAGCCCGTCGCTGTCGAGGAAACCCATATCTCCCGTGCGCAGGTACGTCTTCGGATCGTTGGGCAACGACGCCCTTAATCTTTCCTCAGTTTCCTGCGGCCGGTTCCAGTACTCGCGTGAAACGCTCGGGCCGCTAACCCAGATTTCTCCGACCTGGTTCGGCTGACAATGCTCGAGAGTCTCCGGATTGACGATTGCCACAGTTTGGCCCAATGCCGGGAAGCCGTTGGCAGTTAATCGACGCGTTGTGGCGGGTGAAGCCGGCCCTTTGACTTCGTTGCGTTCGAGGGCGCGCGCGTCGGCTTCTTTTACGCCTGGTCCATCCGAGCCGGACGCCGATACCAAGAGCGTTGCTTCGGCAAGTCCGTAACACGGCCGGAACGCAGTTCGGCGGAAACCGCAGTCAGCGAATGCGGACGCAAAACGATCCAATGTGTCCGGGAGAACGGGTTCAGCTCCGTTGAAAGCCACACTCCACGAGCTCAGATCGAGTCCACGCTTCTGCTCCGCTGTAACTTTGCGGGCGCACAGATCGAACGCGAAATTCGGACCGCCACTCGTAGTTGCACGATACGCTGAGATTGCTTCCAACCAGCGCATCGGGCGTTGCAGGAAAGACATCGGCGACATCAACACGCATCGCGCGCCAACGTAAAGAGGCTGCAAAACCGATCCGATAAGACCCATGTCGTGATACACCGGCAGCCAGCTCACGATGATCGATTGTTCGGTTTGACCGAACGCATCCTGGATGAGCGACTGGTTGTGTAAGAGATTGGCGTGCGTGATCATCACGCCTTTGGGAGTTGCGATCGAACCCGAAGTGTATTGGAGTAACGCGACAGTGTCTTGTTCTATAGCCTGAGGCTGCCAATCATCGACAACATCATCACCGATAGCGTCCAACGGCAACCAGTTGATACCCGTCTTCGTGAGCAGATCTCCCGCTGGCTGGCGCGTACTGTTCATAACGGAAGACGTGGTCAGCGCGACACGTGGGCGCGCGTCCGCGGCGATGGACCAGAGGCGCTGGGCGTTTCTCTCCGATGCCGGAGGATATGCCGGTGTAGCGATGCTGCCTGCATAGAGGCAACCGAAAAACGCGGAGATAAACTGCAAACCTGGCGGCAGGACCAGCAAGACCGGCTGACCGGCAGCGCCCGCCTGTTGCAGCTTGCGCGCAATGACGCCAGCCTCGCGATCGAGCGTCGCATAAGTGAGGCTTTCGGATTCCCGCTCGCCATCCGCAAGGAACGTGTATACCTGCTCGAACGGGCGCTCTTCCGCTCGTCGCCGTAACAAGTCAACGAAGGTTCCACCGCTGATAGACGATCTTGTGATGGTTTCTTCAGATATCATCGCTTAATCCCATGAGTATTCAATGTGCCGACTGCTTCTCGAGCCAACCGTGACCTTTAAGATCAGGCAAGTCGATGACGGCGCAGCATTTCACCGGAACGTAGTCGAGAGTTAACGAGCCTTTCACCGTGACTTGTCCCTGGCCTGTTCCAAAGTCGGCCTGCTGCAAATCGGCGCCGCCTTGCTCGAGGTTTACACCCAGTTCAGTCCCTCCGATCGTGTCGGTGAACTTGATGTGGACGTAGCCGCGCTGAATAGACTCCTTGAACGCTGCGGGTGTTCGGTTGGGTCGTACTACTGCTTCGACAGGGTGTTTGCCGGCAGCTAATTTATTCACGAGTTCACTCATGTTTTTTCTCCTATGTAGCTTTGTTCTCTTGATGACTGAGACGCACTCAGCCGGACGGGACGATCAGGACGCTGCGGGTTTCGCGCGCGTGGTCCAACCACGCAACTTCGGGAAACATCTCGTGGACAGCCTCCCAATCAGGTTGGTGGTCATCGAAGATACCGCGAAACAGATGTTGTAACAGGTAATTGGCCCCGGTGGTTCCGCCCGTGCCGGGAGCGCCCTGCGGGATATAGCGCTTCGCAAACCCGAGGTGAAGCCCGCGCCAGGTGAGCAGATCCTTGTCGAGCCGGCGGCAAACGTCCCACACTTCTCGCCACCTCGGCCGCCGTTCATCGGTGCTGAGCATCGCCTGCTTGAGACTGACGAATCCCTTGTCACAGAAGGCCAGAACAGGCTTGAAATGTTCGATCCTTCGGAAGTGTTCCAGCTTCTCCGTGTTGAGACCGTGCAACAGCGTGTCCATCAAATGGAACCCAACGGATTGCAAGGCGCTCGCTTTTCCAGTGAGAGTGCGGAACGTAGCGAAGTGGGCCACGGGCATGGTTCGGAGCACTCGCAACAGGTCGCGTAATAAACTCGCGAAGCGAGTAGCCATTTGCAGCTTCTGCACAGCCAGCCACGGCGAGTCAGAAATTATCGCTCTAATGGCCATGCTGACCGTGACGCGAATTCCAAGAAAGCAAAGCTCTGAAGCCTGTAGTACTCGCACAAACAACACTTCATCGTGACCCTGCGTTAGCGGTACACCCGAAAGGTGTATTAGCGCACTCACACGCGATCGAGAAACTGCAAATGATTCGAGCGGATCCCCGAGGCTCACCGGATCGTCAACATCCTTCGCGCCTAGTTGCTGCGTCTTTTCCAACACGTCGTCGATGAGCGCAATCCGGACCTGGACTTGCTCTCGATCCAAATCGTCGAGGTTGTGACCAACCCAACCTTTAAGGCTGTGACTTTCAAAACGCCGCAACTCCTTCAATAGCGCGTGCACGCCAACTACACCTCGTTGAACCAAACTGTCAGTGTCTTCGCTATCCGGCGCGAGATACCAATCAAGCATCTGGCCATCCATGTACTCGTAGTAGTTAGGCTGTGTTCCGGCAGCGACATTGCCGAGAAAGTACGTGGCTGCAGAAAGAACTCTGCCCATCTCGCGGGTAATCTCCGAGCGATTCGGATCCTCAGCAATCGCAGTTGCAAACGCATGTGTTGTCGCCCAGTCCCTGCGAAAGCTTGCAGGAAGGTATTCGCGTCCAACACAACGCTGCACTTCCATCAGCGTCTCGAGACACAGCTGGTTAAGACAACCGCGAACGGTACAACCCGAAATCATGTTCGACTCCATCCCTGTGTGTGCTTATTGGATGTTTACTTTTAGAGGATGTTCAGGTGAGGTAAATGGTGGATGATGCACGGCCCGGCCGCATCCGTTTTCAGAGCTCCCATCTTCCAGCTCTCGCACGAACTTGTTCTGTTCATCCACCAGAATCGATCGCGCCTTGATGGGCCGGTCCGACAGCGTGAACCCCATGATGATGATCTCTTCGCCGACTCCAATCAGGTGAGCGCATGCGCCGTTCATGCAAATGGTGCCCGGCTCCTCCACGGGAATGGTGTAGGTTTCGAGGCGAGCGCCGGTCGTATTGCTCACGACCAGAACGCGTTCTCCCGGCCAAAGACCAACCATCTCCATGAGATTTTGGTCGATCGAAATACTTCCGATATACGACAGTTCCGCCTGGGTAACGGTCGCCTTATGAATCTTTGATGACATTACGTATCGCATTGCTTGAGCCCTTTGGTTTGAGAATTTCCGAGCCACTGACACGACTCCTCATGCAAAGAGGGTGCGTCCAAGAGAAATAGCGAGAGCTTCGTTACCTGCCACACGCAGTTTTGCCTGGAGGTAACATTCACCTACGTTGAGTTCACCGGTGGCGAGTTTTAGAAGATCGTCGGACTTGATCATGATCGTGCAGTCTGATTCCTCATTTACGGGAGCGAAGACGGCCGGGTCCTGATCGAGTTTTATGGTCCAGGCGCCGCCGCCATTACCTTTGACCAGGAACTTCACCGAACCTTGAAGATCGTTCTTACGTTGCAACCGCGCGGGAAAGTGGGTGCTGAATAATTCTTCAACCGATTTGAAGGTAACCCTCGGCCCGTTGTCGTTCGTTCGCTCCTTCTCGACAGCAGGGACCAGATCGGTTTGCGGATAACCCAACTCCACAATCAGATCCTTGAGTCGATTCTTCGACGCGGCGGAGACGTCCGACAGCAGCGTGACTATCTCAGCTCCGCGGCCAATCGATGTGTTGTAAATCCTGCTGGCGAATTCGGCCTTGGGATCACCGGGACCGTGCTCGTGCTTAGTGTTGAATGCGGTCTTCACGATCTCCGGATCTGATTCGAGTCCCA
>JAICGZ010000456.1 GCA_025922875.1 Pyrinomonadaceae bacterium
TGTAACCTGATGGTCCATTCTCAGTGACGTTGTAAGCGCCGGCGTCGAGTGTTACTTCGGTGCCCGGAGCTTCAGCGCCTGGGAAGTTGTCAGGTGAATCGTTAGCGCCACCTGAGTCGAGCGTGAAGTCCGCGGCTGTGGCCGTGCCACCGTTGTCGTTGATGACGTGTTTGATGACGATCAGTTTTGCTGCCTGATCATCGTTGGTGACGGTGCAGGTCTTGGTCTCGCCGTTGGCGATGGAGCCTGAACAGTCGGTTGAGAAGCTGGCGGTGTAACCTGATGGTCCATTCTCCGTGACGTTGTAAGCGCCGGCGTCGAGTGTTACTTCAGTGCCTGGTGCTTCAGCGCCGGGGAAGTTGTCAGGTGAATCGTTAGCGCCACCCGAGTCGAGCGTAAAATCAGCGGCTGTGGCCGTGCCGCCATTGTCGTTGATGACATGTTTGATGACGATCAGTTTTGCGGCCTTATCGTCGTTAGTGATAGTGCAACTCTTGTCGTCGCCTGCGGCCAGCGTGATGGTGCCATCCGCCGCGCAGTCGCCGCCGATTGTTGAGGTGTAGCCGGGATCGGTCGTTTCACTGACGGTGTGAGACCCGACAGTGGAAGTGTTCTTCACTCCGGACGTAACTGAGTTGCCATCTACAAACAGCGGGAAGTCGCTGATCTGTTTCGTACCGCCGTTATCATTGATCACGATCTTCGTGACGGTGAGCTTAGGTTTCTTCGCGTTAGTGAACGTGCAGGTAACCACCTCTCCGGCGTCCAGATCGATTGAACTCGGATCGTCTGCCGGATGGCCCAGGCTGGAGGTACAAGTTGCAGTCGTGACGTACGCCGCGTTCGCGGCTTCGCTAACCGAGTACGTGCCGGGAACTATCAGTCCGCTGTCGTTTGGTGTCGCTGCATCGGTCAAACTAAACGGATTACCGTAACTAGTGGTGAAATCGAAGCTGGTCGGGTCACCACCAGGATTGGTCACCTTGTCGACGATGATCTTGCCGCGCGTGAGGTTTAGATCTTCCGTGTTAGTGAAAGTACAAGTGATCGATTGCCCTTCTTTTGGGCTAAAACTGACGGTGCGGCCGGCCAGGTCGACGTTGAAGCTTCCGACGCCCAACCCACCATCAACTTGCACACACGCCAGGTTCGTTAAATTAAACTCCGGCGGCGAAGCATGTGGATCAGACTCAGTAACCGTTCGCGCCCCCTCCGAATTCAAACTGAAGTTTGTACTCGCAGACGTGATTCCGTTTGTCGGGGCCAGGGAGAAAGCAGACAGGTCTGCTCCCGTAGTCGTGTAATCAAAGGTCTTGAATTGCGCGTCGTCCGGATTCGTTTCCTTAACGATGGTGACCGAGATGGGGAAGAACACGGCTGACGCCGACAGCGAGCGGTCTTGATTGCCGCCACCACCGTTTATTTCTTCCAATCTCATGTGATAAGGCGAGCCGGAAATATTTATTGCGGAGTTGGCCGCGCCCCAGTCCACTCTCGTTCCGATGTGACCGCCCCAAGCCAATACTGGATTCGTCACACTCGACGTAAAAGTAATCGTTAGAAATGTGGTGCTGTCTCCGGCGTAACTTCCGGTAACTGTATAACCGGACACAGCGGTGATCGTTCCGCCAAACATGGAAAAGCTGCCAGGTATCTGGACGATGTCGTCGCCGCCTCCTGGAACCTGGTTTTGTCCGTTAGCAACTCGAGGATCCAGCGGAATCGGGAAAGTTGTTTCTGAGGCGAGGAGACAACCCGCAACGCCGGAGCACGGGTTGTTACCCACAGTTTCTGTGCGGTCGTAATCTGTCAGGTAATCAATGGCGTGTTTGCCGTTTTTGGTTGTGTCGTAAGAAATCGTGACCGTGTTACTGCCTCCGATCACGAGCTCAGCGAACTTCATTCGGTAAGGTACTGAATCGCCCTCTTTGTAGTGCGCCTGGTTTTGGTTGACGTTGCCGTTCTGCCAGGCGTCCAGGGTACATGGCACTGGCGCGGACGCTGGACCGTTGGCGCACTGGTCCAAGTCAGCCATTGCGGGGTCGGTAAAGAACACCATAGCGAACCGGCCCGACTCGACGCCTTTCGCGCGGACTTCCAACCAGGAGCCGTGCGTTTCGTTTGGGTCCACGATCCATGACGAAGAAATACCGCCTTCGCCATCCGCCGACACATTCCAGGGATCATAAGCTGAACCAACTTCGACTCTTCGATCGTGATGCCGCACCTGCAGCGTCACTTGCTCATTGGGCTGAAAACCTGATCCCTTAATCAATACAGTTTCGCCTGGTTCGTAATGCAATTTATCCGTCGACACACTTGCTTCTGGAGCTTGCGGTAAAAGTTGCAGCAGTGCATCGATTGGGGAGAGCAGTCGTGTGTTTACTGGGGATGATGGCCGGGTGTTACTCGTAACACGCTTCGTGGGCTTTGGCTTATCGGGTCCGCGGACGACCGCAATGGCTTTTTCAACAAACGTTCGGGCCGCAGATCTCGCTGATGCAGATGAAGTGATGATTGCGATTCCGAAAGCGATCGCCACCAACAAGATAACTCTAACCGTCTTTAGTTTCCTTGAAGTGGAATTGACAGAGGTAGAGGTGGAGAGTGAATTCATGGGAGCACTCCTTTGGCTGAAATAGAGATGATGGGGCGATATTTGGAATGTCGGGTTCCATATCGTTGCGATTTGCGGAAGAGCTTCTCTTCAACTGCCGCCTACGCAAAATGCAGGGTTGGGAAAGCGTTTTAGGCGAGTTGAAGGTGTGGCGTGGGGCAAGCGCGGGCGTCGCTTGAACCGCGTCGTGAACTTCCTACGTATTGAGAGGTTCGCGCATGATAATTTGATTGCAGCAATCTTGCAAGGGGATTGTGCGCCTGTTGCAGTGGCAGTTTTCTGCCAATTTCGTTAAAGAACGTTTGGCAATCGCGACGAGCCACAGGGCCGCAGTTCTTAGCCAAAGATCTGGTTGCTTAGCAATCCAGTCTGAAGTAGGGTGCGGCGCGTTGAAATTGTTTTGACGCCTTGAGGAACCCTTTGGAATTACAACTGATACTACGGAGCGGCGGAGCCAAATGTCAGGCGACTATAGAAGTAAATTATTCTCTTCCTATAATGCGACGCATGTGTCGCACCTGGATGGTGACGATGAATCGAAGCTCGCGTTTTTCCGGGAATATTCCCGTGTCAATTATCTTCAGCATCTTGGAAACTTCGATAGAAACGCAACGGAAATCTTGGAGATTGCTTGTAATAAAGGATATCTGCTAGCAGCATTACATTCTCTTCAATTCAAGAAATTATTTGGCGTGGATCTTTCACCTGTCGATGTTGAGAAAGCCAAACAGATTGTTCCAGCAGCTCAGATCTCATACGCGGATGCTTTCGATTATCTTGCCGAGAACGTGGAGAAGTTCGACGTTATTATTCTCAAGGCGGTATTGGAACACATACCGAAGGATCGAGTTGTTCCCCTGTTAGATCGGATCAAGTCAAGTCTAAAACCGTCCGGCATGGTTGTCATTGACGTGCCGAACATGGACTGGCTTTTTGCTCAGCATGAGCGCTACATGGATTTTACGCATGAGGTTGGGTTTACTCGCGAGAGTCTAGCTCAAGTCATGAGACAAGTATTCAGCAGTGTTCATATTGAAAAAGGCAAGCCGGTTATGGGTTCGGGGCTCAAATCCCGAGTTGAACTGCAATTACGCGCGATTTTGGTGCGCTCCCTGAACTTCGTGTTTAGACTTATTGGTGAAGGCGCTTCCGATACTTGGTGGGATAGTAGAAGTATCATCGGCATAGCTAAAAACGATTAACGACCGCGCGGAGCCTTAGAACTGACTCTTTGGGCAACTTCTCTTTGACGGCACCTACAGAAATGCTCAGTTCTTCCAAGAGGTGCGAGAAGCGGCGCAATCTGCCACTCACTCAGACTCGCGGAGCATTGGCGCGTAAGTGCCTACGAGTGCTTGCGTGTAATCGGTGGAACGCAGTGTTAGACGTACCCTAGTCGTGCGGGCCGACATGAACCCCGGTACCCCAGTAGGTGCTTGGTTCTTCTCCCTTTTGCCAGGCGTACTTGAGTGAGCGCCTCCCCGGGCCGACGGCCTCTAAAACGCTGGTTTTCGGAGGGCTATTGGCAGTTAAGCTGGCTCGCTCTTCATCGTCGATGGGGATGATCGTTCGAA
>JAICGZ010000457.1 GCA_025922875.1 Pyrinomonadaceae bacterium
CCTGGCGCCGCTTTGGTCTCGGTAGCGCGTGATCGAGGCCAAAGCGGCGCCAGGCCGCCGCACTCCAAGGAGATTACTATTGACACATAGGATGACTGAAAGGAATCATCAGTCTGGCGGCCCCGAGTAAGACAAATGAAACTTCAGGAGGAACTATGATTAGCAGAAGCCTTTTAGTCGTAGCGGCGGTCTTGCTGTTTGCCAGCCCGGCTTTTCCCCAGTTTGGCCGATCAAACAGAGTCAGTGACCTCGCGGCGCAGTTGTCGCGCGAGGCCGGGGAGTTTGCAGACCAGAATTACAACAGTTACGCAAACTCGTCGCGCAACACCCGGAAAGATATCGAGGCCCTGATGCTCTCGCAGCAGTTTGCGGCGGCAGCACGGATTTTTGACCGGATGGTGGTCGACCGGCGTCGCAATGCGGAACTGCGCGATGCGTACGACGTCCTCTCGAATCTCGCGCGCTCCGTCGAACGAAACAATCTACAACGAAACACCTGGTACAACATTCAACGCCTGATGTCGGATCTTGCGCGCGAAATCAATGCTGATACGAGTGGCGGTCAGTTTCCCGATTCGGGAAGCCGCAGCGGGCGCATCACCTGGAGAGGCCGTGTTGACGACGATGTGCGAATTCGGATTCGCGGCGGCACTGCTGAAGTCGAAACGATCGGAGGCACTGAGTACCACGACGCGCAACCGAATTTCTTTAACTCACTGCCCAATCGACGAGTGACGGTCAGGTTAACTGCGCAACGAGGACGCGGCGAGATCTTTATCGAGCAGCAACCTTCACGCGAAAATGATTTCACGGCAATAGTGCGAATCAAGGACCCGAGAGGCGGCGCTTCGGATTATGCATTTGAGTTGCAGTGGTGATCTTAGCCACGGATTACACGGATTGGCACAGATAAAATCCGATCCGTGTTTATTTGTGTAATCTGTGGCTCATCTTCTCACGAGAATTTCGTCGACGAAGATCCACGCATCTCCGCCACTACCCGGATGCCAGGAGGGTATCTTTCCGAAGTTCACCGCGCGAATGCGCAGGTAGCGCGCCTTCTGAGGTGAGACGGTTGCAACGAAGTCCCTGATCACAACACCCTCCCGGCGATTGGGAACTTCGTTGTTAACTGACACTGCCGGAGCAAAGCTCTTGCCGTCCACCGATAGCTCAATCTCAACGCGACTCGGCATCCAGATCCACGAGCCAACATCCTGCAGGAACCCTGCGCCAACAGTGGAAACTGTTTGTACGCTTCCGAGATCGACTACGGCTACGAAGTCTTTGCCTTGATATCCCTGCCAACGTCCACCGCTCCAATTGGTAGTGCCGCGAATACCGTCAATCAGCGCGAGATCTCCACCGCCTGTGTATTGCGAGCTGTAGTTTGACTGCAAAGTGATCTTCCAGTCATGCGGAATGCGACGATAGTTCGCGGTCGCAACAAGGCTACGCCTGCCGTCAGCAGCAATCGCTAATGCTTTCACAGTCGTATCGGCATCGATCACAAACGGTCTTGTAAACCGGCGAGAGCTTGAATTCGGTTCTGAACCATCAACCGTGTAGTAAAGATCGACCGGCGTTGCGGCAAGCAAATTGATCTCGAGCCGGCCACGGAATGTCTGTCCCGCGGCTTTGATCACTGGCACCGGAACAATCTCATTCCCATCAATGCGGGACACTGGTTCGTTGCCCACTCCACTTCCCCACCTGGAATTTGGTCGCGGCCCCATCTGAAAAACGAGTTCGCCTCCAGCCATCAGATCATCGTGTAGCAGAAACGACTTATTGTAGGCTCGCCCGTTCAGCGTCGCTGATTGAATGTAGACATTCTGCTCCGAAACATTACCGGCGCGGACTACAAACGACTTGCCATTCTCGAGATTGAAACGAACCTCAGGAAACAACGGCGACCCGATCGCATAAACTGTCGAACCGGGAGTAACTGGATAAAACCCGGCAGCACTCAACACATACCACGCCGACATCTGTCCACAGTCTTCATTACCAATCAAACCATCAGGCTCGGGTTTGTAAAACTGGCTCATGATCTGGCGAACATGCGACTGCGTCTTCCACGGCTGGCCCACATAGTTGTAAAGATAAGCCATGTGATGACTCGGCTCGTTGCCGTGCGCGTACTGCCCAATCAAACCGGTGATGTCAGCCTGTTCGCGGCCGGTCGTGCGACTGTCCGCGGCAAACAACTGGTCCAACTTTTCTGCAAACCTGCGCCGTCCACCCATCAGCACGACGAGGCCGCTGATGTCCTGCGGCGCGAAGAAGGTGTATTGCCAGGAGTTTGCTTCAGTAAATCCGAAAGTGACTTCACGCGGATCGAAAGGCTCGATCCAGTTGCCGTTGCTGCGTGGTCGCATGAAGCCCGAACGCACATCGAAGACGTTCTTGTACGACTGCGCACGTGCGCTGTAGCGCTGGTAATCAGACGTCTTGCCGAGCATCCGAGCCACTTCCGCTATGCACCAGTCGTCATAGGCATACTCGAGCACTTTCGAAACTGATTCTCTTTCCTCCTCCATCTCGATGAAACCTTTGTCGATGTACGCGCCGAGCCCGCGATGCTGCCGCAACTCCGCACTATGCTTCATTGCGTCGAAGGCTTTTTGCAGATCGAACCCGTCGATACCCTTCACAGCCGCATCGGCAATGACGGACACCGCGTGATAACCGATCATCGTGTCGGTTTCGTTGGCGGCGAGTTCCCAGACCGGCAGGCGTCCACCCTGCTCGTATTGGACCAGGAACGTCTTGACGAAATCGCGCGTGCGTTTTCGATCGATGATGGTGTAGAGCGGGTGCGCAGCGCGAAACGTGTCCCAAAGAGAGAAGACTGTGTAGTTAGTAAAGTCATCCGCTTTGTGTGTTTTGAAATCACGCCCGCGATAACGTCCATCGACGTCCATGAAGAGATTGGGCGCAGTCATCGCGTGATACAGACCGGTGTAGAAGTTTGTTAACTGCGGCTGCGTTCCGCTAGTTACGACTATCTTGTTGAGTTCAGTGTTCCACGCGGCTGTGGCATCGGCTCTCACCTTGTCAAAGTTCCAGTGATTCAACTCCACATGCAGATTCTTCAATGCGCCGTCAATGTCCACTGAAGAGATCCCGACTTTCACCAGCACAGGTGCACCGGCCCGCGTATCGAAGCGGAAGTGAGTTTTGAGATCTGCGGCGCGATGCGACGTAAACGGCTGTGAAAACTCGAGCGCGAAGTAGACGATTTGATCTTTGGCCCACGCTTCCGAGCGTCGCCAACCTACCACCGTCGTATCGCCTGTGATGCGAAGACCGGAGTCGATCACTTTATCGCGGTGTGCGAGATCGATGAGAATGTTTGCTTGTTCCGTGCGAGGGAAAGTGTAGCGATGCATTCCGACGCGTGCCGTGGTCGTGAGCTCGACGAGAATGTTTTCGTCGTCGAGTTTGACTGAGTAATAACCGGGACGTGCTGTTTCGTTTTGATGTTGGAAGCTGGCGGTATGAACCTTGTCAAACGAGACTTCACCAACAGTAGGCAGCAACAGGATGTCGCCATAATCCGAAATGCCTGTGCCGCTGAGATGTGTGTGGCTGAATCCGTAGATTATGGAATCCGAATAGTGATAACCCGAGCAGCCGTCCCAGCCGGTGAGTCTTGTGTCAGGACTGAGTTGGACCATCCCGAAGGGCACGATCGCGCCCGGAAACGTGTGGCCATGACCAGCGGTACCGATGAAGGGATTGACGTATTGTGTGAGATCTCGTTGAGCGGAAGTTTGAAGAGGAAAGAAAAGGGCTGCATTCACCAGAAGAAATGCTCGCGCAAAGGCGCAAAGACGAAAAGCCTTCGGTTTCTTTGCGTCTTTCTTTGCGCCTTTGCGCCTTTTCGCGAGAAATGCTTTTTGTTTATGGCGCCGTTGAAATGGCATAGACGAGTCGTTCCAGCGCCTGAAGATCTCTCAGATCGAGCACTTCAACCGGCGAGTGGCTGTAGCGTCCGGGCCACGACAAACCGGCGTGCAACACACCATAACGAACAAAATCAGAACCATCAGTGCCGCCGTTTGTCGCTCCCACCTGCAACGGAATGTTCTGGGTTCGCGCAATATTCAGAATGCGATCCAGTTCAGCCAGTGGAGTCACAGACGCGTTGTCGAGGCCGCGAATCACCGCACCGCGCCCGAGC
>JAICGZ010000458.1 GCA_025922875.1 Pyrinomonadaceae bacterium
ACGAAGCGCACCAGTAAGGGCGTACCATTCATGCGCCGCGCGGATCTGATCGATCCAACTCAACGACTTAACGATTGGAACAAAAAACGGCCTACCTAATTCCACACTGTTTTTCAGGTAGACCCAATAACGCGGCGGCCGCAACTCACGCGGCCGCCGCTTATTTTTAAATAATCCGCTTTTGACGCGCTTCAAAATTGTTCGCCCGCCTGTACTCTTCGCGCGACAAAACTTCTTATTTAAGGTAGCTGACGTAGTGCTATGCAAAAACGCGGGTGAGCAGGTGCTGGGGGAGGCAACATTCGGATCCGCCGCGAATAATTTTTTAACGCGCGTCGCCGATCATCGCAAAGCTGGCCCAGTAGTATGGGTGCTGATGATCGCGTGATCGCCTGAGTGCCAATACGCTCTGATGAAGTGCTCGCGATTTGGAGACCGCGACTCTGTTTGCTGGTTTGATTGAGGAATAGAATCCGGTCAAAAGTGTCGACGGCGCTGGCGAGTCCACCTGCCAACGACTCAACAGCGTCGCTCGACTGCCCGCCACGAACCACGACCACGAAAAACCAACCGTCGCATCGCCCGTGAAGGCGGCGCCGTACTGGGCCAACGGCGCAACAACCAGTTCGGCGCTGTTCGGCAAGTTGATGATTTCACGGCCCTGCAGAAAGCCGTCCTGTTGCTTGGTCGCAGATGAAAGCCCGATAAACGATGACATTGGACTCGTGTCGTCAAGTATCGCTGGACCGGCGAGATGCAGAACAGAAGCGCGTGAAGTGTCTGACTTTATGCGCTCTTCACTCGCTTGTGGTCCGGCGTAAAGGCGGGTCGCAGTTGTGCCGTAGCTCGTCGCAATCCGCTTGAGTTCTTCGTCCTGCGCAGACGGGTCGACTTTTATAGCGGCGCCGACCAGCTCCCATCGAGTTCCAAAGTTTTTCGAAAGCTCAGGACTGCCATAGGCGATCAACAACTGGTTGAGACGTCCGGCCGGCGAACGCGGCTTTCTCATTTCGCGCAGTGCCGATAGTGACGACGCGTAGGTTACTTGCTGGTGGTCCACCACGTAGTGATCTTCGTCGCGCTGCAAGGCCTCGAACGGCAAACGCCAGAGAAGTCCATCAGGCACGATGACGAGTTTCGTCTTGAGTCCGATTTGGTCTTCGGCCGGCTTCAGTAACAGCTCATAAAGCTCTCGCGCCGGCTCCGCGAAATTATCGGAGCGTGAGCTCAGCAATTGCTGAAAATGGCGCACTCTCGAAGCGAGCTCATGGTATTTGACTTCCAATGGATACGCTTTGAGGTTGATCTCGATCGGCCGTTTTCTTTGCCCCGCTTTGGGATCACCCTTATCCGCCGTCAGGACGAACAGATACGTGTTGTTCTCAGTGATCGTATATTCGAGCAGCGCTGTGGACGTATCGTTAATCAATAAACGTATGTCTTCGAGTTTGAGAGGAGCGAGTTCGCCGCGGCCGGTTTTCAACGATGGATTCCGAATAAATAGTTCCTTGCGGAAAGCAACGTAGGCACTGCGGGCGCGGCGCAGTCTTTCGCGCAAATCCGTTCGACGCGTTTCACTCGGCAAACGCTGGTCTGCTTCACGTCCGAGTTGGATTTCGAGCGACGCTACCTCACCTAAAAGCCGTTGCTCCTCGCGCCGTTGATCGACGGAGAGTCCTTTATATGTAGTGGCGTTGTTGTTCTTCAGCAGATCGATCAGGAACTGAGTCTTGGCACGTTCTGCATAATGGAACGCTTCACTCGGCCGATGCTGGCTCATGAGGAAGTCGATCATCGACAGGTACGGCAGTGACCGCTGGTGATCGCCGGCGGCGACTACAAAAGCTTCTTCTCGCAACGACTCAACTGTAGAGACGGCGCTCGTCAGTGATTTATAAGCCTGAGGGTTCTGGTCCAATTTCGCCTGGGCTTTGCCCGCCACCATTTGCGCGAACCACTGGAGGTCTCGGTTTTCGAGTTGTGTCGCCAGCGTTAGCGCACTCTCCGCGGCGCTCAGCGCTTTTTGCTGATCGTTTTGCAGCAGAAAAGCATCCGCTATTCGCGTTAGCACTTCCGCCATCTTTTCCTGGTTCGGAATCGATCTGAATAGCCCGAGAGCTTTCTGGAAGTTGTCGAGCGCCTCGGAATAATTCTTCTGACGAAGCAGTGTCGAACCGATGCCTGCGAGAATGTCGCCCTGGCCCGACTTGTCGTCCATTTCTTCACGGAGCGTCAAAGCTTGCCGGTACGATTGGAGTGATGAATCGTACTGCGCCTGCCGGTAATAAACATTCCCGATCAGGGTCAAGACGCGGGCCGTCTCGAGCTTGTTAGAGTTGGCCCTAAACTCTTTCAGCGCCTTGCCGTAGTAATCAAGCGCTTGAACATAGTCTTCCTGCAGAGCTCTCACGAGACCAATGCTTCCGAGGGTGTTGCCGAGCGGAGCTTTGATTTCTTCCGAGATGCGAAGGCTGTTGAAATAGTTCTCGAGGGCGGCGGCGTAATCACCGCGCGAGCGATGTACATTGCCGATTCCCTTAAGCGCATTGGCAAGACCGAGTTTGTCAGACAGTCCCTTTTGCACGTCGAAGCTGCGCTGGTAGTTTTCGAGAGCTTCGTCGTAGTTGCCGAGATAGTACGCGGCGTTTGCGGCGCCGTTTAGTGCGGCAACCAGCACGCCGATTTGTGGCTTAGCTCCGGGGTCGAGAGTTTTTTTGTAGAACGTCAGCGCCTGCGCGTAGTCGCCCTGCATGTATAGAGCGTCAGCCAGGCGGACAACAGAATCGGCATTACTGTTTGCTTCGCTGCTTTTCAGAAACGCAGCGGCAGCCGCGGAGTAGTTTCGCCGGCCGTAGTGAATGCTGCCGATCATGTGCAGCGTGTTGGAGACCTCTTCCTTATCGCCGAGCGAGGTGAACTCCTTCAACACCTGTTGGAGAGTCGCGAGCGCTTCCGTTTCACGCCCCTGCTCTCTGTGAATCAGTGCGACGCCGGAGAGTGCTTTCGCCGCTTCGTACTGATTAGGGACCTCGATGAAAAGTTCGCGCGCTTTTGTGTAGTGTTCCGTCGCCGCGGGGTAGTTGGCCTGGAAATAGTAAATAGTCCCGATGTCCAACCACGCCGTGGCGAGTCCTTCTTTATCGCCGATTTTCTCGGCGACGTTTTGCGCGATGCCATAGATGTCGAAAGCTGTCGAGTATCGTCCGGCCATCAGTTGAGAATTACCCTGGGTTATCAGGGCTTTCCGCAGCGTGGGCGTCATCAGGGCTGGGTGCTTCGCCAGCAACTGCTCGCGCTCTTCGGGAGTTTTCAGAGTTACGAGTGTGGTTGCGAGAACGTGAACTTCTGATAGCTCAGTGGCTGGCGGAGTTTGAGCGGCGATGCTGGCGCTCAGGAGAAGAACAATGAAGAGCGCTCGAACCGTATGGAAGTTGATTAACGTCATACTCAATTCGTTAACGGATCAAATAAAAAGCGGTCTGTCGCGGACGAAACCATTTCATTCCGTCTTTGGTCAGGTACGCATCGTCTTCCATCATAATCGTTACTTTCTGGCCGCCCCATTCCGGAACCGCGGTGCTGGTGTTCAATTCGATTGCCGTGTACGAACCTTCGCGGAACGGCGGTTCAATCGAAGTAGTGGTGGCAGACGGACGGCGAAAATCGATACTCGCACCGAGCGCATGTCCCTGAGTACCAACTGAATGGGAATAGATCATGGCTTCGATTCCGAGCTTTTTCATGTCGGCCATCGTGGCGTCGTAGATCTCGAAGCCCTTCACTCCGGGTTTGATGTGAGTGAACAGGGCATCCTGAAGTCGGTTGGTATTCGCCAACGCTCGCTTGAGTCCCTCGGGAACGTCCTGCTCGTCCTGTCGCAGCACATACCCCATCTTTTGCCAATCGGTGCTGAGTCCCATGTAATTCAGTCCACAGTCGATGTGAATAACATCGCCGCGCTGGATGACGGCGGACTCCTCGCTCACACTGAGAAAATCGAGCGTCTTACGTGCTTCCTTACTGTGTCGTTGAATGCGTAGGTCAGGCTGGAACCAAACATCCAAGCCCAGGTTGTTCACTTGTTGCATAAACCACCAGCGAACATCGCCGACAGTCGTCTTGCCCGGTGTAATCACCTCGTTGGAAAACGCGCGCTGCGT
>JAICGZ010000459.1 GCA_025922875.1 Pyrinomonadaceae bacterium
CAGAGTGGAGGAATCACAGTAATAACGGCAGCTACAGTTAATCCTGACACGGGACATCTTTTTCTGGGCATGAATAGCGTATCCACACAGGGAACGGTCTATGAATACAACCAGATTGGAACCAAAGCTTACGCGAAATCACGGTGAACTGGAGCGCCGTGCTCCTAGTGGTTGCAGGATGCTGTCCACCTCCGGCAAATAGTTAGGGAGTGTCCTCTGCGCCTTCGAGATCGTTGGGAATCCCGAGGCGCATACAAGCGGCGTCATAAGTCTGACGAGAAGCATTTTTGGCGTTCTGTAGCTCGGCAATCCGATCCTTGACCTTTTTCAGCTCCTCTTCAATCTGGCGGTCAAGATCGTCTATTTCAACCCGAGTCTCCGCTACCACCTTCTCATAGAGCTCTCGTTGCTCATCGGTTAGGCTCATATCAACCTCCAACGCTAATCGCAAATTTCATTGTTGCTTGAGAAGTGTCCACTTCCACGAGACGCCTTCCTGATTCGTGGCCTCACCCTTCATTACATTTCCATCAGCCGTTCCCTGCAGCACTGAATATGAATTGCCAATCACGATCCGGACGTCGTTGCCGGATTGTTTCCACGTTCCTTTGATTTATGGTGGTCTGATGGTGACGAGGACTTTGTTACTTTGCAGATCGCGTAATGTGATACTTATCCAAATATCTCCAACCTTCCCCTCGGGCAGTTTGATGTTTATCTGTGTCAGCCAGTCGAAGTTCGGAACCTTGCCTGCATATTCAACTGTCAATGGAAAAGTTGACTGTTGCGAATCTTCGCCTTGAGCAGAAAGAATCGACGCATCTTCGCCGGGCTTGAAGTCCACGTTTGTCGCAAAGAGTATGATTTGTGTGCGCCCATCCAAACTGAAATTATGAGTCGTGAAGAGCGAGAAGGGATCGCGCCAAAATATTACGGAATCTAAAGCGATCGCCCTGTTTGAGTTCTCTTCAGTAAGCAATACGGGGATGGGCGATGGAGTTGGTGTTGGAGTCGGTGTCGGAGTCGGTGTCGGAGTCGGTGTCGGAGTCGGTGTTGGTACTGCGTTGACCGTCAAGTTCCACCTACGGCTATCACTTAGTAGACTCTCGGTGTCTTTCCTCACCATCTGAGTCTTATCCCTTACCAGCGCCTCGACGACATGAGCACCACTACTCAAGTTACTGGAATTGACTACAAGTTCAATTCCCGTTGATTGAAGCTGTCCATTTAAATACCACTCCACGTCTATCGTATTGTCCGTTGTTATGAGCGGCGAGACTCTAAACGTCTGCGATTGCCCTTGTGTGATTGTTATGTCAGTCGCAGCGGGGTCACTTGAGTCTATTGGTGAGACAAAATTATATATACGCCTGATGAGTTGCTCGGTATTGATTTGCTCAAACGGCCGATTTAAAAAGCGCATCTTGGAATCAAAGGTGGGCCGGTACAAACCAGCATCACAATAAACGGCTCCCTGGTATAAGCCTGGCACGCCAGACAGGAAGGTTGTTGTTGGTACCGGTGTGCTCGGCTCTATCCAATGAATCCACTTGATGAGTGAGCGTTCAGTAACCTTCGTTGCATTAACAGCAGAAGGTTCGAAGGTATTGTTACAAACTGGCGGTGGTGGACCACCATATTCATCCGCCAGGAAGCCAAAGCTGTGCCCAATTTCATGAAGTACGAGTTCCACCACCTCGGGATGTGTTGAGGCAACAGCGATAGAGCCGCCTGAACCACCATACTCAGCATCATTAACAAGTACGAACTTCAGGTCATGTTGGGAAGAAGAGAGCGTGTTTGCCAAAATCAAATTGGCTTTGGAAAAGTTTATACAAATCAGGCGCTGAGACCCTGCACAGTTGTAGGTAGCGTCGAGCGCCGTATCTTTAAATACGCCCCTCTCAGGATGATCCGCTCCCGATTGATTACTTATGACATCGATGCGGTGAACATTGAAAAAGTTTTTGTACTCCCGAAAAGGCGTGCCAAGGAAGAACCCGTTCATCAAGGCTTGAACGTCGTTCCTGTACTTCTGCATCTCCGCGGCGGTGTAACCGTCGCCCATAATAGCGATGTCCACACGATTGTCAGGAGCGCCGTTATTGAGGATTGTCTCAAACGACTCGGCTAAAGCTATTTGCGGCAGGCAGAAAACTAGAAAAAGCGCACTTAGGACCCAGCGGGGAGTGAACCTTTTCATGAGTTTCTATCTTTCGCGAATTACCGAACAGGAACGATAGCCAACAGTTTCAGATCAAAATCCGATCCGGTCCAGATCGGTTTATAAAACCGCAAGTTTGTAATCTTAGGATCGTCAGGAAATGCCACAGTCAGCATGAAGTTTGACTGGGAATAGTCTTCACTGCGCAGCTCTCCGGTGGCAGTCGGAAACTCACCTCTAACGACGCGCGGGTCAGGAATTATTGACCACCATCTAAGTTGGTTTGTCTCATCAACAGCAGCGATAAAAACGTGGGTTGGGGACAGTTCGAGCGAACGGTGCCGGGGCAGTGTGCCAGAGCGTTTCTTATCTTCTACAAGCGAGACCACAGGCGGCAGCTTTTGTTCCCCGGCACTGATAGAAGGTCTGCCTTGTGTGTTGGACGGCGCATTCGTTGAATCAGTCCAGCGGATTTTGACTTCCCGGTGAGCCTGCGATTGATTGTTCCTCGTTCTAACCTCAACGACGTTTACTCCAACCTTAGCCAGTAGTTTCTTCAACTGTTCTTCTTGCAAAATCTCTCTTCTATTCTTTTGGGCAGGTGAGCTTTGGCCTTGAACAAATGTAAAGGCGGAGAGTATTGAAAAGGCCACGAGCAGACGGTAGAAGAGTTTCATGCTTACCTCTGGATGAAACACTATCGATCAGAAGGGACCATCATCGTGAGAAACCTCCGCGAAAAAACTCCGAGGGTTGGCAGATGCGAGAAACAGCGCTCTTTATAACACAAGTGGAGAGTGATAAGAAATGAACAGATCTTCGGCTGATTTCTCTGTGCGTCCTCTGTGTCCTCTGTGTCTCTGTGGTTGTTTTTACGAACGATTCTTAACCACAGAGGACACAGAGATTGCACAGAGAAGAAGTCCGATCAGGACTTTTCGGGGAAAGCCGCTTGAACTCTAAACTGCATCACTATCCCCGACCTGCGGATGAATAATCTTTGGCTACGGGCTTACTTGTACGTTGCCGGATTCGATTGGTATCTGCGGGAAATCATCAGCACCAATAAACTGGCAAGCACTTGGCTCGACCACGTTATCAAAGAAAACTTCGCTGATCGTGTCGTTATCCGCACCTGGTTCACCGTTGTCAAAAACGGTAAAGAAGCCTGCGTCAAACTCATCGTTGAAAACCGCATCACTTGTCTTCCTAATTGCTCCGCCGAAGCTGGCTCGGTTTCCTACAACTTGAAGGCAGGTGATATCGAACTGGGCATCGTACTTCGGATCAAAAGACGGATTGTGAAGTATGGCGCTTCCCTGGACCGTACCATCCGGCATTACCTTCGCACTGAAGGAAAACTGTCTTCTGATCGTTCTACCTTCCGTATCCTGCAGCAGGATAGTTCCATGACCAGAGGCTGATGGTCCAGGCGCGGCAGCCGACGTCGGCCGCAGCATAGTGGTGGCAGTCGTGGCTGTAATCAACAACCCGGCAAAAAGAAATATTTTGCTACGTTTCATGTTTGTCTCCTTTGGTGATATTCCCGGTGTGAGAAAGAGGGAGGATAGGAGTGATCAAAGGGCGTAGTGACCATACCCACCCACATTACCGTCGCGGTGCGTCGCACCACCTACGAAGGTGTGTAGTTCCTGTCGTAAAGCGGCGACAATTTACTAGGTTGAAAATTGCCTGTCAATCCGTATCAAGGACTTGGGACACATGAATTGGTCACATGACATCGTGGTTCCCGTTCTGCCCATTCTTCCGTGCGCGCGTAATCAGTCATGTCATCCTATTAGCATCCCGTCAGCCCTATCCGGAAAAACGAGGCCGCACCTGCAATCATGGCTCATGCGCGAGTGCCTGAAGAAGATCAGCGATGAGGTCGTCAGAGTTCTCAAGTCCGACTGACAGTCGCAAAAGATTCTCAGGTGAGTTTGAGGCAGGCTGTTCTGCTGAGGCGCGATGCTCGATCAGGCTTTCGAC
>JAICGZ010000460.1 GCA_025922875.1 Pyrinomonadaceae bacterium
ACGCATTACGAGTCTTCGAGCTGGCAGCGGGGGGCCAGGCATCGAATTTCTCGAGTACCTTGCGCCGCGTGATGGCCGGCCTGTACCTGCTGATGCGCGCGCGTCAGACTTGTTTCACTGGCAAACCACTCTGATTGTTAACACGGCCGATTCGTTTGCAAAGCGATTGTTCGCGGAGAACTCTCGCTTTGTTTCACCTGGCGTTGTCACGCTAAAGGATAAAAATTTCGGTTTCCGCAAAGGATTGTTAGCTCGAGATCCCGATGGCCATGTGATGGCGTTAGTTGAAAAATAGGGATCATGAATAATCGACCACTTTTCGTCCCGGTAGTTCTCGGCATCAAAGATCGCGACGGGCATGACAAGCGCATCGACAAGTTTCTTGGCGAATTGATCCGGATGAGCAAGGTGTTGCGTTATGGACGAGAAAACGTCTCGATCTAACTTCCTCCCAATGAAAATTCTTTCAATCAATGTTGGTTTGCCGCGACTGGTGATGCGGAACGACGAACCGGTCTCGACCGGTATTTTCAAAGAGCCAGTTGCCGGGCGCGTGCCGCTTCGGACATTAAATCTTGACGGCGACCGCCAGTCAGATCTTTCCGTGCATGGTGGACCCCAAAAAGCGGTCTACGCGTATCCCTCCGAACATTACCCATACTGGAAACAACAGCTGCCGGACATGGATTTGCCGTGGGGAATCTTCGGCGAGAACTTTACCACTGAAGGTCTGCTCGAAACGGAAACCAATATCGGCGACAGATTTCGCATTGGCTCGGCTGAAGTGATGGTCACGCAACCACGAATGCCCTGCTACAAACTCGGCATTCGGTTTGGAAGGACCGACATCATCAAGAAGTTTCTCATCAGCGAACGCACGGGTTTCTATTTCTCAGTTCTGAAAGAAGGCGAAGTCGGAGTTGGTGACGAATTCGAACTCATCGAGAAAAACACTTCCGGCGTAAGGGTTGTAGATGTTACGCGACTATATAGCAGCGAAAAGGAAAACGTCGATTTAATGCGACGCGCAATTGCGACTGAGGCATTGCCTGACAGTTGGCGAGAATATTTTCTGAAACGGATTCGACGAGAACATCAAGATGAATAAACCGCAGATGATTTGCCCCGATGGCGGCGTTGAAATGAATCATCACGCGATGAAGATCGACCACAGCGCGGACGCCACGACTCTAATCGATCCGGCGTTTGGTGAAGTCGTGCAGGAGGCACATTCGTGCCCCGAATTTGGGCGAACCAGCTTGCGGCAAGCTTAATAACAACCATGCTAATAGCAGCAGATAAACAGCTAAAACTAACCGCGGAGGAGGAGCGCTTGGAACAGGCTCGTCAACGCGCAAAACACTGGAAGCGTTGGGGTCCATATCTCAGCGAACGAGCCTGGGGCACCGTCCGCGAAGACTATAGTCCGTACGGCACTGCATGGGACTACTTCCCACACGATCATGCGCGATCGCGCGCTTATCGTTGGAACGAAGATGGAATTGCGGGAATCAGCGATCGTCAGCAAAAGATCTGTTTCGCTATTGCACTCTGGAATGGTCGCGATCCGATCCTGAAAGAACGCCTCTTCGGTTTGACCGGCAATGAAGGGAACCACGGGGAAGACGTCAAAGAATATTACTTCTATCTCGACTCAACGCCGACTCACTCGTACATGAAGTACTTGTACAAGTATCCGCAGGGAGAGTTTCCGTACGGTCACTTGGTTGAAGAGAATCGGCGTCGAGGAAAACCAGCACCTGAATTCGAATTGATCGACACGGGCATTTTCGATGGCGATCGCTACTTCGATGTATTTGTCGAATATGCGAAAGCTGACGTTGAGGACATTCTGATCAAGATCGCGGTCACTAACCACGGTCCTGAGGAGGCCTCATTGCATCTGCTCCCCACAATCTGGTTTCGAAACACCTGGTCGTGGAACCGGAATGGCGCCGCGAAACCGGACCTGCACAAGACGAACCCAGGAATGATCGAGCTCAATCACGCTGAACTCAGCAAACGCTGGTTGTACTGTGACGGGGAGCCTGAGCTGCTCTTTACGGAAAACGACACGAACACTCAGCGCCTATTTAACTTCACGAACGGCTCGCACTACGTCAAAGACGGCATCAACGACTACATCGTTCACCGCAACCAGCAGGCGGTTAACCCTCAGCAGAGGGGCACGAAAGCTGCGGCAAATTACGAACTGACGATTGCGCCAGGCGAGACTGCAACGATCCGTTTGCGGTTGACCGATCATATTCACAAACAGCGACAAGAGGCTTTCGCCAATTTTGAAAAGATCTTCGGCGCGCGAGTTGAGGAGGCCGATGAGTTCTACCAAACGGTTATTCCAAAGCAACTTTCTGACGATGCACGGCTAGTCATGCGCCAGGCATTCGCCGGCATGCTCTGGTCCAAACAGTTCTATCACTACGTCGTCGAGCAGTGGCTTGATGGTGATCCAGCGACACCCAGACCGCCCGCTGAAAGGAGTAAGGGCCGCAACCGCGAATGGAAACATCTCCATAACGCCGATGTGATTTCGATGCCCGATAAATGGGAATATCCGTGGTACGCCGCCTGGGACCTCGCTTTTCATTGCGTGCCGTTGGCGCTGGTCGATTCGGAGTTTGCGAAAGAGCAACTCATCCTAATGTTGCGCGAATGGTATATGCATCCGAACGGCCAACTACCGGCCTACGAATGGGCCTTTGGCGACGTAAACCCTCCGGTTCATGCCTGGGCAGCCTGGCGTGTCTACAAGATCGAAAAGAAACGACGCGGAGTCGGCGATACCGTTTTTCTGAAACGCATCTTCCAAAAGCTGCTTCTGAATTTCACCTGGTGGGTCAACCGCAAAGACGCCGAGGGACTGAACATTTTCCAGGGCGGGTTTCTCGGTCTAGACAACATCGGCGTCTTCGATCGCAGCGCACCGCTACCCACCGGCGGGCACATCGCGCAATCGGACGGCACGAGCTGGATGGCGATGTACGCGCTGAATCTGTTGGCGATTGCAATGGAGCTGGCCAAAGAAGATCCGTCCTATGAAGACGTCGCCAGCAAATTCTGGGAGCATTTTCTCTCTATCGCGCGCGCGATGAACAATCGAGGCGATGAAGAGATCAAGTTGTGGGATGAAGAAGACGGCTTCTTTTATGACGTGCTTCATCTCCCCGACGGCAAATCCTTCCCCATGAAAGTTCGCTCGATAGTCGGATTAATTCCGCTCTTCGCGGTGGAAACGCTGGAGCCAGAACTGCTTGACCAATTGCCCGATTTCAAACGGCGCCTCGAGTGGTTCATCAATCATCGGGCTGATTTGACTGAGAATGTCGCGTGCATGCGCACGCCGGGGAACGCCGAACGGAGACTGTTGTCGATTGTCAATGGCGATCAACTGCGACGCGTGCTGCGATTCATGCTTGATGAGAACGAGTTCCTCTCGCCTTACGGGATTCGCGCGGTATCTCGTTATCACCAGGACCATCCCTATCTCTTACATGTGAACGGTACAGAGCACCGGGTTGATTATGAGCCCGCAGAGTCGAGCACCGGACTTTTTGGCGGTAATTCGAACTGGCGTGGTCCTATTTGGTTTCCAGTCAATTACCTGCTGGTCGAATCGCTGCAGAAGTTTCATCACTATCTTGGTGATGATTTCAAGGTCGAGTGTCCTACAGGTTCCGGGAAGATGCTGACCCTGTGGGAAGTGGCCGCCGAGATTTCAAAGCGACTCTCTCGCATCTTCTTGAAAGACGCGGACCATCGACGGCCTGTGTTTGGCGCTGCCGAGAAATTTCAAACTGACGCCAATTGGCGTGACTTCGTTCCTTTCCACGAATACTTCCACGGTGACAACGGCTCAGGCGTCGGGGCAAGTCACCAAACAGGTTGGACCGGCCTGGTCGCAAAACTCCTTCAACAAAGCGGCGAGTAGCCTTTGTCCTTTGTGGTCCTGTTTTTGTAAGGAATAACCTCGCAACGCGACTCATGATTGTTTGGCGAATTCCAACACAAGGACGCTATGAAGATGAGCGCAAATTGGGCAGTGATATTAGCAGGTGGAGATGGCACGCGTTTGCAATCAATGACTCGCGCGATTACCGGCGACAACCGTCCCAAACAATTCGTACCGG
>JAICGZ010000461.1 GCA_025922875.1 Pyrinomonadaceae bacterium
AATTCTTTTCGGGTTTCGACACCTTCTTCGGCGACCGTGGTGATGCGCGGGGGTTCGTGTATTTCTGCGAGCACTGGTATCAATCAATTCTCGGCAAAGTTTCACTTCTTTCGCCCGGCATTTTTTATCCCACGAAACGCACGCTCGCTTATTCAGATCTCTTGTTTGGTTTTGTCGCCCCTTACTCGTTTTTCCGCGCCCTCGGCTTCAGCATGTTCACTTCGGTCGAGATAGTAATCATCCTCGTGACTTTTTTAAGTTACTGCGCCGCGTTCGTGTTGTTGTATAGAACGCTCGGTTTTGCCCTCGCACCGTCGTGCGTGGGCGCGATGTTTTTTGCATTCAATAGTCCAAAGTTTCATCAGACCACGCATTTGCAGTTGCAGTACGTTCTATTACTGCCGGTGATTTTTGCGCTGGTGATAACTTTTGCAAAGCAGGTCGAGACGATCGGTCAGAAGCGAGCGGCGGTGCTCTTGTCTTTAGCTGCGATATGCTTGAACTTACAACTTGCCACTACCTTCTACTTCGCCTGGTACTTTGTGTTCTGGAGTGTTCTCTTTCTCTTACTCGCCCTCGCGTTTAGCAGATCACGAAATTTCATCATTGCAGCGTGCAGGAAATTCTGGCCCGCAATGCTTGTCAGTGCGGGAGTGTTTCTGATCGGGTTCATTCCTCTGCTGCTGCTTTATCGCCCCACGATACGCCTCGGAACCTGGTACCGGTACGACTTCGTCAGCGAAATGATTCCCGATTGGAAAGCGCTGTTGTCGATGGGAGACGGCAACTACCTCTGGGGATGGTTTTATAAAACGCTGATGAGTGATTCACGGCCGTCGACGTGGGGTGAGTTGATGGTGGGCATTGGCTTAGTCCCTTCACTCGCGTGGATCGCGGTCACTGTCTATTCGATCTGGTTGATACGGGCGCGCCGCCATTCAACAGGAAAACTGTTTCTCGGGATCATGATCCTGGCTACGTCTATCTTCTACTTGATTGGTTTCAAATACGCGGGCCACTCCCCTTGGGCATTTATCTATCAATACTTCCCGGGCGCGGGCGCCATTCGAGCAGTGTCTCGCTACGTAATATTCCTGACGCTGCCGATGTCGATCGCCTTTGCTTACGGATTGCAAAAGGTCCTCGCGTATGCCTCGACGCAACGAAAGCAGATCGTGGTCCTCGCGATCGCGGCGTTTGGCGTGTTTGAGCAATTCGGTGTTCCTGAAGTTAATGGTACGGGTTTCTCAATAAGCATTGAGGAGTCGTATTTGAAATCAATGGCGGCGCGATTGCCGAAAGACTGTACTGCTTTTTACGTTGCGCCTGGTCCTGACGCGAAACACTCCACCGCCGAATACCACTACGATGCGATGTTGATCTCTTCGATCTCGAGAGTTAAGACTTTCAATGCTTCCAGCAGCCAGTTTCCTCGCGATTGGAACATGTATTTCTTGATGAATCCCGATTATGAAAGCAAGGTCAAGGAGTGGATAGATTCGCGGAGAATTTCCGGAAAAGTTTGCCGCCTGGAATTAGTACCGGAGGTGAGGGCTTTTGATTTATCGACGCCTAGTCCGATCGATGACCCGGAGTTTTTTGTGCGGCAACTCTATCGAGATTTCGCGGCGAGAGAGCCTGACGATGAAGTACTGAAACAGCAAGTAGAAAGAATTCGAAATTGCAGGAAGAACGACGAGACGTGCGAGCGCGCGCAGGTCGCGCTCAATATCTTTCTCGGCAGCGGCTTTCATGAACGCGGAAATTTGATACTGCGGGTGTATGAGGCCGGATTTGGGCGGATGCCGAGTTATGAAGAGTTCATGGATGCGATGCAGGGGAGAATGGCGAATGAGTTGAACGAGCAATCGCTACGCGAAAAGGTGGAGAGTGATGAACTTGTGCGCAAGCTTGGAAACCGCGGGTTTGTGATCTTGCACTACTTTGGATATCTGCGGCGTGAGCCTGAGGTGTCAGATGTGAATTATTGGGTGGATATTTTAGAGCGCAGTGGTGATGCGAAGAAGATAACTGAGGGCTTTATTAGGTCCGTGGAATACCGAGACCGTTTTAGACATGATGTTCAGGATTTGCGGCAGGATTGACAAGATTCGACTGCGGCGATTAGGGATTGCCGCACCTTGTCGGTTTGGTATCTCGAGAGGACGTACTGCCGTCCTAAATCCCCCATGTTTGTGAGCATTGCTTCGTTGGACGAGAATTCGTTCAACGCGTGCGCGAAGCTCTGGTAATCGCTGTAAACATAACCGGCGCCGCTGTCCTTGATGTGATCCGCCAAAACTGTTGAGGCGCTGTTTGCCAGGATTGGAGTGTGTTGGGCCATGGCTTCGAGGGTTACGATACTGAAGCTCTCATTCGGCGACGGCGTCACGAATGCCCTGGCCCCGGACATCAAACGAAACTTCTCTTCAGCACTAACGAATCCTCTGAATTCAATGTCTTCATGAGCCGGAACAGGCATGTCGTCCTTGCCGGTGATGATCAAGCGAAGCTCTGAAGGGTGAGTCTTCTTGAACGTCATGAAGTATTCAAACAACTCACGACAGCCTTTATTCGGATCGACGCGGCCACAATAGAGCAGATAAGGCACAGGCATCCACTGCGGTTCTCTGAGCTCAGTATCGATCGCCATCGAAACAATTCTTCCCGGCAGGTCGCCCCAGAGTTTCTGTCCCACTCGCTGTTCCGCGGCAGTCAACCATACGAGCGCGCGCGCGCGCCGCGCCGCGTATTTGTATGCCGGAAGATAAGCAGGCAGTTCGTCGTGTAGTGTTGGCGCGAAGAGAGCGTTTCCCGCGGGAAGTTGTTGGAGACCGAAGTACGTGGTCGGATACAGATAGGTAATGAAGATCACTGCGCGATAGTCGCGCCAGTTCTCGCGAATGAACTGAAACAACGGCGCTGAGTACGGGCCCTGATGCCGAATGAAGTCTTCCTGCAACGCGATGGACCAACGAAGCTGCGGAACGTCATTGTTTCCGGCCGGCACGAACGGGCCGAAAGCTTCCAGCAGCCGTTTGTGCAGGCCGGACCAGTAATCACTGCGTCCGATAGTTACCGGAAACCTGACGATCCTCACGCCTTCTTTAGTTTCCGATCCTTCAGGCAGCGTGTTGGCCCAGACTGAAGTATCGACCGCCGTAGTCGTCAGTAGATCCACTTCATAGTCATCGCGCAGGAGAGTTGCGTAATGCCACGCAAGCGTTTCCGAACCTCCAACGATGTCTTCGTGACATCTTTGTACGACGATCGCGACTTTATTCATTGCAGTGTTGCCATCGCCTCGAGGAAGGTGCTTTCAATCTTCTCGTTTGTAAACATTGCTTCGTAGCGTCGCCGGCCGCGCTCAGCTAAAGCATTCCTCACTGAACTATCTCGCAAGAGCAGATCGATCGATTCGGCTACCAGGAGCGGGTTTCGATCAGCCCAGACTATGCCCGCATTGCCTAACGTCTCCGGAATCGCCGTCGATGCGTAAGCTGTGATCGGCAACTTCATCGACATTGCTTCCACCAGCGGCACACAAAAACCTTCGTGTTCACTAACCGTAACAAATACGCCGGCCAAGAGGTAATACGCCTTCAGCACTTCGTCCGAAACGCCTCCGGTAAATACGACGGCCTGATTCAAACCGAGTTTTTCTACGAGGCGATGTAGGAGCTTTGAGTACGGACTGAAACCTTCGCCACCTTTGCCGGCGACGATCAGCCTCGAGTGCTTATTGCAGGCGTAATGGTAATGCGCAAACACCTCTATTAAGTGATGCAGGTTCTTGTTTGGCACGACGCGACCAACGGATAAAACGTTGGCGATACCGTCGTGGTATTTCCGCAGGGTTTCCTGATCGGCGGTGATTTTTGAAAGTCGATCGATATGATGGAACGGTGGGACGACGAACGACCTCGATGCGCCGGCGCCGACCGCGATCAGTTCCTGCATATTGAATGCAGAATCCGAAAGATACAGATCGCATCGCGCTGCGGCGAGATCGACCAACTGTCTTCGGCCTATCTCGCATTGCTCCTGCTCGCTATCGTTGAAACCGGCAAAGAACTTGGCGGGTGTGACGTTGTGATACTTGATAACGCGGCGGCAGTGCAGTCGTTTGACGAGTTCGAGCCCGCGG
>JAICGZ010000462.1 GCA_025922875.1 Pyrinomonadaceae bacterium
GCGCAGTTGGGTCTGAGCTTGAATTTCTTCTCGGCAACCTCACGCGCCAATCGTTCGACTCCAGCGGCGTGCGTGCCGCCGGCGCCGGGCAGTCCGATATCGGCACTATCGATACCTACGGCTTCCATCAAGTGAAGCAGTTCGAGTTTTTGTTCGACTGGAGGTTCTGAAACAGACGGCGACTGCAACCCATCGCGCAATGTTTCGTCGTTGATGCCGATGTGACGGTTGGGTGCCTTGAGCGATGGCTCAACGGTATTCCAGTCATAAACTAACTCATCGATTGTCACTCGAAGCACCTCCGAAAGCTGCCTGTCGATATTAATTAGGATTAGTTGGATTACAGCAACGGCAGAATTGAATGTCAAGATGCGCCACAAAGAGGCACAAAAGCAGAAAAGCCCTCGCCAGTGGTTGTGATTTAAGGTCTTTCTTGCTATTGACGTTCTTCTAAGCTAGTTTTATGCAGGCTTTTCGCCCAGGCTTCCTAACTTCGCGGCACACGTCTTATCGGTCCCCAGATCTGAGGGAACAGTAGATAGAGTTGGCGATAACTAAAGAACTATTCGACGCTTTGCTTGAGTGGCTGGATCCCGACCGCGACAAAGCAGGTCAACGATATGAGGCGATCCGGGCTGGACTGGTGCGCATGTTTGTTTCCAAGGGCATCAGCGACGCCGGACACTCTGCCGACGAAGCAATGGACCGAGTCATGAGGCGATTGCCGGAGATTCGAGAAACTTACGTCGGAGATCCGGCCAAATATTTTCACGGAGTGGCTCGCAACGTCATTCGCGAAGCCATGCGAGGGAAGGAAGTCCCGACCGAGGTGCTGCCCGAATATCAGACGAAGGAGCCCGATCTAAGTGACACTTCGGAATGCCTGTCAAAGTGCCTGAAACTGTTGCCGCAAGACAAACGGGAATTTATTCTCGATTACCATCTGTATCACGGGCACGCGAAAATCGAGCATCACCGGCAGATGGCGGGCGAGCTTGCGATTTCCGAAGGTGCTTTGCGCACGCGAGCGCACCATCTGCGAGTTAGCCTTGAAAAATGCGTACTTCAATGTATTGACCGTCACGGCAAAAACAAAAGTGCCACCTGATGCCATAGATAGTAGCGGCGACGTTGGGGGTATTTATCATTATTAAAGAAACGAAAAATGAGGTACGGCTATATCTGCTCGGTCAGCTCAAGGAAGAGGACGAAGAGCGACTAGAGCTACGATTGCTGACGGATCCTGCGTTTGGGGCGGATTTCGACACGCTAGTCGACGAGATCACGGACGAATACGTTGGGAATGAACTGCCAGGTGAGGAGCGGAAGCGCGTTGAACAGTACTTTTTAAGATCTGCTGAGCGGCAGAATAAGGTGAGGTTTGCGCGCGAATTGTTTCGTCAGGCCGCCGTTGAACGCGGCGGCGGCGTTGTAAACGCGCCGGTTCCGCCCGAGCCTGGCTGGTGGGATCGAGCCAGTGAGTTTTGGAACAGGCAGGCATTATCACTTCGTTTCGCCAGTATTTTTGCAACGCTCATAATCATGGCGGGCATTGCTATGCTGGTGTTGCCTACACGCAATCCGACCTCACCGTCTTATGCATCGATAGCTTTGAAGATTAGTAGTTCAGATCGGAGTGCGGGCGCTGAAATTCCTTCCGTGAAACCGCAGCCAGGCGACGCTGGGATCAGGATTGAAATCGCACTTCCGGATGGTAGCCCGCCGGCTAACAGCTATCGCGTCAACCTACAAAGTGAACAGGTGTCGCGAGATTTGCCGGTAGCGGAACAGAACGATCACGCAGTTGTGGTGATAGTTCCCACAGCCGAGCTACCGCCTGGAAGTTACACTATTCAACTCTTTGCTGATGAGCAGAGGATCCGTGGTAGCGCTGTTTTCAACGTCGAATAAATCCAGAGGCGCACGATTCTCACTACCGGTGCCAGTAACCCCAGCCAATACCGGCCAACAGAGTGATTAAAAACCCAAGCGCAACCGCAATTTGAACTTTCGCCGATCCGGCTGTGCTTGCCGGTGATTGTAACGACAATCTAATCGGTTGCTTGAACTCTCCCTGCAAAGTGAAGCCGGCCCAGAAGTGTGGCGATTGCCATAGCGGGTTTTGCCTGAGCGTGTTTTGCGCGGCACGCAACGCCTCTGCCGGTCGCATGCCTTTTTGCAGCATGTTCGCGTAGAAGTGCTTCATCAACTCAGCCGTCGCCTCGTCGTCCACCTTCCACAAACTTGCGACGACGCTCGATGCGCCGGCATGCATGAAACCTCGAGTCAAACCGATCAATCCTTCGCCTCGGACGTCCTTGCCAAGCCCAGTACGACACGCACTCAGAACCACCAGATCGACAGGAGCGTGAAGACTGTACACATCCTGCATCGTGATGAACCCGTCCTGAGGCTGGCCTGCCGAATCAACCATGGAAAGGAAGAAACCCGAAAGCTCCGGGCTTTTAGGATTAAGCAGCCCGTGCGTGGCGAAATGCAGAATCGCAAACTTCGACAGATCAGTCTTCTTGAGCATTTGACGTGACGCAGCAAAACCGCGCGCGACGAGTGAGTCCGCGCCCGCGATATCACGCAGGTTCTTCATCTCGAACTTACTGTAAATGAGCGGTTGGATAACAGCAGGATCCAGAGGATCCGCGGTTACTTCGATGTCGCGCCACGCGCGACGCCAGGGTTCTGCCGGCTCTTGTTGCACGGACGCCAGCATTTCACTGGAAGGCGAATTCCTGTTCTTGAATTGCGCGTAGTTCGATGCGAAGACTGGATCACCAAACGCCGCGAGCACCTTGTTGCCTGGCTGGCGATTCTGTTTCTGCCGGCGTAGCTGTCCCAAAATCGACGCCGATGGAGCGTTGATAATTTCATAGCTCGCCACTAACGGCTCACGATCCCCCGAAGGCGCCGGCAATAACTGGAACGGAATGTAATTAAGAGCGCCGTCCGCAACGACGATCAGGCGCGAAGCATTCAGGCGGCCGGCAAGAGGGCCGAGCACCATTTCTCCCAGCTCGTCGGTCGCGCTCTTGAGACGGCGCTCAATGTTGACTTCAGGCGGAGTTGATAAAAGGTCATAGATCTGCCGTACGGCTTCCGTTATGAGTTTCTCCTTGGGCAGCTTATAGACCTTTATATCGTTGCGTGTGACGACCCAAACGTAGCTGGCCTCGGGTCCCACAAGATACTCAAGCAGCGCAGTTTGATCGTCTTCGATTACGCTTTTCTGAATCTCGTCCAGGGAATAAGCAGTTGGGCTACTGAGTGTGTAATACGACGGATCTATTTGGCGAATCTTCTCGGCGAGTTGTTGGTGCTCTTCATTCAACCGCACCAGTGTGGTCTCTAATTCATTGAGTTCCTCTCTTTTGTAGGATGTTGCCAAAAGCGCAATTCGCTGATCTATTCCCGCGCGAATCGACTGGCGCAGCCTCTGCTCCTGCTCTACGAGGCCTGGATCTAACCCGGGCGACGGTTTTATTTGCGTGTCGCGCAGGAACTCCGCTAATGATCGTGCGCGTAATAATTCACTTGCCTGAAAAGCACGGGTATTCAGCGTTTCAGACGGCTTCATCTCGTGCTTGCGAATCAGGCAGTCAATGTAAGCCGCGTAACGTTCGTGCACAGTGGCGGAGATTGCAGTAGTTAAATCGCGACCCAATGAAGTGCTTCGAATGTTCTCAGTATTTTCAATCGAGCCCTTCAGATACTCTTCGGCTGCGTCATAGTTTCCGGTCATCAATTCCAGTCGACCCAGCGCGAAGCTGACGGCAGCTTCACTAACCCGGTCCGAAATCCTCTCGAAGATCTGCAACGACTCAAGGTAGCTCGTACGAGCATGGGCCATCTTTCCCTGCTGCTCATAGACTTGCCCAATCAAGGCGCGAACTCGCGCGGCTTCTTTCGGATTGTGGGCTCGCTCATAGATCGCAAGACTCGGTGTTAAATGCTGGAGGGCGTCCGCAAATTCTCCCGTCGAGGATCGAACCTCGGCGATATATTCGTGGCACTCGGCAGCGTCAAGACTGGACGGGGCGAAACCCGTGAGTGCTTGTTCGAGATTGGTCAGTGACGAGTGAGTATCACGCAACAGCAAATA
>JAICGZ010000463.1 GCA_025922875.1 Pyrinomonadaceae bacterium
CACGTACCTCAACACTTCATTCAGAGACAGCGTGAGACGATTCCCTGGTGTGTCCCGCAGTGAATATCAGCGATCCGAAGTACCGCCTGCGGTCTTCGCAGTTGAAGCCCTTCAGTTTCCTAGACCGGCGGGCGGCAGCCACGACCCATCTGCTTCGGCGCCCTTGTGAGTATGAGACCACTACGCTTAGAAGGTGAATTGACGATTGATAGACGATTGATAGTTACTTCGTTGAGTAATCCGAATTGCAACACTATCACTACGAAAAAATGTTTGACATAACCTACCGTTCTCATTAAGATGCCGCCCTTCCTAACCCGCCCAGAATGAACCCGCCCAGATAGTATCGGAAGATGCTAAAGCAATTTCGTACGTCGCAAGGGTGGTTTCAGATGTTTTGTTCCTTACGTCAATTCTCGAAATCAATTTCCCAATTGCTACGAACATATGCAAGACGAAGAGGATCTCGCCGTCTATTAAGATCCTCGGAGAGTAAGACTTAGACGGGTTTGTGATTGCAGGATTTCGCGACGATCTCACATTAGCGTTTGTGACGCGAATCGAAAGGGGCAATTTACCTCATGAGAAAAACTCACATCTCAGCTGCTACGCTGATTGGCGTCGTCCTGTTGCTCCTCATAAATGTCGTGGCATTTAACTGGACCTCGAAGTTCTTTCGCAGTCGATATGGTGTTGCGCTTGTGCGCTACGGCGACTCCATGCCGAATTTGGCGGGTCCAGCGTATTCCGGAGATCAGATCTCTATTAACGGAACTAAGCCCACCCTGGTCATTTATCTCACGGGCTCAGGTATCAAGGGCCAAACCATCGCACTCTTGAAATTCTGTGAAAACCTCAGGCAGCAGAGTCCAACTCTGCTACAAACAAGTCTGATAACTTCAGGTCTTTTGCCGGAAATACAACAGCTACTTCACGACAAGCTCATCGGCTACCCGATCGTCAACGATTCTGACGGGCAACTGGCCAAGCGCCTGGGTCTCGCAACTGAAGAAAGCGGGATTTTCTTTTTTGATACGAGTGGCGTTTGCAAATTCGCCAGCCGCCAGCAACCAACCCCAGGTGACCTGCGGCAGTTACTAAATTCCTTCGGACTTGGAAGTTCCGTCGATAATGAGTCGACAGATCGGTTTCCTTTCAGCAAAGGACAGCCATTACCTTCACTGAGGCTCCTGGATGCTCGCACACTTCAGCGAGTGACCACCCATCAGCTCCCGTCAACGAATGACGAGCAGCTCTGGATTTTCTTTCTCGCCGATTGTTTTGCGTGCGGTACCCCGAGTCCCAGTTACTACCTGCAAGAATTCAAACATTGGCGAGAAAGAGCGAAGAACACAGCGACAGAACCGGTTCTTGTTTTTGACTCGGCATTCCTGCGCAACGAAGTAACAGCGGACCTGAAACGTTTAGACATCAACTCACCGGCGTATCTCGCTGATGAAGACTTAAGCTCTTTGTCTCAATTTATTCAGGCTAAAGGCCGGCGAACTGACCAGCCGCTAATCGTTCGGACCGACAGCTCTCGCCACATCCTTAGCGCAAGTTTGATTCGACTAAAACGAGAAAGCGCGTCTGTCGCAGACAAGTTGGCTGAGGAAACAACACTCTCAAAGAATCCGGCTCCAACTTACACGAGGATCTTTCAGGATCTCGGCTTGGATGTTTACGACGTAGCTTCGCATAAAGGCGTCTATTACGTCTCCGATCGATCGCGAAACAGCATAGTTGTAGTCAACGAGCGTTTTGAAATTCAGCGCGAAATTGGCGGCATCGGCTCAGCGCCGGGCCGACTCTTTCGTCCGGGATACATCGACGTTTCCCCGGACGGTCTGATCTACGTTCAGGATGGCGGAAACGAAAGAATCCAGTGCTTTTCAATTGATGGAACGTACGTAGCAGGCTTCGACACGAAGCCGTATATGGGAATGGCAGCGGGCCTCAACGGCGAAGTCTACCTGGGGCAGCCGGAAAACGGCGCCCTGGTTTCCGTCTATTCGGGTTCCGGAAAGCACTTGCGTTCGTTCGGCAAGCTGAAGAGTTACTCGGAATTGATGGGTAAGGAGTTTCAGGATCTCGACGAGCAATACGCGCAGGCCGCCAATCGAGTGCGGATCTTCGTGGATAAAGACGGCAGCATGCTCGTCAGCTTCATGTTGGTGCCTTTCATTCAGAAATACACTCCCGACGGCAAGCTCGTGTTTGAGTCGAGGCTCGAGGGACCGGAAATCGATGCGCTCAGGCAAGCACCTGGTCAGCTAACAATTTCAATTGACGGTGTCGCCGAAACCATTCTCGCGCTGGACGCTATCGCTCTTCCCAGTGGGGAGATCAATGTCGTGTTAACAGACGGTTCGATTTATGTGGCGGATCAAAGTGGCCGGAGACAGCGCGTTATTCAGCCGCAGCCCGGCAATAAGTTTACGCCTGAGATGACGGGAATAACTCCGGCGGGCGAGCTGTTAATTGTTGGAATGAATCCACGCAACTGTTACCGGGTGTCGGCAAGTTCGCAACCAGGCCGTGACGGTGTGACGGAAGGAGAGGAATGAAGGCGCACGCAATAGTTCGTTTGCTCATATTGAGCCTGGTCACGACGTTAGTGTGCGGATCAGCTACCGCGCAGAATTCTAAAGATCCGCGTCGGTCCCGGCCGAAAGGGGTGCTGAGTCAAAGGGACTACGATGAGCAACAGAATGCATTACAAACTCTGCTGTACTTGAGGAACAACGCTTTTGAGATCGACAGCCCTGCCGATCGTGTGCGCGTGCTGGTAGAGATTGGTGATGCTTTGTGGCTCATTGACAAGGAGGAAGCGAGAGAAGTTTTCCGTCAGAGTTTCACGCGTGCTGCTGAGTTTAATGATTCGGCGGAAAAGGCCTCCGCTATATCGTCGAAGGAACTGCAGCAACTTGTCATTACACGTGTCGGCAAGCGCGATCCTGCACTCGCCAAGAGCTTATTGCTAACGGTGACGCCGCCGGAGAAGAAGCAGTCGGACGCATTTGCCGACTTGTACGGTAACAATGCCGGCGCTAGTGAGGTTTTGGTCAAAGCTGCTGCGGAGATTTTACCAACTGACACGAACCAGGCAATGCAAATGGCGAGGCTGGCAATGCCGGCCGGCCTGTCGCAGCAGATGAGGCTCTTCTTACTCAGCTTGCGAGCCCGGGACCAGGTTGCTGGTGATGCTTTATTTGAACTTGCGCTCCGGACGGCTGCCAACCGAAACCCAAAGCAACTGGTCGAGGTACTGTTCATCTGGGATTACGCTTTTCAACGTCCGACCATCTACCTTGGCCCAGTTTCGTGGTTTCGCCAGGCGACCGTCGAATATCCGGTCGCGTTAGAGCTGAAGAAGAGAGTGCTTGGGTTTGCGGTCGATGCAATTGTCGAGACCGCCGGCCAGTTCTACCTCGCGTCGGCGCCCGAAACCGAAAGGCCCGTCATCCTTGAACGCTATGCCATGCTGCAATCGGTAATTGCCCAGATATTGCCGGATGTCGAACGATTGCTTCCTTCCGCGACCGAGACTTTATTAGCTCAACTGAGCCGATTAAACCAGGAGTTGGGCGAGCAGGGCCGAAAGCTGCCTGGTCCACCCGAGCCCCTCCCGAAATCGTCAGACGTTCAAGGAAGTGTCGACAAATTAATCGAGCGTGCGGGAAATGCCTCCAGGGGGGCAGCGCGTGATGGTCTATTTGCCAAAGCTGCGCTTCGCTTGTATCTGCACGGCGAGTACGAACGAGCGATTGAAGTGGCACGCAATATTGAAGATTCCACCCTGCGACTCAAACTAACAGAGCCCATCAGGTTCGATTGGGCAGGCGACTTGATAAGTCGGGGACAGTTGGATGCGGCTAACACCATTGCCCAGAGCGTCGAAACGTTAGAGTTACGGGTGGTAATCCTGGCGCGGCTGGCTGCAGCATGCTTCGAGAATAAAACGACTCAAGCTCAAGGCATTGCCGCTTTGAACGAAGCGGAGTCTGCGGTCAATAAAGCCAATCCTTCTGCCTACCTCGCGTCCGCGATCGTGGCAATCGCGCGAGTCTATTTGAAGATAAAC
>JAICGZ010000464.1 GCA_025922875.1 Pyrinomonadaceae bacterium
CGCGGTTGAGTATGGGTTCCAGAAGTCTCCCAGATTCCAGAGGCGACTTCGCCAGGCCATTATCAGGGTCAACGGCGTTACACGAATCAAACCCGACATGGAGTCGCGCGACAATGCTTCGGTCTTTCTGAGCAGGCCGCACGTGATAACTTTCGGCACGATCTTCCTCGCAGGTTTGCGTTCCGATGAGGGAATGATCAGCGTGTTGGCCCACGAACTGATGCACATTGCTGACGGCGATTACGACAGTTTGCGTCCGCTCGTCACTGCCGTTGGCAAAAAGGCCTCCGATCTAACCGGGCTGGACACTCACGGACAACGCGGCGAGGAGATTACCTGCGACTTGATTGGAGCGATGGCGGTTCGTTCGTACATCACAGGCACACCTGGTTACGAATCGATTGCCAGGCGTTCGGCCCGTTCAATCCAGCACAACTGCGTCGATGTCGATGAGGGAGACGAAGATCACCTCTCGCCTCGCGACACGATCCGCGCGCTACTCGCGCTCAACCCTGTTCTCGTTCGGGAGTTAATCAACGATCGCCAGGAGCGGAAATGACATCACTGCCGATTTCCAATTGCCAATTGCCAATTAGTCAGGCAAGGGACAACGGAATTCACAAATCGGCAATCGCCAATTGGCAATTGGAAATCCGGATAGTAACAATTCTCCTTACATTAATCTTCGCCGTCGGGTGTAAATCTGTCATCGAGCGGCAGGACGTCAGGCCGCGCATTCTGCGCGACGTGCCGGCGCGAAACCTCGCTTATCGACTTTCTCCGGACGTTTCGCCGCCTGCGACAAACTACGATGATCCGTTAGAGAAGTTTGAGCCGGTCACAAACGACTTTGCTACGAGGCGCAAAGACGAGGCACTCGTGCGCACAGTGGTTTCTCCCGATGGGCGAAGAGTGCTCGCTCTTTATGCCACTGCGGATGAACCGGGCTCCACCTTTCGTATCGATCTTTACAACTCCGACGGACAATTTCTGCGCAACCTCATACCACCCGATATCTCATGCGTTTTTCCGGAGACCGTTACCTGGTCTCCTGATGGAAACTTCATCAACTTCGTCGCGCACAAGCGCGCCGTGCCAAGTCCAACGCCGACTCCCTTGAATGCACCTGAGCCGGAAGACCTTGCGGCCCTACCGGTTCCTTCGCCTTCAGTGGCGCCGCTCTTTCCACCTGTCGCCAGTTTTAATACCGAGCAGATCTACATCTGCAATCGCGACGGATACGATCTCAAGCCGCTAACGTCGCGCGAAGGACTAATCTACTTCTACTTTGCCTGGGCTCCCGATGGCCACGCAATGGTTGCACTGGCTTGTAAAGAGGAGGAGTGGAATGCGCGTGAGCGGCAATATAAGTTACCGGCCGGGCGGCCGCGCTTGATCGCGCCCGACGGCACCGAGCGGTTACTTGATGATGCGTTAACCGACGCGTTGCCGGTTTGGTCGCCCGATGCCTCGAAAGTGGCAACTGCTTTCGACAGCGACGTTGCAATCTACGATGCCGGGGGTAAGACTCCGACGCAGGGCCGTGTGCCGCTGGGCGAGCAGTTAATTGCCGCTTCCGTGGTTTACGAACAAAAGACCGCTACGAAAAAAGTAAACGCCGATGCAAATCCAACAGCATCTCCTGCACCCGCCGCAAACACCGCGGCTGTGCCTCCTTCCTTCAACCCGATCGTGAGGCTCGACTGGCGCTCACCCGAAATCCTCTACTTCCAAACTGCCTTCGTGCGCCTGATGCCGAACGAAACTATAAACACCTTTCAACGCTGGCATCTGCTTACCCTAAGCGCGCAGGCTGCGATCCTTAAGTGATAATGGTCACGAGTGATATAGTACCGCTGCAACCGGCTCGCCCCGGTTTCACAACCTCGACAAACTCCCCAAGTCTGAACTTTTTTTCCGGCTTTTTGAAATGAACAGCCGTAGGTCAACATTCTAGGTGTAACTGCCTTCGCGTGATCAAAGGATCAGGCGGTACTCTCCGCAACTCCTCAGGGGCGGTAGCTTGACCGTTGTCGGGCTAAATACTCATGGCTAAAGAAGTAACTCCACAAACCTTCCTCGCTTTGAGGAAAGGTTTGCACCAGCCTTTGATGTTTGCTTCGCACCCCTCAAACAGTCCGCTCACAATTTCGTTGCTGAGACAGCTTGAATTCAAGAGAAGGAGATCGCCCAAAATGATAAACATCGAAAAAAAGAAGTGGACCTTAATGTTCTATTTTGCGAGTGACAACGTTCTGTCACCCAGCGCGCTTTCTCAAGTCAAAGCTATGAAAGCAGCAGGATTTCAAGTTAACACCAATGTGATTGTGTATTTTGATCCTAATGAGAAGGGAGCCCCCACGAGAGTCTTTGAAATTAACCAGAAGCAGAAACAGAAAAACACGTCATCCGTGATTGGCGATTGCAGTGGCCCGTTAGTTTCAGTCCTCACCGGCGACAACCTTAGTCCAGCGGAAATTAGTAATTTGCCGGGAGCAGAGTCAAAGGAATTCGGAAAGTCATTAAGAAATATAGACGAGTTGGACGCCACTACCGCGCTCAGTAATTTTCTTGGGTTCTGTGCGGAAACTTACCCGGCAGACCACTACATGCTCTTTATGGTGGGACACGGAATGGTGGTGGGGCGCGATGCGTTCCTGCCGGACGAGAACCCAGAGTCGGCGATTGGATTAGTTCAACTCGGAGAGACTATCAGAAGGTTTTCCGATCAAATAAAAAAGCATGCCGGCGTTCTGGAACTGATCGGCATGCATAGCTGTTCGATGAGTGCTATCGAGGTCGCTTACCAGTTAAAGGGCACGGCAAGCTACATGTTGTCCTCACAAGGAATCTCTTTTGTGCCTGCGTGGCCCTATCGCCAGATGCTGATAGAGGTTTTCAACGCCGTCGAAACCGGAAGCGCCGTGAGTACTACAGACGCGCGGGTGAACGTGAACCTTCTGAAGCGCTTGCACACTCTCTGTATCCACAACAGCGCCGACTTCATGTATGCCGGATATTCCGCCGATAGCTGTTTATGCAGCCTGGATGATCGCGTACGGAACCTGGATAAACCAATCACGAATCTTACAAACGCCCTAATGGAAGGAGTGCTGGACGATCATTGCCGGAAACTCATACTACTTGCACATTGGAACTCTCAAAGTTACTGGCATGACACATATACTGACCTTTATGACTTTTGCGTGTGTTTGCGCCGGCTTTGTGAGCTGCCGAAACTGGACCAACAACAGCAACAGCAGGCACCGCCGTTCGGCAGGCGCAGGTCAGACAAACCCCTGGAGGCGATAGCAGGCGCTTGCCTTGCCGTCATTGAAACGCTGCGGCCAAGTGACTCTGGCAATCTCAATGGTCCAATTGTGGCTGTCGATTTCATCGGGCCTGACACCCAGTATTCTCATGGACTCTCGATCTACTTCCCCTGGTCAGAGCCACTGGAAGATCAGAACGAACGTGTTCTCCATAACTACGGAAACTATGCCTTTACAAGGGAGCTGTTTGAGGGATCCTGGTTGGATTTTCTCCGGTCCTATTTCAAGGAGACGCGGCGATGCGATCGCCTGACCGATGAGCTTATGCACGAAGATAAGACTTTGGTTGCGTATCAGCATGATCCGAATTTCATGAAAGCGCTCGAGGCTGCCCGTGCGACCTTTAGTTCGTTAATTGCGACAGACGGTGCAGCGATAATTGCTGCAACCAGACAACAAAACATCATTCACGACGTCCCATTGCAGGGAAAGATCAGTCCTCCTGATAGTGGCGGCGCTGCGTGTGCTTGTCTTCCGAATAAGAACTATTCGAGGGAATTTACGATGAGTTTCGGCACGTCGACCATATTCATCGAGGAACCTAAACAGACTGCCGCCTAGTGGATCCTGAGTTGGTCCACCGGAGCATCTAAGGCGAAATTGTAGGGGCGGGCCGCCCGGGGCGGCCGGGTGGGGCGAAATTTTGTTAAAAAAACGGGGGGGGCCCGGGGGGCGGCCCCGAAGTTTAATGGGGTTGGGCCGAAAAAACAAAAACCCCAAACAAGAAAATAAAGGGCTAA
>JAICGZ010000465.1 GCA_025922875.1 Pyrinomonadaceae bacterium
CCATTCGCACGTGAGGCCGCAACTTCCGACAGCACGTCAGGAGTTCGTTCCAAAGTTAACGTCACCGAGTCTGCTGACTTTTTGATCTTCTGATCGGCTCGTTGTGCCGGACGATAGTCGACAATCGCCGCAGCACCGATGAAAATTGAGGCGTTCACGCGTTCTCGCGCCACAGCCTGGGACATCTCTTCGGCCGACAATGCCTGGACGATCCTCGCGCCCGCTGGAGGCGCTACAGACGTGACGCCGGCGACAATCGTTACTTCACCGCCGCGCCTCAGGGCCGCCTCCGCGAGTGCAAAGCCCATTCTTCCCGAAGATCGGTTTGAAATAAAACGCACCGGATCGATCTCTTCGCGGGTGGCGCCGACAGTTATGAGAAATCGTTCACCTGTCAGATCTTTAGCCGCCGTCGCGGAGCGACCAAGGATCTCCAACGCCCTTGCGACGATCCGTTCGGGCTCACTAAGCCGTCCTGGACCGATCGTGCCGCAGGCCATCTCACCGGCGTCCGGCTCCATGATATGAACTCCATCTGCTCGAAGTTGCTGCAAGTTGCGTTGCGTTGCCGGATGTTCCCACATCGTCGTGTTCATCGCCGGCGCAATCAGCACCGGAGACGTACAGGCGAGATAAGTCGAAGTGAGAAAATCATCCGCAACTCCGTTCGCAAACTTCGCCATGGTGTTGGCTGTTGCCGGAGCTACGATCAATAGATCGACAGTTTGAGAAAAGGTGATGTGAGCAATTGGATCGGGATTATCCGGCGCATAGTCGTCGACAATCACATGGCTCCCTGAAAGAGCCCGAAACGTCAACGGCTGCACAAACTCGCACGCCCGCTGCGTCATCGCGACTCTTACGACGCACCCGGCCTTCTGTAATCCACGGAGTACCTCGATCGCCTTATAAGCAGCGATTCCACCGCAGACTCCAAGAGCGATGTTCGGCTTTGACGATTCGGAAGTGGAAGGCATCGCGTTTTGCGTGGTACTTAACGGAAAACGAAGATCAATGTAACATTGCCGAAAGACGGGCGCAATTTAGTCAGTCTGAGTGCTGTTATAATCCGCGGTCACAATAGAAAAACACGATTGCCTCCCACACGGAGCAAAACCATGGCAACGCTCAAGAGAAGATTTATTGCTCTTCTGATAGTCGCTATGTTTGTGCCCACTTCTCTCCAGGCCACTCAAACTGTTCAATACTCAGAGGAAGAATTTGGTCCTGTGGTCCGTGCGTACCTCGGATACCTTCGCAACGAGCAGGAGGTGGTAGACGACCGGGCGAGTCGGCGAGAAGTGAGCGCGACGTACTATCGGCACAATTCCAACCGCATAAAAGCCTTGCGGCAGATGGCGATACGTCTCGCGCGCGAGACTCACAACGACTATCTGCCGGAACTGGAAGCCGTCTCCGCGGACGAACTGGGGCTACTTTTTGGTTCGAGCCCGCCGCAAGCGTCCCGGCTGAAAGTCGGCGAAGTGCTAAAAAACACGTTCCGCTTCCTGGGGGTGGTCCGTGCAGGTGGGTCGTTTTACGTTTTTGCGCGGCTGGATCCTTACGAACAGGCCGAATTGACGGAGAAATCGTCCGCCATTCGTCGGCCCTAGATGGTAATTGCCCGTCGCTTGACGGCCGGTCTGTGGAAAATTTACCCGTCACTGGCGGCCCTTGGTCCGTCCCCGGGCCTGAAACAATTTTGTGGCAAACTTAAGCCAAATGATTGTTGACACAGGGCTTGTATTAGTGTAATAAATCCCAAGTGTTAGTGGCTTTCAGCCATAAATCCCAAGCATTACCGGGCTTTGAAGGGTTGCTAACAACCCATTTGTTTTCCCACGACTGTTAGGCCGTCGCGGTTCGCAATTAAGACCTTTGTCTTTCACTATACGGGAGGAAAGTTAATGATTAGCAAAACTTGGAGCCGCAAGTCCATCGCGACTGCTGTGGCGGTTGCCGTTTTGAGTGTTTACTCAATGGTGGTATTAGCCGCGCCAGGCGCCAAGGCGTCAGGCGAGTTGTCGGTTTCCGGGCAAGTTACAGTGAACGGCCAAAAAGTAGTTTCAGGTGGCACGGTTTTCACTGATTCAACGATCAGCACCGCGGCTCAAAGCAGCGCTTCAGTGAGCATCAGCAAGGTTGGCCGAGTTGAACTCGCACCCAACAGCAATCTTCGCCTCAGTTTTGCGGAGAAAAGCATCACGGCAATGCTGGAGACCGGTAGTGCTCAGGTATCAACGTTAGCGGGCACCACAGTTAACTTGACCACCAAAGACGGTGTGGTTGTTGTCGATGGCAGCGAGGCTACTACCTTTACTGTCAGCGCTTCACGCGGACGCACCTCAGTTGCGACCCTATCAGGCGTGGCGCAGTTCAAAGCCGGTGGAAGTCTTAAGCAAATTGCTGCTGGCGAGAGTGCAACTGCGGGAACTCCGAATCCCCAGACCGATGACGACGATGATGATTTGAGCGGCGGCGCCTTGGCTGTGTTGCTGCTAGCCGTCGGTGGCGCTGTGGCGGGTGTTCTTTACGCTGCGTTCCACAACAACGACCTTAACTTCGGCGGCAGCGTTACCGTAGTCAGCCCGACCAAGTAGGTTCGTTAAGTCCTTCGGTTTGAGCAAAAACACTGTGGCACTGGGAACCAGCGCTGCGGTCAGCCAAAATTGACCTTGCGGGTCACGCGAAGTTCACACGCGTGGCCCGCAAGGTTTTGATTGTAAAGAGCCCGGATCTGAAACTCTTTGGAAAAACCTTTTCGCGCAAAGGCGCAAAGAAATCCTAAAAACGCGGCAGCGCTTCGCGCCTTGCACGAGAAAAACCTTTCCAATTTGAGACGTTTAGGGATTAGCTAGATGCATATCGCTGTAATCGGTACCGGTTATGTTGGACTTGTGACCGGCGCATGTTTTGCCGAGTTCGGCGTCGACGTCACCTGCGTCGACGTTGATGAAGATAAGATCGAGAGGCTAAGCAGGGGAGTAATGCCGATTTACGAACCCGGCCTCGAGCACCTCGTCGCCAAGAACACTCAGGCAGGACGCCTCAGATTCACCACAGACGCAAAACAAGCAGTAGAACAAGCCCTCGTCATCTTTCTCGCCGTAGGCACACCGCCAAACGCGGACGGATCTCCGGATCTCAGCTTCGTTGAGTCTGCAGCACTGTCAGTTGCTGACTACATGAACGGTTACAAGGTCATTGTCACTAAATCGACAGTACCGATCGGCACCGGAGAACACATTCGCAAGCTAATCAGTGAGCGAAAGAAAACGCGTGCGAATTTCGGCGTGGTCTCCAACCCCGAATTCCTGCGAGAAGGCGCGGCGATAAACGACTTCATGCGTCCGGATCGCGTGGTGATCGGCAGTCGTGACGAAGAAGCCATCGCCATCATGAAGGACCTTTATCGTCCGCTTTATCTAATCGAAGCGCCGTTTGTAATTACTTCGCTCGAAGCTGCTGAACTGACCAAGTACGCCGCGAATGCCTTCCTGGCGACGAAGGTTTCCTTCATCAACGAAATCGCGAACCTGTGCGAGAAGATCGGTTGCGACGTGCACGACGTTGCACGCGCCATCGGCATGGACAAGCGGATCGGAAGTAAGTTTCTCCATCCTGGCCCAGGCTTTGGAGGCTCCTGCTTTCCAAAAGACACCAGAGCACTCGCTTCGGTCGCTCGACACTACCAATCATCGTCACTGATCGTGGATGCCGTAATCGAAGTTAATCAGCGGCAAAGTCGTGAGATGCTGACAAAGATAAAGAACCTTGTCGGTTCGCTGAAGGGAAAGACAATCGCCGTGTTAGGTCTCGCTTTCAAACCCGAAACCGACGACATGCGCGAAGCTCCCGCAGTCGGCATCATTCGCAGCCTGCTCGAAGAGGGCGCCAGGGTATGCGCTTACGATCCGGTTGCCACGTCGGAAGCTATGAAACTGCTGCCCGATGTTATCTATGCTGATGATGAGTATGCGGCCGTGAAGGGCGCAGACGCGCTCATCTTCGTTACGGAGTGGAACCAGTTTCGCGCGCTCGACCTGAACCGAATACGTGATTTGATGAA
>JAICGZ010000466.1 GCA_025922875.1 Pyrinomonadaceae bacterium
GGCTTTGATAACGCTACCGTCGGCCATCACGACTTTCATACCGATCACCGATCCGCGTGGACGGCCATAGCCGAATTGTTGAGCCCCGCCGAGACCAGTCGCGACCACGCCGCCGATTGTCGCGCGACCATCGTCAGGAGGATCGAGTGGTAACCATTGACCGTTCTCTTCAAGCTTTGCGTTGAAGTCGACGAGTTTTACGCCCGCCTGTGCAATAGCGATCAGATCCGCGGGTTCGTGCTCGATGATCCGGTTGAGACGGCTGGTGTTGACGATGACCTTTGCCGCGGATTTGTGCTGCGGTTTGATCCACGTCATGCCGCCGGTTGGTAGAACATTCCATCGTTCACGCGAGGCGAGTTTTAGAATTTCGGAGATCTCTTCGGTCGAGGCTGGGAAGATCGTATTGGCTGAGATGTTGGCTTCGCCGACGATCTCTGCCAGCGAGGTCAATGGTTCTGCTTGGATCGGGTCAGTACCGCGATGCGGTGGCGTCGGGTTAGTGCTCCGCACCGGTCCCGACGCTACCGCGTTCCCGTACTGACCCGATCCAGGGACTAATTCAGTCTCAACCGCCTTTGCTTCGCCGCAACCGCGAAGCAGCGGCACAATCTTTCCCGGATTACAAAGACCCAGCGGATCAAACGCGGCGCGAACACTTAACATCGCATTCATGTCCGCATCTGAAAACACCAGTGGCAACAGTTCACGCTTGTCTAAGCCAACACCGTGTTCGCCGGTGATCGTCCCACCCGCTCTCACGCAAACTTCCATCAACTCGCGACCTGCCTCTCGAACGCGCCGGACCTCGTCCGGAAAACGAGAGTCAAAACAGATCAACGGATGCAAGTTGCCGTCGCCCGCGTGAAAGACGTTAGCGATACGCAGTTCATATCTCGTCGCGATGTCGTAAGCAGCGCCGAGCACTTCGGGAAGCCGTGAACGCGGCACGACTGCATCCTGAATCATCGAATCGGGCGAGATGCGTCCGATGGCGCCAAACGCACCTTTGCGAGCCGCCCAAAGTTTCTTGCGCTCAGCTTCGTCACGCGCATAGCGACAACTGCGAGCGCCATATTCCATGCAGATGCTCGTGACCTTTTCTGCGTCTTCGTCAAGGCCTGCTTCGATGCCGTCCAACTCGATCAACAAAGCGGCGCCCGCATCGGGTGGCAGTCCGGCAGCGAAGACACTCGCCTCCACTGCACGAATGATCTCGCGATCCATCATTTCGAGGGCCGCGGGCATCACGCCCGCTGCGATGATGGCAGAAACAGCGTGGCTCGCATCGTTTACCTCACTAAACTCCGCGAGCAGAGTGCGCACGGCAGGAGGTACCTGGGCCAACTTCAGTGTGGCTTCGGTTGCGATGCCGAAAGTGCCTTCGGATCCGATGAACGTCCCGAGCAGGTCGTAACCCGGCGTGCCGCCGAGATCGACAATCTCACCACCTGCCAGCACAACGCGACAACCAAGCACGTGGTCCGTCGTGGTTCCATACTTCAAGCAATGAATACCGCCCGCGCTCTCAGCGATGTTGCCTCCGATCGTGCAGCTTGGCTGGCTCGAAGGATCCGGAACGTAATACAAGCCAAACGGTGCAACTGCTCGCGAGACGTGCAGGTTCACCACACCCGGTTGGACTACGGCGACCCGGTTCTCAACGTCGATGCAAAGAATCTGGCGCATGCGCGCCATCTCGATCACGACGCCGGAGTTGAGTGCAAGTGCGCCGCCGGAGAGGCCCGTGCCCGCGCCGCGTGGCGTGAACGGCACCTGCGCGCGCGCGAGCTCACGCATGACGGCGGACGTTTCTTCAGTTGAGGAAGGGAAGACGACTGCACGTGGGCGATGTTTATGTTGCGGCAGACCGTCGCACTCGTAAACCAGCAGCTCATCAGGTTTAGAGAGAACGTTCTCGCGACCTACGATCGCGCTCAAATTGTCGATTAGATTGTCCACGCCGAAATGGCGATAGTTTACTACAGCGACAGGTGAAGTCTCGCGCAAAGCCGCAAACAAAGGCGCAAAAAGAAGTGCTAAAGACTCAAGTTCTTCTTCTTTGCGGCCTTGTTTTGTGGCTTTGCGCCTTTGCGCGAGAAAACAGTAGATTGACGAAATAGATGACGAGTCCCGCTGCGGCGGCGATTGCGGCTGCTTTGGCTTCCTGAAGACTGCTGTTAAGCAATAACCAGACAATCAACAACAATGACAGAACAGCCACGATCGTGCCGCCCGGCAGTCGAAATGCCGGCGCGGGTGCGTCGCGCCTGACGCGAAATACAGGCAGCGCAATGCACGTCGCTCCGTAAGTCACAAGGCGCGCAATCGTGCTGATCGTCAGAGCCGCGAGGAACGAGCTCTTCAGAGTCAAAAAGAGCATGAGTCCCGCGGTGATCAAAATAGATATGTAAGGAGTAAAGAATCTTCTGTGTATGCTGCCGATAAATGAGGGTAATTGTTTTTGCTCGGCCATCGCGAAGGGAAGCCGTGAGCCCGACAACAGAAGAATATTCAAGTTACCTGTTATCGACACCATCGCGCCAGCGGAGATGAGCGCGCCACCGGCCGCTCCCAAAAAGCGCGAGCCTGCATCAGCCAAAGGTTTCTGCGACTGGGCCAGCTCCGGCAGTGTTCCTACACAGACGATTTGGATCAGGATGTAGAGCACGGCGACAACAAGAATCGTAATCAACAACGCCCGCGGCACGTTTCGCTGGGGATCGCGTACTTCGCCGGCCGGAATCGTAGCCATCTCGAATCCCGTAAACGCGTAGACCAGGAGCAAAACTGATTGCGAGAAAGCGCCCGTCGTTGGACTTGGACCAAATTCGTATGCCTGCGGGTTCAGGAAAAACAGGCCGGCGGCAATGAATATTATGATTGGTATCAGTTTGCCGATCGTGAATGCGTTGCTGACAATGGCTGCTTGCCTGATTCCCAACACGTTGATGAGTGCCAGCACGGCAACAACAAGCACGATGACCGAAGCGCGCCAGACAGGATCCGTCGCCGATAGCCAGAAGTAACTGAGGTAACTGATCAGGAGATTACAATTCGCGGCAAACGCCGTGACGCGTGCAAGCCAGATCAGCCAGCCAATCTCAAACGCGACGGCGGGCTGGAATGCCTCGCGTGCGTAGAGGTATGGACCACCCGTATCGTAGAACCGGCTGCCCACCTCGGCGAAGCACAGTATGATCAGCGCCACAACAAGAGCGCAGACGACGAATGCGATCAGGCTGTAAGTCCCGATTAGGCCATAAACTCTGGAAGGTAAACCAAAAATTCCGGCGCCGATAATGCCGTTGATGGCGATTGCGACCAGGTCCCAGCGGCGTATGCCACGGACCAGATCTGCGTCAGGTTGGTTCTGCACGCGAAGGCTTATAGCACAGGATTAAGAGGATTTTTCATGATTGACATAATTTTTCATTCGGCGCGCAACGCAACTATTGGATCGACTCGCGTGGCGCGACGCGCGGGAATGAGGCACGCCAGCAGCGCCACAGTCAACAGCACGATCGACACCCCAGTGAATGTGAGCGGGTCGGTAGCGGATACTCCGTAAAGTAACCCGACGAGGACGCGCGACATGAAAAATGCTCCAACGAGTCCAAGCACGAGTCCGATCAAGGTCATCGTCATTCCCTGTCGTACAACGAGGCGTAGAACGTCGGCTCGTTTAGCGCTCTCTTTGAGCATGTTGCCCGGATCGGGTTTGGAGGCGTGCAGTGCAGGAGCGAGACCGAACAGGATACCGGTCAACATCGAGACGCTTAACGTGAACAAGAGCACATAACGATCGAGACTAACGTCGTGCAGTCTCGGCACGTCGGCTGGTCCATAAGCCACGAGCAGGTCCGTGCCCCAGCTCGCGAGGGAGTAAGCTGTGATTGACTCTCTATCTTTTCAGAAATGAGACTGAGCGATCCCATTTTCGATAAAAAACAATTGTAGGGGCGGCCCTCCGTGGCCGCCCCTCTCTCGACCCAAGTCCATGAGGGGCGGCCACGGAGGGCCGCTCCTACAAATAGCTTGCCGAGCATTGCGGAAGCGTAATA
>JAICGZ010000467.1 GCA_025922875.1 Pyrinomonadaceae bacterium
CGCTACTTACCTTGAATGCTCGTCGTATCCCGTCTCACGGAGGTACAACTCAATGTCTGAAACACTTACCGCCGAACAGCCTCAGCAACGCTGGCATCCGTTCAATCGCACAGCCTTTCGCTTCGCGTTCGTGTACCTCCTGCTCTACAACCTGCCGTTTCCCTTCAACGTTTTTCCCTACCTCGACAAGGTGGCCGAGCCGTACAACGGGCTTTGGAACTGGATCGTGCCGCGACTCGGTCGCGCCGTCTTTCATCGGGAGGTCGCCACTGCTTTCAACGGTAGCGGTGATCGAATGTTCGATTATCTTTTGGTCGCCTGCCTGCTGCTCATAGCGTTAGTCATCACCCTGATTTGGACGTTCCTCGATCGGAAGCGACTCAGTTATCCAACCCTCTTTCGCTGGCTGAACGTTTACGTGCGTTTCTCTCTGGGGACAGCGATGATCGGTTACGGCGCATTCAAGGTGATCAGCAGCCAGTTTGCGGCGCCAACCCTCGATCGATTGATGCAACCCTTTGGCGACTCCTCACCGATGGGCCTGCTTTGGACGTTCATGGGCGCTTCCGAACCTTATACGATGTTCGTCGGCGCTGCGGAGATGATTGCCGGCATTCTGTTGTTCCCGCGTAAGACCGCAACACTCGGCGCGCTGATGTCGATCGGTGTTCTGAGCAACGTCGTCGCGCTGAACTTCAGTTACGACGTACCCGTCAAACTCTATTCCTCGCATCTACTGGCGATGGCTGTCTTTCTGGTGTTACCGGAGGCACGTCGTCTCGCAAACTTCTTCGTCTTGAACCGCCCGGCAGAAAGTGTCCCGGTGCAACCTTTGTTTCGCCGCCCGGTTTTGCATCGCGTCTCGGTAGTGCTGGCGAGTCTCTTCCTGATTTCCGTGATGAGCATGACTTTGTATCAGTCGTACGATCAGCGTCAGTTCCTGGCCCAGCGTTCGCCGCTGTATGGCGTCTGGGAAGTTGAGGAATTCAACGTGGGACAAGCGTCACCGCGTTGGTGGCGCGTTATTTTTGATTCACCTCGACGGATGGCGGTGCAAACGGCGAGCGATCCGCATCAGCGTTTTATGTCAGAGCTGGACCAGGAAAAGCACACACTTACTATACGCAAGCGAGAAGACCCGAGCTGGAATACCGTCCTGACTTACGAACAAGTGAGTCCCGAGGTTGTTACACTCACCGGCACACTGAACGGATCAGAAATGACGGCGCGCCTGCGGCGATCCGGAGAGCGCAAGTTTCTGCTGACCGATCGCGGTTTCCACTGGATAAACGAGTTTCCCTTCAATCGTTAACCGAGGCGTGGACCGAACGCGCACGGGTCATCGATTCTGGTCCAACAACGTCCCAAACAAATGCCGACGTGTAATCTCCCGTAAACGTAAGCAATAGCTTTCCGTCTGCACTCCACCTGGCATTCCCCCCGGTGTTTTCCAACGTCTGCATCAACCCACCAGTTTCAGCATTCCATAGTTTAACGACCTTGTTGCTGGCGGCGCTGATGAGTGGCAGCGTCGGGTGCAGGGATAGTATGTCGTTATCGGTAGAACCGAAGACGAAGGGAATGCGGCTGTAAGTGAGCACCAGTGGAATTGTCGCTTTCAGGCTGCCGTTAGTTGCGTCCCAAACCCTCCCCTTGTACTTGTGTCCACTGGTCGCCACGAACGTCCGGCCGTCGTTGCTCCAAAGAATATCTTGTGGCCAATCTTCCCACTTACTCGCCGTCAAGGTAGATCTCAACTCGCCTGTTTCGCAGTCGCGCAATTCGATCGAGGTACGAAGGGACCAGCCCTTCAGCAGTTGCTGGGCCACCGCATACATTCTCCCGTCGGCGCTAAACCCCATCAGAACACTGTCGCTGTGGTGCTTATCTACGGAAAACTCGGTCTTTAACAGTCCGGTGGCGGTGTCCCAGATGCGCGTGCCACAACGGTTACGGTGGACCACGACGAATTTTCCGTCGGCGCTGAATCCCGCTCCAAATCCCCGGCAGAGGTCTAACGGCTGCTCGGGTTTTAAGGTAGCGAACAAGCGGCCGGTCTCAACGTCCCACAGCTTGGGGTCGTCCGTGGGTGACATGGTAAGGAGCAGCTTGCTGTCCGGACTGAACTCCGCACGTCCGTCTAAGCCGTTGATCTTCACTTCGAATCTCATCTTTCCAGATTCGAGGCTCCACACTTGCGCTCTAAAGTTATCTTTTTCAAGGAACCGGGTCTTGAAGTTGTCCCGTTCTTTGAGGTTTAAGAAGAACCGCTCATTCGGACTCAATTCGACGCGATCAAAACCGCCGCGAGGATTCTCAATCGTCGGCGAAATGCGCGTTGCGCGGCGTGCATCCCAAAGCGCTGTAGACTTCGAACTGATAACCAGCAGGCGTAGACCGTCGCTGGTCCAATTCATGCTGTGCGGACCTTTGTCCGACAATGGCAGAACTATTTGTTCGCGTGTGTCCGCTGTATCGATGATCTGAACCGAGCCGTCGTCTCGATCGAAAGCCAGCAACTTGCTGACGGGACTGAACTCGAGTGTTCGCAGGTCCCTCGTCTCAACCTTCGATCGCAATCTCACCACCTCTTGCGAGGATTGCGTGTTTGCGGCTTGGCTGTAGTGGACCGTGTGGGTAAGGAAAAGACAAAGAGCGATTGCGGCAATTTGCTGGACGAGTTTGAGTTTGTTTGTCATTGGGCCACCTCCATGGTGGCCCAATTTAAACAAGTCTGGAGTTGCGCGGTGGTTTCCGATGGCAGTTTGTCAACTGTCATATACTCCGAATGAATCGGGTCAGTTCGTGCCGCAAAATAAGCAAGTACAATAATGCGAGAAGTTGTGTGGGGCGGCGGTGGGACGACAACTTAACGGTCATGACGGTGATCTCCTTGGAAGATGTTGAGCTTGTCAAGTTATGATCGGCAACCGTTCCAAAACATCAATTCGAAAGTGTAGATCGCAATGAACGAAACAAATGCTCTCAGTAACTGCCGTTTGGCGTTTATCGGCTGTGGGGTGATGGCGGAAGCGATCATCGCCGGACTACTGCGGAAACAACTCGTGAGTCCCGAGCAGATCGCCGGCAGTCATCCGCGCGTGGCGCGTCGCGAAGAGCTGCATGTGAAGTACGGCATTCAGATGTTTGAGCAAAACAAAGAGGCCGGGCGCGCGGTTTACCCGGAAGGTCCGGATACAGGATCGCTAATCGTTCTGGCAGTGAAGCCGCAACGTTTGCGCGGTGTGCTCGACGAGCTGAAAGGGTCGATTCATCAGGATCAACTGGTTGTTTCGATTGTCGCGGGTGCGAGGATTGAAACGATCGCTGACGAACTGCTGCACGCCGCCGTCGTGCGCACGATGCCGAACACGCCGGCGCAGATCGGCGAAGGTGTCACGGCCTGGACGCCGAGCGCCGCCGTGAATGAGAAGCAGGAGCAACAGGTTCGCGCGATGCTCGACGCGCTTGGCAAAACTGTGCGCGTCGATAACGAGCGTCAGATCGATATGGCCACGGCGTTGAGTGCGACTGGACCGACGTACATCTTTCTCGTCATGGAAGCGTTGATCGATGCGGGTGTACACATGGGCTTCTCGCGACACGTGGCCCAGGAGTTGGTCCATCAAATGATGTTGGGATCAGTCTTGTTCGCGCGGGAATCGCATAAGCATCCTGCGGAGCTGCGCAATATGGTTACGTCGCCGGGAGGAACTTCAGCGGAGGCGATCTATCAGATGGAGAAAGGCACTCTGCGGACCGTCTTGTCGAAAGCCGTCTGGGCCGCGTACCAGCGCGCGGAAGCGCTTGGCAAAACAGGTGACCGTTAAGTGCGTTTCCGAGTTTAAGCTTAACTAGTAGCCGCTGACACCGATACCGAAAGAAAAGTCTTCACAATGCTATCAATGAGATACCAACTCGCCATTTTCGCTTTTCTCTTACTTGCGCTGGGACATATTTCACCGGCGATCGCGCAGTCTGATGAAGTCGCGTTGGATCGCGCCCAAACGAAAATCACCACTGTGTCCGCCATGCGCGTGCGGAAGGCGCCGCAG
>JAICGZ010000468.1 GCA_025922875.1 Pyrinomonadaceae bacterium
ATGGCGAATTACAGCGGACGATGCGGGAGGATTTCATCAAGCTTGCACGTGCGAAAGGCTTAAGCGAGAGTGCCGTGATCTTTCGCCACGCGGTCAGACCTGCACTCAATCCGGTCCTGACGATCGCCGGTCTCTCGCTTGGCGGTGTGCTGGGAGGTTCCGTTATCGTCGAATCCGTGCTCGGACGCCAGGGACTAGGAACATTGATGGTTTCAGCCGTGCGCACGCGTGATCTGCCCTTGGTAATGGGAATCGTCCTATTTACCAGTACAGCGGTTTGGCTCGGAAATGCCCTTGGCGAGTTGCTTCAGGCGATCAACGACAAGCGAATTCGCGACCTCGGCTTTTGAGCGAACATCTATCAAGAGATAGTTTCACCAGGCAGCGAACCGATCGAGTTGCGGTCTTTGGTTGGCTCGTTATCGGGCTGTTCGCGTTGTCCGCTGTTTTTGCCGGCTTTCTTGCACCGTACGATCACAGCGCTCAATCGCGATCTGAGCCATCGGCGCCGGCGACCACGATCCGCTTCAGCGGTATGACTCCGATCATTCATCCACGGCGTGTCGAAGATCCACTTCGCCGCACGTACACGGAAGACACGTCAGTAGCCTTTCCGGTGGGATTCTTCGTCCGCGGGTATTCATATAAGTTGCTCGGCATCGGAGAAACCGACCTACATCTGTTCGGCGTTAGAAGCACTTCGGGCATTGCTCCCAGAATCAATCTTCTGGGAACTGACCAATTAGGCCGCGACCGCTTCTCCCGCTTGCTCTACGCGGTGCGGTTCTCGCTCATCATTGCGTTGAGCGGCGTTCTCGTCGCTTGCCTCGTTGGAATTTCAATAGGAGGAGTGAGCGGCTATGCGGGACGGCTCGTGGACACGTTTCTGATGGGTGCGACGGACGCCATGCTTGCCCTGCCCACACTGATCCTGATACTCGGGGTGCGTGCGGCTTTTCCGCTGGAGCTGCCAATGACCCGGGCGGCTTTGCTTCTGCTACTCATCTTCGCCCTGACCGGCTGGGCCGAAATGGCCCGGCTGACGCGCGGACTCGTGCTGTCATTGCGAAAACGCGAGTTTGTTGTTGCGGCAGTCGCTTTGGGCGTAAGTCAAACGAGAATTTTGTTTCGCCACATTCTTCCAAATATTTTGCCGTCGCTGCGAACGCGGGCGCTCCTGCTGCTGCCAGCGTTCTTACTCGCTGAGGTTGCTCTGTCATACCTTGGCGTCGGGCTGCAGGAACCGGAACCAAGTCTTGGAAATATGCTCACTGCCGCAAGCGATCTCGATCAGCTTCGTTCGCAACCTTTTAGCGTACTGTCGCCAGCACTCGCCGTGTTGTTTTTCACACTCGGGATACGACTGATCGGCAGAAGCGAGCCGTGGTCGTGATGTGGACGGACTGAGTCTTCAATCGTCCCGTTTACGTGGTCCAGTTGATACAAATGTGAGGCTGCGTCTTTACGTGTCATCTGTGGCTATAGATGCTTCTGCCGTACACCGCTGACGACGTGCAACACCGCACCAGCAGCGATGGTGTACGTTCCCCAATGGCTCAGCGGCGTATGCAGATTACTCAAATTCGGTTCGTAGAAAAAAGCAAAAAGAAATAAGAACGATGCAGCGAAGATGAGTAACGAACCGAGCAATTGCATTGTTCGCCGCCAGGTTTGAATTCGATAAGTGAAGTAAGCGCCGAGCCCGAGATTGAGCAAACCAGCCAACAATATGAAGATGTGTCTGGTGCGGAACAGTAATCGTTGGCCATCGGGTACACCAACCATGTGGTTGTAGTATTTGTCCATGTATTGGCCCGTCATTAAGAAAGCAAACACGATAAATATTCCGAATATCAGATGGACTTTCTTCATAGCTGGGTCTTTTACTTTGCTCGCGGAAGCTAACACAGTCAATCGTCAATGAACAATTCGTCAGTTGCAACGCGATGGCAAGCAAGCGCGCTGATGCCAGCGCGCGTTTGAAGCTCCCGTCGTCTCTCGCGCCGTAGACGTGCGCGAGGATAGCCGACGACAACGGCGCTGCCGTAGATGTAAGAGTGAATCAGATCGTCGAGCGTCTCGAACGGGCGCGGGCTTACGTCGAGACGCATCGCGTCGAGGAAAGCTAGTGTTCCGCAGGGATGGCGCGCTCACGCCCGAGGGGCGTGAACCCGGCGAGGTGTGCGGGGACGCCGCGGCGCGCTTCCCGTGAGCGACGCACTGTCTAGTCCGGTCTCGTAATGCGCCTGCCATTCGCTGAGCAGGAGCAGGCGCGCTCGCGCATCGAGCGGGAAAGTGTCAACGACCTCGTCCGGGTAGCGCACCGCCGCGTAGACGGTCTCAACTTCGTCGCGCTTTCCCCCTGGGTAGGAAACGGCTGACGATGAAGAAGCTCGTCGTGTAGGCGCGCATCACGCGACGCGCCTGTCTCACAAGCGTCTGCCATGCCGCCAAAAGGCAGTGATGGGCACGGCACGCGGTGAGGGCGCGGCAATAATGGGAGGTCAGCGGGACGCGGCGGAGTCTCTGATCAGGACTGCACGCGCACACGCTCAGCCGAACACTCAACCGCGCGGACGCCGTGCGCCTGGCAGCCGACAACGAGCGGCTGATCCTTGTGGACGGGCGCGACCGGGAGACGGCGTCGGCGAAAAGCTGCGCGTCCACCGCCAGGGACTGTCAAAAGCGATTTCTTAATGTTGGACCGCCTGCAAAGCCTTTTCAGCCGTAGGTGCTGGTCCAATCTGATCGAAGTCTCCGCGCAAGACTTTCAAAGCGTATTTCTCTCGGTCTATCTCCTCTCGAGTGCGCACACCAAGTCGCCGGAACAAGGGAACCGGAGGACACCAGCCCTGCACGGCATGTTGAAACAGAAATGGTAAAACTATGCCTGGAATGATCAGCCACTTCTTACTGTGTGTAATTCCGAGCGCGAGTCCAGTGAAGGCTAGTGCTGAAGCATTAGTTTCCAGCAATCTTTCCATGTCCCACTCGCGGTCAAGTTCTTCAATGCGGCGGGTTATCTCGACTGGACTCTTTTCCGCATATTTACGAACGCGAGAGTCTGCTTCGCGATCGATCTCACGATTGATTTCTTGAGCAGTATTTGCACGTACTCTGTCTGCGTTTTCCACGATCTTTCCTCCTGCTCGGTCAACACCGCGCCATTAGTTTCCAACTATATCTTGCAACGATTCGGCATCGCCCGATTTTAAAAAGTCATCAGCGGTATGCGCGCAACTCCGGTGCCGCAGAACGCGGCGACGGCCAGTTATAACGTTTCACGAAATGCTTCGAGTACGCCAAATACGCGAAATCGGCATCAGTCTTGCTTCGATTTCGTGGCGGAAGCGTTATTCGCCGGAAGCTTGAGTTTCTGGGCAGTAATCGGCAAGTCTTCGGGTATAAGCTGCACAGAAATAGAACAGAATTTGGCTAACTCACAGCGAAAGCGAACGACTCATTTAGGGCAATGGAGGTGAAAACTTGTGGGATTAATCCTACTAATAATTCTGATTCTTCTCGTAGTTGGCGCCGCTCCAACCTGGCCTTATAGCAGGAGTTGGGGTTACTGGCCCAGCGGGGGTATCGGGCTCATTCTTCTGATCGTGTTGATTCTTCTGCTTCTTGGACGCATCTAGGAAGTGGTGAAGGCTTTCATCGATCCCGGAAAGCTCGAAACATATGTAACTGCGAAGTGCTCCGGAGGAGCACGATGTTTGTAATTCACCGCAGGCGTGAAATGGGCAATGGTATGACCGGCCTAAGTATAAATGAGCTGAATCAAATATACGTGCGACACCGTTCAATCGAACCATTGAAACTAAGAGCTACCTTTGGTTGTCTCTAGTTGCTGTACATCAGCAAGGTCCTGCAGGCGCGCGGCGGTTTTCTTATTCGTAATCAGGTGCTGACGGGAAATTACAAAGGCGGGCACCCCTCCAAACGAGGTCTCTAAACGATCCGGCCACGCTTCCGCAAACTCAACGCCATCCGAAACAACGCAAATCACAATCAGCGATGCTCTCAGAGGTCGCGCGCAATTA
>JAICGZ010000469.1 GCA_025922875.1 Pyrinomonadaceae bacterium
ACCTTCCGTGAGACTGTCGCCGAGAAACACCCAATTGCGAACCTGCCGAGACATTGCTATCGAACAATTGGAATCAGGATGCGTCCGAACGCGCGGATGCGACCACTCAACGGCGCGAAGAAACCCCGAAAGTTAAGCCGTCTCACACAACCAAGAAAATGGCTCGCAGTCTCAACGCCGAAATACAGCAGGACCAAAGCGAAAGATCGCACGAGGCTATAACCCAGCGTCCGTCGCAGAATAAAGAAACGATTAAAAAGATCATCTTCCGCGGCGACGACGTTCGAAACTCTGCCGCCAAGCGCGTGATGATGCGCCATGCGAGCAGCGGGACAGAACATGATGCGTCCGACTTTCCGCAGTTTTAAACCGAGATCGACGTCTTCATTTATCGTGCAGCGATGGAGAAAGAAGTCTGAGAATCCCCCAGCCTTCGTGAACGCAGAACGCCGCACAAGGCTGTTGCCCGATCCCAGCCAGTCGATCTGTGTTGGGCCGGGCGGCGAGGGGTTGTAGCCAAAACGAAGTAGTGGTCCAACAACTCTTCCCTGCCATGCTTGCGCCTCAATTCCGAGTACGTGTCGCAAGTAAAGTTGCCAGATGCGAGTCGGAGTAGGCCAGGTTTGATTGTTGAAGTCTGCGGAGGCAGCAACTACTGCAGAATCCGATTCCAACACAGCAATGAGGTGTTGGACGCAGTCGAGTTCGAGAACAACGTCGTCGTCGAGAATCAAGAGGTTCTCGCCGCGCGAGATGTCTATCGCCGCCATGCGCTGCCGGACCGCGTTGGGGCGATGCACGGCGATACGTTTGATCACGAGACCTGCATCATGCCACTTCGGATCTGCGATGAGTTCCGCAGTCGCAGAATCATTGCTCGCATCGGCAACGATAACCTCATCGACTCTGCAGGTTTGGTCCGCAAGGGATTCCAAGAGCGCACGCAACGAATTCGCCCGGCCGATAGTGGGAACGATCGCGCTGATAGTCATTCTACCGACCGGTGAAACCAGAAACTCGAGCCGCCGTTGGTGGAACCAGCAAAGAGTTTATTTACAACTGCGACATGGTCCATGCCGAGCCAGTGATTTGAGAGTGCAACTCGGAACTCCCGGTTGAAAGACAAAAACGCTTCCAGGAAATACTGCTCGTTCAATGCCAGCCTGCGGTTTATTAACCACTCCGCCGGGTAATCCTGCGGAAAGAAGATGTCGTGCACGTGCACCCAGACACCGCGTGCGATGCGCGGCAGGATCTCAAGAAACTCGTAACAGACATCGCTGCCAAACTTCACTGTGTGACTCGAATCGATGAAGAGAATGTCTTTGGCTTCGAGAGATGAGAAGAAATCCGGATCCAGATCCTCGACTCGTTTTGGAATCAACTCGATATCGAGTTGCGTTCCGTTAAGGCGCGATTCCGGATAAGGCTCGATACACGTGAGTTTCCCTTTTCCGTTAACAGCCAGAGCCTTGCTTGCAATTCGAGTTGAGTAACCACCACCGATCTCGACGATCCTTTGCGGTTTCAAATGACGGATGAGTGAATAGTAAACAGCCGCATCGAAGCCGCCGAAGTAATCGTTATTGAAATCGAATTCGATCTCGAGCAGCTCGTTGCGATATGTGGCGAGCTCGTTGAGAAGGGCGAATTGTTCTTGCCACCGGAAATCGATACCGGGATAGCTGCGGCGCCGGTTGATCTGCTCTGGAGTGATCGAGCGGAAATCAGGCAGGGGTTCGTAATAATGAATCGGGCGAATGTGATAGCCCCAGCGATCGGAGAGATCGGGGCGGCTTTGAACCAGAAATAGTAAGTGATGGGCGGCCTTATCCAGAAGTCTTTTAACCACGGATTACACAGATAGAAACTGATGGAATACTTGTTGCGCGCGTGCGTGAGTGAAATATTGGCGACCGACGTCCAGAGCACGTTGTCCGAGTGTGATGCGATGGGCCGGGTCTTTTGCGAGTCGCTCGATTGCAAGGTGCAACGTGTCCTCACTCTCGACGACTTCGGCAACGCCTGGGTTCTCGTGGGCCCAGTTCACTGCCGAGCAGTAACTCGGGCCGTAGATCAAGAGTGGCAAGCCGAGCGCGCTGCAATCAGCGAGCTTGCTCGGGAATGCCATTTCCATGTTGATCTTGTCGCACGCATCGAAGGACATCGGTACGAATAGCGCGTCTGCCTCCTCGCGAAGACGAACCAGTAAATCACCTGAGCTTAGTAATCCGCACACGCTGGTCGTTGAATTTAAGCCAACCTGTTTCGCCTCGTCAGGCGTCAGTGGTCCAAAGATCAACAATCGCCCGCCCACGGCTTTCAAAGCATCTTGCAATGCAAGTAAGGCTCGGATGTAGCCGTTTGAATTGATCGTACCGGCAAATACGACTGTGAAGGACTTGTCATTACGCGCGAGGCGCTCGGGCGGCTCCACGAAGTCAGGGCAATCAGGTGCTCTGCTCGGATAGATCACTTCCGCCGGTTTGCCGTAGCGCTCCCGGTAAGCGCTGCTCATTGAAGGTGACACGCACAGACGTGAGTGGGCCTGGCGGTAAACACCCGCAAACTGCGCATCGAGCCATTTGCGAAAACTGCGAGTGACGTCTGCCACGCGTGGCCAGTCGTCGTGAACCATCAGATGCAAAGGCACCTTCTTTCTTCTCGCAATACTCGCCGCTGCAAGCCAGCCGAAGCCATGCGCTACCGTCAGGACACCTTCGAAATCAAAACCGTTGACTGACCGTAAAATCTTTGGAGCCAGTTGCGTTCCGACCTCTGAGTACCAAACGACTGCGTAAGGATGGAATCTCGTGTTGAGCCAGCGCGTCTTTGCGATTGGATAAGAGACGTAATCGACTTTGGGAAGTCGCCGCCGGGGTTCTGATCTCGCGGCAGTCTCCAGAATCGTCAACCTGTCGTGCGGGTAATCTGACAGCAACCGGTGCAGCAATGCGGAGCCGTGGTATGAAGCTTCCACCGGCACGTCTCCGACATAAAGCAAAGCTGTAGGGGCGGCCCTCCGTGGCCGCCCCTCGTGTGGATCAACGATCACAACGAATAAACCTTTTTCATCCAATCCGCAGTGAGACGCATTCCGTTTTCAAGGCTGTAGGAGTTTTTATGGTCCAGGTCGCGAACCGATTTCGAGGTGTCAACGCGTTTAAATTTCGTGGTCAAAATCTCGGTGTCCTGGTGATGCACAAGTCTCGGATCGGCACCGGTAACCTTGATCACAACATCTGACAGCTCCTCGATCGTGTGTAGATCCGTGCCACCGACGTTGTAAGTCTCGCCCGCGCGGAAATTGTTTGTGATGTTCGCGACGGTCCGCACAGTGTCGGCGAGATAAGTAGATGTTCGCGAGTGTCCGCGAAAGACGGTCCACGGCAACCCGTGCAAAGCGCAATAGAGAAACCTGCAATTCACCGAGCGATACGGGCTGTAATACTCGCCCGGGCCATACGTGTTGAATAACCGCACGACTACACTCTCGGTCCCATACTGCAATGTCGAGTTTCGTATCTGCATTTCGTTAACCCACTTCGACATCGCGTAGTCGTTCAACTGTTTGATCTCGTACTCGTCCATCACCGTTTCGACCATCAGATCTGGCCAATCACCATAGACTTCGGAGGACGAGAAATGTATGAGGCGAAACTTCAAACGTTCCTGGAGGCGGATCACGTTCTTCGTCCCGATCGCGTTCGTGCGCCAGAGAGTTTCGTAGAAGTCTTCACCGTTCCAACGGCCGAACTCAGCGGCGCAGTGATAGACGTAATCGAATGGACCGCAACGTTCGAACACGCGTTCCAACTGGCGAAAGTCGCCGACGTCGCAACGCGCGTAAAGCGGTGTTTCGACGTCAGTGCGCAGGCTGAAGCCGATCTCGTCGGGTTGATGTTGCACGTCGCACGAGACGACGTGGTGGCCGCGTGCGCGCAGCTCCGCGATCAAACCCGCGCCGACAGTGCCTAAGCCGCCTGTGACTAAAATTCTCATTAGACCGGATTCACAAGGTTTTTCAG
>JAICGZ010000470.1 GCA_025922875.1 Pyrinomonadaceae bacterium
ACCCACCACTCTTCTAATCGATGGACCATTCACGAGAGAGGGACTCAATACCCTGCGCGGGCTCGATGGACTCGCCGGCTTGAGTTTCTTCTGGCACACGTCGCGTTTGCGCGGTGATGATCTTGAATGTCTCGATGGCTTATCAAACCTGGTCTACCTCGGTTGCCAGGACGAACTCTGCAACGACGACGCGATGCGCCACATCGCCGCGCTGCCAAAGCTTCGCATGCTGATGGGCCAGGGCGCCGTCGCCACTGATGAGGGTTTCAGACTCTTCGCTCAATCTCAAACGATTGAATACTTCTGGGGACGTGAGTGTCCAAACTTGAAAGGTCCCGGCTTTGTCGCGCTATCGAGAATGCCTGCGTTGAAAGGCCTGGCTGTCAGTTGCAAGTTAGTCGATGACGCAGCGCTCGCGAGTTTGCCCGGCTTCCCTGCTCTGAAAGAGTTGGTGCCGATGGAGGTTGGCGACGAAGGTTTCCGTCACGTCGGTCGCTGCGAAAAACTAGAGTCGTTGATTCTGATGTATTGCCGTGACACTACAGACATTGCGACGAGTCATCTCGTTCGGATGCCGAAGCTCAGGAAGTATCACGCGGGTTACACGTTGATCACAGACACGAGCCTTGAGATGTTGAGCCGAATTCAATCGCTCGAGGAGATCTCGTTTGAAGGCTGCAAGTTCATCACCGACGCGGGCATTCCCTTTCTAACCACCCTTCCACGCCTTCGGGAGATCTCCATCGGTGGCTGCCCGAAAGTGACGCGATCGGGAATGAAAGGATTTGGCAGCAGCGTGCGGGTAAATTACGACCCGCGCTGACGATCTTCCAGTAGTAGGTCAGTTTGACCCACTACTGGATCTTCCGGGGGTCTACCCCGATAACATTAGTAGTATTATTTTGGAAGCTTTGCCTCTCAAAAGTCATGATGATCAGGCTTTAAGTTCGACTAGTAAGAGGTTTGGCGCCCAGGCTAAAAACGAAATCGCCCGGTATGCATCATCGAAGTCAACCTTGAGGAGCGAAGTCAGCGGCAGATAGAGCCGCAAGGTGACCGTATGATCCACGCACGATGTTCAGTGAAGCGGCGCTGCATCGCGCGGCGCCATCCCGGCAGGACTTCCGGAGAACCAGGAAACTTCACTCTACGCGGTCGTCGTCTTCTTGATCGGTGCTTGTTCGCTCATTTGGACCACAACTCTGCCATTGACCCGTCCGGACTTAAGCCGCGCGAACACGTCATTGATCGACTCGAGCGGCTGCGTCTCGATCGTCGCTTTTACCTTGCCCTCGGCAGCGAACGTAAGCGCTTCTTCGAGATCGATGCGCGTGCCGACAATAGATCCTCGAATGGTGTACCGGTTCAGCACTACGTCAAAAATGGAGATCGGAAACTCTCCGGGCGGAAGACCATTCAGCACGCAGGTACCACCGCGCCTGAGCATGCCTATCGCTTGCTTGAAAGCTATAGTCGAAACCGCGGTAACAAGCACTCCTTGCGCCCCGCCAATCTGCTTTTGAATTTCCGCAGCGGGGTCCTGAGTTTTAGCATCAACTGCGATCTCAGCCCCGAGCTTACGCGCTAGCGCTATCTTTTCCGGACCCAGATCCACCGCCGCTACGCGCAGTCCCATGGCCCTTGCGTACTGGATAGCAACATGGCCCAAGCCTCCGATCCCTGAGATGACGACCCATTCGCCCGGACGGGCCTCCGTCTCTTTCAAACCCTTGTATGTAGTTACGCCCGCGCAAAGAATCGGCGCGGCATCGACAAAGGAGAGATTCTCCGGAATGCGTCCCAGGTAATCAGCCTGCGCCAATGCATATTGCGCGAAGCTGCCGTTAACGGAATAGCCGGAGTTTTTCTGTTCCAGGCAAAGTGTTTCCCAACCCGACAAACAGAATTTGCAGTGGCCACAGGCGCTATGCAACCAGGCGATGCCAACACGGTCGCCTAGTTTCAAATGTGTAACACCTGGCCCAAGTTCAACCACAGTTCCCGCTCCTTCATGTCCGGGCGTAAACGGAAGTGTTGGTTTCACAGGCCAGTCACCCTCTGCCGCGTGCAGATCGGTGTGACAGACTCCACTCGCAAATATTTCCACGAGCACCTGTCCCGGGCCCGGATTGGGTACCGGAACTTCTCGGACAACGAGGGGCTCACCGAATTTCTCAACCACGGCTGCTTGCATAGTTTTTGGTAGGGGCATGATGTATCTCCTTAAAAGAGTGCGATGGCCTCAGGTTACGAAGAATGCGAAAGCGAAGCTGATCGCTTGGTGGCGCTTTCGCAAACACTGGGCCATCGCGAAATGTTGTCTTTTTCACAGGTGTGACTTGCGAATTGCGGAAATTCTCGCGAGTTGCGCGGAAGATTGCGCACCTTTAGCTGTTAATCCTGAAAAATCTTGTAAATCCTGGTGCAGACTGGCTCAGAAACTGACACGTCAGATAAAATACCGCGCCTCATGTTCGATTCTTCTTTCATTACTAACCCGTACAGAACTTACAGCCACCTGCGTGCAGCCACGCCGCTACACTGGGCCGACAAGTTTCGCACGGGTGCGTGGCTGGTAACTCGTTACGCTGACGTGTTGGCAGGGTTGCATGATTCGCGTCTCTCCAGTAAACGCAGCCACACGCTCACTGCCGCACTCCCGACCGAAGTGCAAAGTGAATTCACAACATTCAACGAGATCTTCTCGAGGTGGATGCTGTTTCTTGATCCGCCGGAGCACAGCCGACTCCGCAAACTCCTGAATAAAGAGTTTACGCCGAACATGATCCAGCGGCTGCGCCCGCGTATTCAGCAGGCGGTTAATTCACTTCTGGATGACGTCGCCGGAAACTCTGAAGTGGAGTTCATGACTGAGTTTGCCAACCCTCTGCCCGTTCGAGTGATTGCAGAGATGCTTGGCATACCAGCGGAGGATCAAAGAGACTTTCAAATCTGGTCTGACGACCTTGCGGATTTCTTTGGCAATGCTGCTGCGACTGTAGAGACGGCACGGCGCGCGCAAAACAGTCTCGTCAACCTAACGGAATATTTCCGCGCACTGCTTCCCGAGCGGCGCGCGAATAAGGGAGACGATCTTGTCAGTCTCTTACTGCGCGTGGAGGAAGAAGGCGAGGTACTCACAGGCGAAGAGCTGTTGGCCCAATGCACACTCCTGCTCGTCGCCGGGCACGAGACGACTCGCAACCTTCTCGGCAATGGATTGCTGGCCCTGCTTCAGCATCCCGATCAGTTTGTAAAACTCACGGAGACTCCTTCGCTGATGAACTCAGCCGTGCGTGAGTTTGCGAGGTTTGACAGCCCGGTGCAGTTCTCCGGACGCGCCGCGACGGAAGATTTCTCGTGGCACGATCAAGAGATCAGGAAAGGGCAAACAGTCATTCTTCTTCTAGGCTCTGCCAATCACGACCCGGAGAAATTCAGCGACCCGGAGAAACTCGACATCTCCCGCGACGAGGGAATGCCCCTCTCATTCGGCCACGGCACACACTTCTGTATCGGCGCGTCCCTCGCCTACACCGAAGCCGAGATCGCATTCACTACACTGCTCGAGCGGACTTCGAACTTAAGGCTACTCGACGCCCTTCCCGCCTGGCGCTCGAATCTGAGCTTTCGTGGCCTGAGCCGGCTGCCGCTCGCATTGACAGTGCAATGAAGCTATTGACGGTTGTGGTTACGTGATGTTGTTTAATATGGGTAGTTTTTTCGATTTTCTACCCACATCGATATGCATATGGGTAGATTTTTCGATTTTCTACCCATATCAAATCCCATATGGGTAGGTTTTTGACTTTTCTACTCACACCGATTTCAATCAACGGTACTTCTTTCTTTTCCTCAATACCGTGACGGGCGCCTACGAACAAATTGAAAAGCGGTTCATTTAGATAGAAATTACTGCGGCCGATCTTGAGAAGCTTGAGATAGTTCTTCTCTACTAGCTGTTTCAGATACAGCGATGCGGTCTTACGACTGACA
>JAICGZ010000471.1 GCA_025922875.1 Pyrinomonadaceae bacterium
CGGGAATGCCCAAACTCAGCCCTAGCGCAATCGAAAAGAACAAAGGCCGGATCGAGGAAGCAGCCAAAAAACTCTTCATCAAGCAGGGCTTTCACGCTACCTCGATGCGTAACATCGCCGCCAGGGCAGGGACTTCGCTCGGTAATGTTTACAACTATTACCGGACTAAAGAGGACATCCTTAGTTCCATCATCGGCAAATACCAGACGACCATCGATGGGCGTCTGCGTGAGATCTTCGACGAAATCGAGGAGCCGTTAAAACCGGAATCGCTGGTTCGCTTTGGCGGGCAGATCAAGAAAATGGTGAACGATCACCATGACTTCTGGCTGCTGATGTACATCGACGTACTCGAATTTGAGAACCGCCACTTCCGGAAGATGTTTGAAGGTTTGGTTCACAACCTGCGCCGGCGCTTTGCGCCGCAGTTCGCGGAGTTGAAGAGTCGCGGAGCGGTGCATAGCGACGTGGATCCGGCAGTGGGTTTCACCGCGGCTTACATGCAGTTCTTCAACTACTTTCTGGTTGAGAAACTCTTTGGCGGAAACCATCACTTCGGTTTGAGCGACGAGCAGGTAATCAGGCAATTGACAGACATGTACTGTCGCGGGTTGTTGCAGAACCACAATGGCGGCTCGCATAAATCTGCGACAACTGCAAAGAGTCACAAAAAGCGCAAATCCTGAGCGAAATCGTTTTTGTGCTTTTTGTTTTTATTGCAGTAAAAAGAAAAACGAACGTTCGTGTTTTTCGAAATTTTAAATCCCACCGCGTGTGTTAGTTCAAGACTTGTAGGAGGAAGCTTATGTTTAAGTCGACTCGAGTAGCTCTCGGTTTTTCATTCATCCTTTTGTGTGCGACCACTGCCGCTTTTGCTCAGGGCGGGACCGGGCAGCTCAGCGGCAATGTCGTCGACGCCAACGGCGCCGTCGTCCCTGGCGCCGCCGTGAAGCTGACCAGTGGCATCAACGCCCAGGAGCGCGAAGCAATTACCAACGACTCAGGTGACTTCGTTTTCACACTCCTGCCTGCCGGCGTCTACAAGCTGGAAATAACAGCGAGCGGGTTCCGCACAGTGGTTGTCGACGAAGTGCGGGTTAACGTCACGCAGACCACGACTCTGCCGGTTCGTCTTGATGCCGCGGCAGTCTCCGGCATGGTAACGATCAGAGCCGAAGCTCCACTCGTGCAGCAGGAGACTTCTCAGGTCGGCCGTACAATCGAAGAGAACACCATTCGACAACTGCCGCTGCCGACGAGAAACTTTCAACAGCTATTGACTCTGTCGCCAGGCACCTCTTCATCAGTGGCCAATAACACCGAGTTGGGACGCGGCGATGCGATCATCTCAGTCAATGGCCAGCGCACAACCAGCAACAACGTGCGCATCAACGGCATTGACGCTAACTCGATCGGCACAAACTCAACGCCCAACATCGCAGTTCCGGCGACTGACTCGCTTCAGGAATTTATCGTGCAAACAAGTCTGTACGATGCCTCGCAGGGACGTAACGCGGGCGGCAATGTCGAAGCGATTACCAAGTCCGGCGGAAACGAGTTTCATGGCAATGCTTATTACTTCCTGCGGAACAAAGTATTAAACGCCAACGATTTCTTTCTCAACGCCGCGGGCCGCCCCAGGCCGCAACTGACTCGCAACCAGTTTGGCGGCACGCTTGGTGGTCCAATCATCAAAGATCGCCTGTTCTTCTTTGGCTCGTACCAGGGCACGCGCGAACGTAACGGAGCCTCGTTGAACAACAGTCTGATGTTTCCATTTATTCCGCCGCAACTGCGCGACAACAATCGAACGGCTGCTGGTTTGGCTGCCGCATTTGGTCTGCCGGCCGCGTCGATCAATCCGGTGATCGTGTCTGTTCTCAACGCGAAGTTGCCGAATGGTGAGTTTGCGATTCCGTCGGCTGCGACAGCCACCGGTTTGACGCCGATCTCTGGTCTGTCTCGTTTTACTGAAAACCAGTTCAACGCAAATTTCGACTGGCGAATAAATGACCAGCACACGATCAACTCCAAGAATTTCTTTGCGAGCAATCCGACGTTCCAGGCGAATTACAACTTCGCCGGTCTCGGCAACGGCGTGACGCAATTGCCCGGAACCGGTGGCTCGCTGGATATCATTCAGGATCTCAATTCGATCACACACACCTACGTCATTTCTCCGAACGTCGTTAACCAGGCGCGGTTCGGTTTTAGTCGCTTGCGCGTGACGTCGTCTGCCGAAGAGCCTTTCACCGCCGAGCAATTTGGTATCAACAGTCCGCTCAGGAATCAGTTTCCGGGCATGCCCACGTTGACGGTTACGGGACTGTTCACACTCGGCTCATCCGCGTTTGCGGATCAATCGTCGCGAATCAATGCGTTTACTTATGGCGACACTTTATCTGTCGTATCGGGCGATCATCGTTTGCGCTTCGGCGGTGAGTACCGTCGCTCTCAGGTCAATTTCTATTTCAACGCGTTCTCGCGCGGTCAGGTCATCTTCTCGAGCTTCAACAACTTTCTGATCGGCAACGGCGTTTCGATTATCGGTTCGGGTGTGTTTGATCGTGCACTGCGAGTGAATGATTGGAGCGGGTTTGCCCAGGACGATTGGAGAGTCAATTCTCGTCTGACACTGAATCTTGGCGTGCGTTACGACTACTACGGTTATCCGGTCGATACGCGCGGGCGTCTCGTGAACTTTTTGCCCGATCAGTTTCGTGTGGGCACGACCGCCGCTCCTGCTGGTCCACCGAACGGCTTTGTACAGGCTGGTAACGGAACACTTCCGGGTGTCCCGGCTGTTGAGGATACGCTGATTCCAACCGACAAAAACAACTTCGCTCCGCGTGTCGGCTTTGCTTATCGTTTGAACCACTCCGGTTCACTCGTGGCGCGTGGGGGTTATGGGATCTATTACGATAGGTTTTCAACGCGCTACGCGAATACACAGTTACTCAACTATCCGTATCTAGCGTTAGCGGTGGGATTGCCGGGCATACTTCGAACGATGTCGGATCCGTTTATTCCCGTGCCGCAGCCCGGAGCGTTTCCGGTAAATCCAACGATTCCTTCACCGCTGTCGCCATTGGCGCCCATCGTCGGCGTGCCGATCAGCGGTATCTTCATCGATCCGGAATTGCGAACTCCGTACATTCATCAGTACAACGCAAACGTGCAGTGGGAGTTTGCTAACAACTTCTTACTTGAAGTTGGTTATGTTGGTTCGAAGGGAACGAAACTGCTACAGGTAATCACGCTGAACCAGCCGGTTTACAATCGCGCTGCCAACGTGTTTACCGCGCCGTTCGGCACGGCGTTATCGACACAAAAGAATGTTGCGGGCGGCATTCAGCAGGTCCAGTCGAGCTCCAATTCGGATTACAACTCGCTGCAACTCAGTGTCACGAAGCGCTTCAGTCGCGGCCTGCAATTTCTGAGTGCTTACACTTACGGAAAGTCGAATGACTATTATTCCGGCGGCACGATCAACGAGCTGTTCGCGGTGCCGGGCGATCAGTTCAACTGGAGGACAAACTATGGACCATCCGATTTCGATCGGCGCCATCGCTTTGTCACCAGCTTTGTTTACGACTTGCCGAAACTCGTTTCTGAATCGAGCGCGGCGAGGGTAGTGCTCAACAATTGGCAGTTGAACGGTATCCTGACGCTGCAAACAGGAACTCCGTTTTCGATTGTCGACATCGTCGGCAACAACATCATCCAGCGTGCGAACTTTGCGCCGGGTTTCAGTGGCGACGTATTGACTAATGGCAGCACGCAGTCGCGGCTGAATGGGTATTTCAACACGTCAGCGTTTGTAATCTCGCGACCAATTGTCGCGGGAACAAATTTGGGTGTTCCGAATAATCCGAACTTCGATCCCAACAATCCGTTTGGAAATACTCCCCGCAATTTCCTTTATGGTCCGGGGCAGAAGAACATGGACTTTTCAGTGGTCAAGTTCATTCCGATCACGGAATC
>JAICGZ010000472.1 GCA_025922875.1 Pyrinomonadaceae bacterium
AATCGAAAAACAGTTTTCCATTCTTCAGAGTTCCGTCCGGCTGCACTTCGTACCGCATGATTGCTTTGTGTTTGTCGCCTATCTCACCCACGGGCTCATCCCCTTTGCGCAACTCCTGACCAGTGAGCGAACGGGGCCAGTTGCCGACGTACAAATACTTTTCATCGGGCGACAAAGCGATTCCGTTTGGCCCAGTGAAATCCTTGCTCACAAGTTGCAACTTGCCTTTGTAGATCGAGTACACACCACTGAAGGCAAGCTGCTTGCGTGCATCGTTGAATAATCTGGGAAAGCCAAACGGGGGATCGGTAAAGAAGAGTGTGCCGTCTGATCGATAAACGAGATCGTTCGGACTGTTAAGCCGCTTGCCCTGAAAGCTGTCCGCAAGCACGGTTTGTGTCCCGTTGTTTTCATCGCGGACAACCCGGTGATTGCCGTGCTGATTAATCGTCAGGCGTCCCTGGGGATCGAGCGTGAGCCCGTTTGAACCGGGCTGACCGTACTCCGCGACGTCCGTGCCAGAATAGCCACTTGGTGTGCGAAAAACTTCGAGCTTACCGTCTTGATTTCCCACGGGTGCGTACTTGTAAATCGTATTGGCATTCGGATCGCTGAACAGCAAATAACCACCATCTTTATTGATCCAAACGGGACCTTCAGTGAACTTGAAGCCATCAGCAAGTTTGAAGACCTTTGGATTTGGCCCGACGATTTCATCCATCGCCGGGTCATTGCGTACGACCTCGACGTTCACTTCGCTTGGCGTCAGTGCGACGGGGCCAGGCTCGGTTTTATAAAATGCGAGTTTTGCGTAACGAATGTAGATGAAGTTCGTCGGCGGGTTTGAAAGTGGACCATTAACGCCGAAGATTGCAAGCTGAATCTGTTGGCCCGGTTTCACATTGCGCGCGACAACTAAATTATTCCGCGCATTCCAACCGGCAATCACTGATCCTCCGGATTGACCCAACGCTCGCGATAATTCGCCATCAACCCAAATCTCAGCATAATCATCCAGTGAAGTCTCAAAGACGGCAGTGGACCCGGTTGGATCGAAATCGCCGATGCTATCGGGAACCGTCAGCTTGATGCGATACCAATTGAACCCCAGCCGACCGTTACCGCGCCGCTGATCCAAAGTTGTTGGGTTAATGACTTCCCACTTTGAATCGTCGAAGTCAGCCCCACCAGCGTGTGGTGTGTAGTCGTATGTTTTGACCGGAGCACCGGTCGGCTGCTTGTCTGGTCCTGGCCCACGAAAATCGGCTTCGATGATTTTCGTATCGCTATAGCGCCATTCGCCTTTAACGGCTTTCACACCATCGACTGATCCAAGGTCAATCATTGCGTCAGGCTTCCCGGTCGGAACCTCGGCCGTGGTCGTCAAAGGCGCCGATGCATGGCTCATGTTCGAAGAGACCGCGGGGTAAACCGATGCAACCAGGATAATCAGAGTTGCGACTCTGAGCGCCGGCGTGAACAGACTTATTATCTTCATGGTTCAACTCCAATCTGCGCTAACGAACTTTGATCGTGTAGTACAGGAACTCGCCGTTAACTTCCTTGAACCAGTGTGGCGTGTTTTTCGGCACGATGATTACCTGGCCCTTTGCTAACTGCCGCGTGACTCCACCCTCTATTCGCGCCCCTCGCAGCTCGTCAGGCGCGATCTCTTTGGCATCCGCCACCCTTCCTCCTGTGACGAACGTCGCCTTGCCTTCCATCACGTAAATGATGTCTGTGTCGAGCGTGTGGATCTCAGCAAGACCAGGCTTATCGCGACGGCTGGTGTGGACCATGTAATTGCGATCATTTCCGTCGAGCAGGACTGCACCGGCAGAGAACGACGTCCTTACTTGTGTTGCATCGAAGAAGAGCGCCTCGGGTTTGTTTGCCTGCGACATGCCACTCATCTTCGCGTCAGAGAGCACATTGGCGCCCGCAATTGCCAATTCTTCGTCTTGTTGCGCACTGGCAGCTCCGCTTACGCCGACGCCGCCTACTATCTGGCCGTCGACCGTGATCGGAACGCCGCCTTGTAACGGTGTAAAGAAGGCATCAGGCAGTGCAACCATTGCTGTACGACCGTTCTTGATGATGTCTTCAAACGCTTTCGTAGGTCGTTTGAAAAGCACTGCTGTCCGTGCTTTGCCGATGGAGATATTTGCGCCGGCCGCAAACGTTCCATCCAGTCGTTCGAGCGCCATGAGATTACCGCCGTCATCAACCACGGCAATCACGCCGCCCGGTGCATTGTTCTTCTTCGCGTAAGCTACTGCGCCGGCGATCACTTTTTTCGCGCCGTCAATAGTCAGCGCCTTTTTTTCAACTGTCTGCGCGTTTACGAAAACCGTCGCGCTCACGACAATCAAAGCTATGAATGCAATCCTGATATTCGCTTTCATGGGTTACATTCCTCCGTCAGGTGTAATCGTGATGCGAAAGAACTCTGCGTTCTTTCCTGTCCAGCGAGCATCATTAACGCGATGCACAACACCATGCTCATCCTCACCAGTGTTCGGACCCTTTTGCCGTGGCCCTTGGTTTGGACCAATACCGATCTCTTCATTCTTTTCAGTGCCGGCGTCCCACAGGTAGAACTGGTCCGTGATGTCGCCATTGACCGGCTTGCCTTTGGCGTCGAACAGTGCGATGCCGTTTGCGCCCGGAGCGTAGAACCAATCATTTGACTGCCCGAACATCTGAGCCATGAAAAGTTTCATTCCCGGTACGGCATGAACAGTAAACTCGAATGATTCACCGGGGCGGATTGGACCAGCACTCATTGCTCCAATCGGCGTATTGAACACACCGTGCAGATTAGAACCGTGGTGCATCGCCACCAGCGAGGCCACTAATCCTGATGGGTCTCCATCTTCCGCTTGCATCTCGAGACCGTTTTTGCGCGCGAGTTTTCCTTCAGTGAAAAATGCTGCTTTCTTACCGCTAAGCACGAACATTCCGGGTGATAACGCGAACGGAAACTTCTCGCCGTTCGAAGCCGTCATACCTTCCGGGCTCGAAATGTTTTCCACGCGAACCGTGAATTTGGTTGGTTCACTCTTTCGCGTTGCGACTGCGATGGTGAACTGGCTCAGATAACAAACTGCCAGCAGCGCCACGCCAATCGCGAGCTGTCGATGTTTCATGATTTCGTCTCCTTATCGTTCAGTTTCAAAGTTGCATCGGAAGATGCAACGCTTGTTGTTATGGTGATGTAGCTTTGCGCAGGCGACTGTCCGCCTCACATTCAGTCGCCGGTAAACTTCCGCTGCCAAGAACATTCCGAGCGGTGGCGCGAGAAAATAGATCCACAGTGACATCCAAATATGAGCGCCAACTGCGGAACTGAACGTCCGCGCGGGGTTCATACTCATGCCCGAAATTGGGGACTCGATCGTTATGTAAGCTGCGACAAGAACCCCTGCGAATACCCCTGTCCACCGCGCCAAACGTTTCGTGTTAGAAACAGCGAGAACGATCGACATCAGAATGAAAGAGATCAGAACCTCAGCAAAAAACGCGACGGCTGGTCCATGTGGACCAGGGAGCGTTGCTGCATAATTGACTGATTGATGCGCGACTAATTTACCGAGCGTGAACGACGCGAGCATTACGCCTGCGATACCGCCGGCGAATTGAAACAGTGTGTAGAAGGCCGCATCCCACGCTTCGATCTTGCCGAGCCGAAAGAATGTCCAGGTCACAGATGGGTTGAAGTGCGCTCCGGACCGCTTGCCTAATGGTGAAAAGATGATGGCTATTGCCGTCGACCCCATCGCCGTTCCCATCATGAGCCGTCGCAACACACCATCGTGAATCGTTTGAGCTAGCGGCGATGACGGGTGATACAACAAAACAGTGAATGCGCATGCGGAAAACATGAACAGACCCAATTCGGCCGCTTCCATCAGATATTCGGGCCAGTGCTTCTTAAAGGCATCGACCAGTCGACT
>JAICGZ010000473.1 GCA_025922875.1 Pyrinomonadaceae bacterium
AACAAGGGCGGCGGAAAATTCGAGGAGATTGGTTTGGCGGCCGGCGTTGCGTACGGAGAAGCAGGTAGGCCTCGCTCGGGAATGGGTGTCGACGCGGCTGACTTCGACGGCGACGGGTGGCAGGATCTCTTCGTCGCCAACATCGATCAGGAGTTTTTCAGTCTTTACCGGAACGAAAAGGAGTTGATCTTTACCGATCAGCCTGGCGAGATCGCGCCAGCGACACAGTTACTCAGCGGCTGGGGCTTGAAGTTTTTCGACTACGATAACGACGGCGATCCTGATCTGTTTCTCGTTAACGGGCATCCCGACGACATGATTGAATCGCGAGTCGCGCGCGTGCGCTACAAGGAACCGCTGTTGCTGTTTGAGAATACCGGTCGCACTTTCAAAGACGTGAGCGCGAACGCGGGACCTGTATTCAGCAAAATGTTTTCCGGTCGCGGCATGGCCCTCGGCGATTTCGACAACGATGGTGATGCAGACGTGCTCACTTCAAACAATGGCGAGCCTCCACTGTTGTTGCGTAACGAGGGTGGCAATCGTAACAACTGGGTTGGCCTGCATCTCGTGGCGACGAAGAGTAATCCCGCGGCAGTCGGGGCGGTCATAACATGGCAAGCCGGAGCAGTGAAACGAAGCCGCTTGAAGATTGGTGGCGGAAGTTATCTTTCTTCACACGATCCGCGTGAGATACTCGGGCTAGGCGCAGCAACGAAGCTCGATGCTGTAGAGATACGTTGGCCCAGCGGCAAGGTTGATCGGCTCACAAATGTTCCTTTGAACACTTACGTAAAAGTCGTCGAGGGCACGGGTTTAGTTAAGAAGTGACTTTGGCTTTAAAAACAATCTGTGTCATCTGTGCAATCTGTGGATTGATTGTTGTTCTCTGCCACGCACAGTCAGACACTTTCTTCTCCGAATGGCGTCCCAATGCCGACACTCGCGGCATTCGCTTCGTCGGCAATAAAGCATGCGTCGATTGCCACCCTCGTGAGGCAACACAGCTAACTACGCCGATGGCCCAGGCTTTGGAAGTCGCACCTGACTGCCGGATTGTGACTGCGCGTGGGCGGCTGACATTCCGCAACGGGCCTTACACGTACGAACTCGCGCGTAAAGGCGAGAGCGTCATTTATTCGGTTACTGATGGCGTAAAGACGATCGCGAAACCGGTACTGTACTGCTTTGGCCAGGGCCACGTCGGGCAGACTTATATCTTTCGTCACAACGACATGCTTTACGAAACGCGCGTCAGCTATTTTCAAAAGCTTCGCGAACTTGATTTCACGATCGGCCACCGGACCTCTGTGCCCACGTCGCTCGAGGACGCACTCGGACGCGCGATTGGAGGTGATGAACCGCAACAGTGTTTTGGTTGTCACACTACGGGCGCGGTCAATGGACTGGAGTTGAAACTTGATCGCTTGAGTCCGGGCGTTGGGTGTGAGGCATGTCATGGGCCAGGTGAGAAACATCTGGTGGCGATGAAGGAGAAAAGGTTTGATGAGCCGCAGATCTTCAACCCCGGCGGTCTGGGCGCACACGAGCTCTCACAATCGTTTTGCGGAACTTGCCATACGAGTTTTGAGCAGACGATGCTTTTGCCAGGCCAGTCGTCCATCAACAACATCCGGTTTCAGCCGTATCGGATGTTCAATAGCCGCGGGCACAACACGAACGATCCGCGAATCAGTTGTTTGGCTTGTCACAATCCGCACGAGAAGTTGCAGAAGGATACATCTTATTACGACTCAAAGTGTCTTGCGTGTCATCTAACGACTGCTAAAGAGACGAAGACCGAGCGACGTAATGCCGCGGCCTGTCCCGTCAGCACAAAAAAATGCGCGACGTGCCACATGCCAAAAGTTGAGCTGCGCGGCATGCACGCGGAATTCACGGACCATTGGATTCGCATCGCAAAACCTAACGAACCACCACCAAGGTGAAGGCGATTTCCCGCAAAGGCGCAAAGAAGCAAAGTTAGAACTTGAGTCTTCTTTGCACCTTTGCGCCTTTGCGGGAAAAATCCGTTAACGATATATCTTGATCCAGTGGTTGCGCACCTTTGGCCTGATGCGCACGCCGTCGTGCGTTGAGAAGATCACGTTTGATGTTTGGTTGGGCAGGTGACAGTCGACGCATTTTCCAACGATCGTTCGGCCTCGCTTTGGAAACAGTCCACAACTCTCAACCTTGTGACATCCCATGCATTTTTCGGAAAACTCTGCGGCGTCGCGCTGGCGCAGGTGCACATCGTGGCAGGTCGAACAGGTCATCGTTGACGACTTGAAACACTTGCTCCTCTCCAGCAACGCCACCTGGTTCCCATGAACATCGAGAGGTTCATCCTCTTTTGGAATGTCGAGCCGGATAAAATCCTCCAGCGCGTCTCCCGCTGTGAAAGAGAAGGCCGGCGCCTTTGCGCTTCCGATTCCTCCATGACACAACGAACACAACGCGAGTTGGCGATCGCGAGGTAGTTTCGCCGGGTTAACGATCGCCTGGTCCACAGGCTTCGGAGCCCCAGGCGCGTTTAGCTCAGCGTGTTGTTTGCCTGGTCCATGGCACCTCTCGCAAGAGACACCAAGCACATAGTTGGATCTGCGATATTGATTAGCCAGGCCTGAGTCTGTGACGGCCTCAAAGAATGATGCGTGGCATTCGAGACAACGTGGCGCCACTGGCCTGCTGAACTCCAGGGATCTGTCTCCATAGCCGGGACTGTTGACCCAACTGGCGACTTCGGTCCAATACGAAACGGGCAGTTGAAACAGTTGATCCTCTTTGCCCCAGTAGAGATAAGTTTGGCCTTTACGGCCGGAGCCGATAACGAAATCGACGCGTTCAGAGATTGAGATTGTGTCGGGTGGTGTGCCGAGTATTCCTGTTTGAAAGAAGCCGTCTTTTCTCGCCTCCATGCGGTAGTGCAGTTCGCGTTGCGAGGTTCGGAGGATGTTTTTTCCGGGCGCAAAGCTACCGGCAATCGAAGTTGCGGTGGCTGCTTGTGAGGTTAAGTGATGTGCGGTGCTGAGGTACGTACGCTGTTTTTCGTGACACGATAGGCATTGATCGTTACCGATGAAGCCGGCAACGATCAATAACAATGAGAGTCCGAATTGCATCACAGGATTTCAGGATTTTACAAGATTTACAAGATTTATCCTGTGAATCCTGTCTACTTCTTCATTTCGGCGGCGGCGTTCACGAGTTGCTTCACACCCGCAACCACCACAAACTCCAACGCTCCATGCGGTTTTGCTGCTTCATCCAATTTAGCGATGCTAGCTTCACGCCATTCCCTCGGCGGCGGCACGCCAAGCTTCAAATAAGAGACTGCCTCCAATCCCGTTTCGCCCAGTTGCGTCAGGTTTTGCGCGAGGGGTTTGATCTCCTTGAGTGCGGGAGAACGATCGATAATCGGATCAAGCGCCGCGCCGGAAGTCTGCCAGCCGGCCAGCATTTGACTTAACTCAGCCTGAAAAAGTTGATGACGCGGAGCGTCGTCAATAAACTCTTTTACCATCCACGAGAACTTACGCGCCGTTTCGCTGTCAGGAGTTGTCGCATCAACCGCGCCCGTCAGTGGGCTAAGCATTGTTTGCGGACGCATCTGATATCGCCGGTACTCCTTCACCGGCTCGAGAACCGAGACGAGTGTGCGCAGTGGTCCAATATCATCGTTGCGCACGAGGCGTCGCAACATCATGTCCTGGTTCTTTTTGTGCGTCAGGCCCAGTTCTTCCAATTGAAGACTAATCACTGCGAGTCGACGATACATGTCTGGAATATCAGTAACAGTGCGCGGAGACCAAAGCCTTTCGGCGATTGCTGCGGTGCGCGGCCAGATGCGCGAGTCGATCGTTTCCGGCGTTACCCATTCGGCCCACATCGTCGCCTCACCACCCAACACATGCTTCGCCTGTTCAGGAGTCAACGTGCTGTC
>JAICGZ010000474.1 GCA_025922875.1 Pyrinomonadaceae bacterium
ACAAACGCGTGGCTATCGTTGCCGATGCTGCTGTTTATGGCGACGTCGCACGGGGATTGGGTAGCTTTCGGAAGATAACTGAAGGCGGTGGATCCGAGTGGAAAACTCGGATCCACCACAATAAATCACCAGCCTCACAACGTATTCGCGACACTCCCTCGTCATATTCTCCACATCCCTACTTTTTCAATCTGGAGGTATGTGATGAGTTCAACTGGCACTTATACCCCACGCCAATTCAACCTCAGCGGTCTTAAGGGAATTTCAGACGAAACGCTCGAGATGCATTTCAAGTTGTACGAAGGTTACGTCAAGGAAACCAACAAGCTGACGGAGAAGATCGCGGAGTTTATCCAGGACGGGAACGTCGATCAGGAAGAGATGCCTGCCTACTCTGAGCTCACGCGGCGGCTCGGGTTTGAGTACAACGGCATGGTCCTGCACGAGTACTATTTTGATAATCTTCAAAAAGGCGGAGGGACTGGCGATCCGGTGCAGACGTCGCAGTTTGCGAAAGCGGCTGAGACGAGTTTTGGTAGTTATGATGTTTGGAAGGCGGATTTTGTCGGGATTGGGAAGATGCGCGGTGTTGGTTGGGCCATCTGTTACCAGAATCCGGCGAATGGACGGCTTTCAAACCACTGGATTACGTTGCATGAGACTGGGAACGTGGCGGGGTTTACGCCGATCCTGGTGATGGACGTTTGGGAGCACGCGTTTCTGCTCGACTACAAACCCGCCGAGCGTCCGAAATACATCGAGGCGTTCTTCTCGAACATCGCGTGGGAGACTGTCGAAGAGCGGCTCAAGAAGATCACGGGGGTGCAAACGGCCCGCGCGTGAGGCTGTTGGGAAACGGGAAGAGAAGACGCGCGGGGAACGGAAGACGCGGAGAAAGGGAGACGCGTCTCCGCTTCCGCGAGTCTGCCCTTCTCCGCGTCCCTGCGTCTCCGCTTCCCCGCGTCTGCCCTTCGCCGCGTCCCCGCGTCGCATCACTGCTGGGGCAGCGGCGGCTTTGTCAGCGTACAGTCGACGTTCAGCGAACGAAGGAAGTTCAACAAGTCCTCCCGCTGTTCCGGTAAGACTCTCTGCGGTTGCAGGTTTTTCTTGTCGAGATACTGATTCGGCTTTCCGCCCGCCAGCATAATATCCACCGCCTCTTCCAACGTCTTCGCACTGCCATCGTGAAAATACGGCGCTGATCTCGCGACGTCTCTCAACGTCGGTGTCTTGAATGCGCCCGTATCCTCCGGCTTCTTCGTAAAGTTGGCCCGGCCACCATCGGGCGTCGGCTGGTCCATCCCGATCCCGATATTGTGATACTGCTGATCCGTAAACAGCACGCCGTCGTGACACTGGTTGCACTTGATCGTCTGGAAGATGTTCCAGCCACGGTACGCACTCTCGCTAATCGCCGTGTTGTCGCCGGCCCGGTAACGGTCCCACGCCGTATTCCCGCTGATGATTGTTCGCTCAAACGCCGCGAGCGCTTTCATGATGTTCTCGGCGGTCGCGTCGCTCTGAAACACTTTCTGAAACTGCGACTTGTAACCCTGCAGCGCGTTGATCCTGGCGACGACCTCCGCTTGCTTATCGCCGACGCCCATGTTGCCGCCGGTCCATGCTGCCATCGCCTGCTTCTCGAGCGACGGGCTGCGGCCGTCCCAGTAAAACTCTTTGTGGTAGCCGATGTTCCAGAGCGTCGGGCTGTGCCGCGGCAGCGTCTTGTTTCCTGGTCCAATCGCCTTCGGCAAACCGTCAGTTAGACCATGCTCGCAAACGTGGCACGAATAGCACGACTTTGATCCGTCGACGCTCAAACGTTCATCAAAAAACAACTGCCGCCCGAGGGCGACTTTTTCCGGCGTCATCGGATTGTCTGCCGGAATCACCATTGGTTCGTAGGTGGTGAGCGCAGCCGGTAGCGGCTGGATCTCCGGCGTGAATCCGGTTGCAGGCGAAGTGTTTTGACTGCGGCAAGCTGCTACGATCGCAACGACAAGCGCAATAAGAAGTAGAAGAAGTTTTTTCGTACTCATAGAAATTTTGACCCTGAGAAGACTTGTTGGACCGTTCGGCGGGATTCTTACATTTGCCTTTGCGAAATGTCTAGATTAAATGTGTATGCGAAAAACTCGATGAAAATCTATTTAGCAATCGTGATGATCGTTTTTTTGTTTGCGGGGTGTTCCGGCAACGCTGACAGCGAGCACACAACGGCGACGACTGTTGTGCAGCCGCCGCCGCGACAAGTGCTGCGCGACGAGAGAAGGCCTGGACCACGGACGCCGCTGGAGTCGTATTCCGATAATCTGTACAACCCGTCAAGTTTAGGGAAGCCGTTACTGGTTTTGAATCTCCCTAAGAAAGACCAGACCTTTCGAGAAGGCGAGGAGGTGGTGATCGACTTCTCGCTCCATCGTGTGAAACTTCGCGGCGAGGGGGGCGAGTATCGTGTTCGATACATGGTCGACGATGACGACATGCAATGGATCGATCGTTGGGAGCAGGTTGTGTTGACCGGTTGGTTGCCCGGGAAGCACACGATTCGTGTTGAGTTGATTGGTCCAGATGGTTGGCCCTATCGCAACGGCGATTTCAACATCGCGACTCGCGAGATCACGATCGATAAATGAAATCGTCACGGAAGAAACTGTTCACGGATCTGGTGGCGGAGGCGGCCGGGTGCACTTTGTGTCCGGCGATGTGCGGACGCAGCGCCGTGTTGAGTGAACTGAACGGTTCGCCGGACGCGCGGGTGATGTTCATCGGTGAAGCGCCCGGACGCAAGGGCGCCGATCGCACGCGCATCCCGTTTTCCGGTGACCAGTCGGGCGCGAATTTCGATCGCTACCTGAATTCGATCAACCTGACACGCGAAGAGATCTTCATCACGAGCGCCGCGCTGTGTAATCCACGTGCGGAGTCAGGCGCGAACCGCAGGCCGACGCAAAAAGAGCTCGCGAACTGTTCAACGTTTCTACAGCGGACGATTGCGCTTGTAAATCCGCGAGTGATCGTGACGCTGGGTTCGGTTGCGCTCGAAGCACTGAAGCGCATTCAGTATCATGAGTTGAACCTGAAAGAGGCGGCGGCAAAGGTGCAATCGTGGAACGGCCGCGTGCTCGTGCCGATTTATCATCCGAGCCCGCAGGTGCTGGCGTCACACCGTCGCGAGGCGGAGCAGTTGCAGGATTACAAGGTCGTGGGCAAGGTGGTTGAACAAAACAATGACTGACTATGAATCCGTACGCGAGGGCGGCGCGGGATTAATCGACCTCTCAGCATCGCGGAGCCGGATCCGTGTTACCGGTTCCGAAGCTGTTCAATTTTTGAACGGCCTGATAACAAATGACATCAAGCTCGCGACGGAAACCACGTGGCTGCCCGCCGTGTTTCCGACCGTGCAGGGACGCATCATTGGCGCTGTTCGTATAACGCGCCGGGACGAAGGATTTTTGATCGACACGGAATCCGCATCGCATGATGCAGTTTTAAAGACGATCTCGCGATTCACTCTGGCCGGTGACTTCAAAGTTACAGACGTAAGCAACGAGATCGCGTTGTTAACCGTGCAAGGCAAACGTGCGGCTGAAGTGGTACACGGCCTGAATACGATTCGAGCGACCCACACCGGTGAAGACGGTTATGACCTCTTAATTAACACCGATGAGGTCGCAGCGATCACTGAGAAGCTGATCGCCGCCGGTGCGGAGCCTGTAAGTCCAGAAACGCTTGAAACGTTACGCATCGAAGCCGGTATTCCGCGACACGGTCAGGACATGGACGAAACGAACGTGGTCCTCGAAGCCATTCCCGACGACGCGATCAGTTACACGAAAGGCTGCTACCTGGGCCAGGAGATCATCATTCGCATCAAACATCGAGGCCACGTCGCCAGGAAACTCACCGGACTGACGCTGGAAAAATCTGTAGACGTCGGA
>JAICGZ010000475.1 GCA_025922875.1 Pyrinomonadaceae bacterium
AGGTGATTTTAGTTGATAGTAACAACCAGTCTTACGAAATTGCGGCTGAGGATGTGCGTCCGGTGCCGAATTCTTTGTTTAGCCAGGTCGTTTTTAGGCTTCCCGATAACATATCAGTTGGCACCTGCATCATCACACTCAAAGCGCACGGAGAGACCAGTAATTCGGGCAGCATCAGAATTCGAACTTAAGAAGTCAGCGGCGTTGCGATCTCAAGCGGCGCGATCCTTTGTTTTAAGAGATTGGAGAGAGACAACTTCAAGGAGGCACGCCAAACGACTCTTTAGCAGATTTGTGTGCACGCTTGTAAGTGATTGAAGAGAAGGAGCGGTGGAGCAGAGGGGGATTGAACCCCTGACACTCCGCATTGCGAATAGCCTTGATAGACCTTTCGTCGTCGCACGTCACGGCTTCTGTTTATGTCACGTCGCAAGTCCACAAAAATTAAAGAGCGCTCCATCACTGAATCGCTGCGGGAATACGGACGCGGCGTGGCAGGAGGCCTGATGTTCAGCCTCCCTCTGCTGTACACCATGGAAATGTGGTGGGCGGGATTTAACACGCATCCTTACCGGCTGCTAGCCTATGTATCGGCAACGTTCCTTTTGTTACTTGGCTACAATCGATATGCGGGTTTAAGGCGCGATAGGAGTATGACGGAAGTCGCAATCGACTCCGTCGAAGAAATGGGCATCGGTCTTTTTCTCGCAGCGCTGGTTCTGTTCCTTCTTGGGCGCATAACCTTCGAGATGCCAATCAATGAAATTGTCGGAGTCATCGTGTTGGAAGCCATGACTGTAGCAATCGGCGTTTCTGTCGGCGCGGCGCAGCTTGGCGCGGGCGGGAAGGACGAGGGAATGGGAGGGAATTCGGACAGGGACGGAATTCACTTCGGTGCCCAGATCGTTTTTGCCTTCTGCGGCGCCGTGCTCTTTGCGGCGAATCTCGCGCCGACTGACGAAGTCGTCATCATCGGAATTCAGACGTCCTGGTTGAAACTAATAGGAGTGGCAGTGTTTTCGCTTTTGATTGCCTTCCTGATTCTGCACTACAGCGATTTCAAAGGCGCGGGGGAATTTGTTCGCGCGGACCATCCAACACTTATTGTGCTAGGCACTGTGGTTACTTACGCGATTGCGCTAAGCTCTTCGGCATTGATTCTCTGGTTCTTCGGTCGGTTTGACGGCGTAACAATGTTCACCGCCCTGGCTCAGACCGTGGCGCTCGGATTGGCCGCTACACTCGGCGCATCCGCTGGAAGGCTATTGCTGCAATGACTAAGCTACAAAAGAATTGGTTCGAGTGGATTGTCTTTGCCCTCGGACTAATCCTGGTTTCCTCAACGTTAGGATATCTCATATACGCCGGCGCCTCGATGGGCCACGAACCACCCAGCCTCGAGGTTCGCCTGGGAACTCCGGAACAACGTCAATTCAATTTCATTGTGCCCGTCACTGTAGTTAATCACGGCGATGAAACAGCCGAGGGCGTGCGCATTGAGGTGGTTATGGAGAGCGGCGGTGAAGTGAAAGCGCGAGGGGATTTCGAGATCCCTTTTGTGCCGCGCCATGCGACTCGCGAAGGGTGGGTGACGTTTGAACAAGACCCTCGGACAGCTCAACTTAAAGCGCGAGTGCGCGGCTATCAAAGGCCTTGAAGCCTGGGTACGCCCCTGGGCGGATCAGAATCAGGGCGTGACAAACATCTGTCGGCGTTAGAAGGAGGCTCCTGCATTGAAGGTAATCCGGAAAGTATTTGTTTTAGGTTATTCCGGTATCATCTTCCTATTCATTTGCTGCGCCCTCTCTTTGATCTTCTTTGCCGTGCTGGAGTTGTGGCACGGGATCAATCCTACTGGGGGTTTACCCCTCCAAGAACGCTTCAACGCCATCCTTGAAAGCATCGGGTTGCTAACTATTGCTGTGGTTGCGCTCGAACTAGGACAAACGATCCTTGAAGAGGAAGTGCAACGAGAGGTGCAGGTGAGTGCGCCGACTCGGGTTCGAAGATTTTTATCGCGGTTCATGGCTGTCGTCATCGTCGCTCTTTCAATCGAAACTCTGGTTTCTGTCTTCCAGTTTGCTCATGGTGACACTTCGCGACTTATTCAGGCGGCTGCTGTCGGGACCGCAACGGGCGTGCTGCTCGCCGCGTGGGGCCTGTTCATCAAATTGAACAAGAGCGCGGAAGAGTTAGAGCCGGAGGCAATGGCAGAGGCCAAGAAGGAGGATCCGAAAGTCCAAAACGAACCTTAGAGGGGAATAGACGTGATCGGCGATCAAGACATCCAGGATGCTTACGAGGCCGACGATAGCAGCCTCAATCCTCGCGGGAATGAGCACAAGGAAGTCACAGAAACAGAGGACGACGACATCACGTATGTGTCACATACCTACACAAAAAATCTATTAGGTCAATACGGAGAACTTATTCTTCCGTTTCATCCTTCTCGTCCTGGGCGTTTCCCTCATTGCCTCCTTGACGATCTTTAATAAAAAAGCGGAGTTGAGGATTCCTTAGAAAGGATTTCAGAAACCGGCTCTCTGTTCTCACCTTCGTCTTTCAGTTCCTGGCCCAATTCAATACCGGCTTGCCAGTTCTTCGTGTCCTCTGTGGAATTCAGCCCGGCTTTCAGGCCTTCTTTAAACTAAGCAGAACTTATTCTCGTGAGAAGCCGCTTAACTGAATGGCTCGCTGTGCTAACGTTGAAATAGGCATCCCTTCGAGCCAGCGCTCCCATTACGACTGTTCACTCTCCCGAAACGACAATCTTATTGTCGACCGATTTCACGCCTCGAACAGCCTTTACTATCTGCTCGGCCTTCGCTTTTATGGCGGCTGAATAGACGGTTCCTGTCAAGACTGCTTGTGAGTCGGTGATAGTTATAGAAACTGCATTCATGTCCGTCTCCTCACCCAGTCTTTTTGTTGCAACTTCCTGCATGTTTGCATCATCGCTCGCATTGTCTCTCAGGGTTGGTTGCTGAATGATCACAGGCGCCGGTTGCGCCGCGGGTTGCTGAATGATCACTGGTGCTTGCTGCGCGGGTTGTTGAACTATCGTAGCCGGTTGCTGCGCCTGGCTGGCCACTTCCAGATTCGCGTTTCGGTTGGCCGACTCATTCGCGTTTCTATTACTGACTATGTACAGAATCGCGGCCATAGCCGCGATCGCGAGAATTGCAATTATGGCGATCGTTCCCACTGAAAGACCCGATTCGCGCGGGCCTCTCTCTGTCCTTTCGGTCACAACCTCGCTGCGCTGGTACGGCCTATCGACTACGACCCGCTTCTGTACCGTCTCTTCATTGGAATCCATGATTTCTGCCCTTCTTGATATCACGTGATTATGGAACGCGGCATTAGATCACCGCGCCTCGATTTACTATGGCCATCCTTGGCAAGCACAAACGGCACAAGAAGGAGGTGGTTGGTCTCGGGTGTCGAGAGTGATTCGTCTAAAGAACGACTACGAATGAGTTTACGACTCAACAGACTGGCGGTCTGTGCGTCAGCACACATAGGAAAAGACACACTGAGGAAGGAATGACAGAATCTTCCAATCAGAACATGCGGTGATGCTGAAGGCTAATGAGCTTACACTTGTGTGTCTATATGTTTGTTAGTGCACGGACGGACACTTCCACCCGATCTAGCCTAGCTATCCATTCAGACGATTCTCTTCAGATGGTTTCAGTACGTGCACGCATTCCACCCATCAGAGGAAGCAGAAGACATGAACGCAGAACCATCAGTCAAACTCGTTAAGAAAGGGGAACGCAAGGCCCGGAAGCTCAAGCCGCGGTCAAATGTACCGTCGACCTAAATAGATGGTCCACGGCAGTTCAGTCGTGGGTTCGTGAATTTCAAAAGCATCGTCGCGGCGAATCGCTGCCAGCTTTCGGCCGTCTGTTCAAGTGAT
>JAICGZ010000476.1 GCA_025922875.1 Pyrinomonadaceae bacterium
ACAACTCGCCCGAGGCCTTGGCGCCTGGTGCGGCCAATACCACCATTGAGTAAACACTCAAAACGGCAACCGCCACAACAGTCGCGATAGACTTGCGGCTCCAAGATTTGCTAGTCATTAACTTTCCTCCCGTATAGTGAAACACAAAGGTCTTTATTGCGTACCGCGACGGCCCTCACAGTCGTGGGAAAAACTGATTTGAGTTTCCAAACCCGTCCAAAGGCCCTTAATGCATGAAAAATTACGGCCCGGAAAGGCAGTAACACTTGGGATTTATTACACTAATACAATCCCTGTGTCAACAATCATTTGGCCTAAGTTTGCCACAAAACTGTGTCGGCCTTGAATGAACTTCGAGGCCCGGAGTTTACCATAGGTCCAACCCTCGAGGACCACCTTTTTCCCACCTATCCCAATAAAACTGGTAGGACCAAAAACGACGGCCCAACACCCCTCGGATGTTGGGCCGTCACCGGCAAGAGAACGGTTGGGCCATGCGTCGGGGACGGGCCCTCAAATCACACTCTCAGAAACAAGCTCGTTGTGCCGCTGCCGTCAATCTTTGGATTTCCGGAAACGCTTCCGCGCAAACGCCCCTGCCGCAGCCAGGCCGGTCCCCAGCAGAAACACTGCCGCCGGCTCCGGATTCGGTATGGTGGCCTCACTCCCGCCAGTCCCACCACCGGCGGAAACGCTACCCGAATTGCCGTTCGCGAAATTCTGCGGCCCTTTGAAGAGGCCAAACTTGTTGCCCCGGTTGATCGACTGCGCGATGCTAAAACCGAGGTGTTTACCGTTATTGTTTTCAAATACCTCCGAAAAAAGAAGCGTCGTTCCAGCTCGACTCTGTTCCGGAAGATTCAGTTGGAGGTGGTCTTCGATGTTGTTCAACTTCACCATCATGTCGCTGGCGCGAAAACTATCAGCTTTTGCGGACGAAACGGTGAGAACGAGGAGAAACAAGACACCTAACGAAGCAGCTAACGTCCTTCCCTTGCGCATACGTTATCCTTCGGGATCTATCCCTGTTTTATTGACCAGAAAACTGTAGGGGACAAAGGGAAGATGTTTAATACCACAACCTGGTTTAACTTGGTGCGCGTACCCGTACATTCGATCAAATCGTTAAACATGTAACACAATCGTGAAACATTTACCGGGAATTGCGGCCGTAGAGACGCGTGAGATCCCGCAGGCGCAGGGCCAGGTCGCTTGTGAGAGCGCCGGATTCATAACGCCACGACCAATTTCCCTCGCTACTGTTCGGCAAATTCATCCGCGCTTCACTCCCGAGACCCAGCACATCCTGCAACGGCGCAATCGCCCTGTCTGCCACCGACCCCCAAACCGCGCGGATGAAATCCCAATGAATCTCCTCACCCGAACTGTTCAGATACTGCAAACAGAACTGTCGCTGTTGATCGATTTCCGTCGCGGTTCGGATCGACCCGGCGCCGGCCACGCTCTTAAACCAGCCCGCGGCGGTATCGTTGTCGTGCGTGCCGGTGTAAGCCACAACGTTCCGCACGTAATTGTGAGGCAAATCGACACTGGTCTTTGGATCGCCACCGAAACCGAACTGGAGCACGCGCATTCCCGGAAGGCCAAGCTCATCGCGCAAGGCGACGACATCGGCAGTGATGACGCCTAGGTCTTCGGCGATGATCGGCAGTTCGCCCAGCGCCTGGCGAATGCTGTTGAACAGCTCGCTACCCGGCGTTTCAACCCAGCGGCCGCGTTCGGCCGTTTTGTCGCCGACTGGAATCTCCCAACACGCCGCGAAGCCTCGAAAGTGATCGACGCGGGCGATGTCGACCATCGCGAAGATCGCGCGGACACGTGCGATCCACCACTTGAATCCATTGGCGCGCATTCGCTCCCAGTCGTACAAAGGGTTTCCCCAGAACTGTCCGGTGGCGCTGAAGTAGTCCGGCGGCACGCCCGCGACGACTAATGGTTTGCCGTTAGCGTCCAGCTTGAACTGTTCCGGATTGATCCAGACGTCCGCTGAGTCATGGGCCACAAAGATTGGGAAGTCGCCGATTATGCTGATGCCGCGGTCGTGGCAGTAACCGCGCAAGGCCGTCCATTGGCGAAAGAAGAGAAACTGGTAAAACGCGTGTGCTTCGATCTTAGACTCAAGCCGTTCGCTCGCATCCTCAGTGGTTTCCCACTCTGTCCAGGCGGCGCCACCATGCTCGTCTTTCAACGCTCGGAAAAGCGCGTAATCGTCCAACCAGTGAGACTCGCAGTTCCTGAACTCTTCAAATTCAGTTCGAAGATGAACGGGATCCGTCTTACCAAAGCGCTGGTAAGCTTGCGCCAACAGCTTCGCTTTGAATTGATGAGCATACCCGTAGTCGACTGGTCCAACCGGCGCCTCTTCAAGCTCAGACTGGTCCAACAGTCCGTCTTGAACCAATCGTTCCGGACTGATCAGCAGCGTGTTACCAGCGAATGCGGAATACGAGGCGTAAGGCGAGTCGCCGTAGCCGGTCGGTCCCAACGGCAACACTTGCCAGAGACTCTGACCGGCCTCGACGAGGAAATCGACGAACTTGTAAGCCTCCGGTCCGAGGTCGCCGATACCAAAACGGCTCGGCAGTGACGTCGGATGGAGGAGAATACCGCTTGATCTAGCCACAGACTTAATTGGCCGTGATCACAACGTAATCGCGGCGACTATAAAAACGAATTCCCTGCTCCGAGGTTGTCATCAGCAACGGGCGCGGCCGTCTGAGATCTTTGTCGTTTGTCGACGACACCGACAGCACGTCGTTGCCCGCGATGTCCATCACTCTCATCTTGCCGTCATTTGAAAATCCAAATCCATACGCTCCCGTTGGCAGCGACTCTCCGTTGATTTTTATCGGTGAATCCGTGATGAAGAAGCCTTCATACTTCGCACGAACCTCGGCAGAGTAGCCGGACGTATCCACCAGTCCGACAATGACGAATCGTTCCGGGCCGAGTTTCGCGGCGGCTGTGTTGCGCATCTGCGTCGGTGCGCTCTGGCCCTTGAAATAGTAACTGCTCGGCACAAGGCGCGTCAGATCTGCGCCGGTCACTACCGCGGGCTTATCCTGGACCAACGCGGCGAAGTTGATTGGGCTCGCGATCGAGCCCACGAGAGCTAGGAACGTCACAGTCACAAAAACATGCTTTTGCCAACGGTTCATAAGCGTCATCCTCAAAAAAGTTTGATGTGGAGTTGCGGGTTCTGCTAACGCGTCATACTCTGAGCGCAGAGTTCATTTAAATCAAGAGGAAAAAACAGAAGAGATGGCTGAATTGCGTGTTGGTGTGTTAACCGGAGGCGGAGACGCGCCCGGATTGAACCCCGCTATAAAAGGGTTGGTTTATCGTGGGTCCGAACTCGGACTCGAAGTTGTCGGTTTATTTGATGGCTGGCGCAGCCTGATGAATCCTGCGCCGGAGGTATTAAAACTCGATCGCGAAACGGTGCGTCGCTGGGACCGCGACGGTGGCACTAATCTCGGTTCGTCGCGGACGAACCCGTTTCGGCAGTTGGACGAAGAAGGCAAATCGATCGATCGGTCGCAGGAAGTTCTCGAGAACATTCAGAAACTTCAACTCGATGCGCTCGTCGTTTGCGGCGGTGAAGACACGCTTGGCGTAGCGGCGAAACTGTCACCGCGTGGCGTGAAGATCGTCGGCGTCCCCAAGACGATCGACAAGGATCTCAACGGCACCGATTACACACTCGGTTTCGACACCGCGCTGCGAAACGTTTCCGAAGTGATCGAACGTTCGCGAACGCCTGCGGGATCGCACGGTTGGGTGCAGATCGTGGAAGTCATGGGACGGCATGCGGGACATCTCGCGTTGTGGTCGGGCGTTGCCGGACAGTCACATCTGATTCTGATTCCCGAACATCCGTTTCGCTACGAACGAG
>JAICGZ010000477.1 GCA_025922875.1 Pyrinomonadaceae bacterium
ACCGCGGCGACGAAGGACGTGACGCCGCGCGTCAGAATGGTGACCAGAGAAGACGACCGAAATATCTTCTTTGAAACCCGGGATCGCGAGCAGAAAGATGCCTGGGTCCATCGAAACTACATTCGAAAACAGTAGCAAACCTCCTTTGAGTGCGGCGGCCTGGCGCCGCTTTCGCCTCGATAACGCTAGATCGGGAACAAAGCGGCGCCGGGCCGCCGCACTCCAAAGAGGGGCACAATTCAAAAAAATATCGGCGAGCGACTGAAACGAAGGTCGCTCGCCATTTTATGAGGCATGCACACAGCATGGGGTGAGAATTAGTTACGCGTGGGGTTTTTGTCAAAGCGACGTTATCAACTTGTATGACTTTCCCCCGCCAAACATTTCAAAAAAAATTTCACTCGTGGATCCGGCGATGATCCGATCGCGCCCGGCGCCGGGCGTCTGCCAATTGCGGGAAGCTTTTTCTGGGCAGGTGCCTCCACGACTGGCTGGCCGCAACCCCGCCAAGGGGAATTCCCTGACAGGAGGGGGTCGAGGTATGCGGAGAACGCTAGCGCCGGGCTTTCGCCGAGTGGTCTTAACATCCTAAAGACCTTGCGCGGGAGCCAAAATTCCGACTTCCTGATCATGATGACTAAAAAGTGGTAAGCATTTCATAAATAGAAAAGATGTCTTCATTGTTGGTGCGTTATGCCGCATCATGGCCCATTGTCTTGTAATCCATTTGCGGCTATCCTATCTACCTTCCCTTTCAACCCCCCGGTTTAAATAACGTCGCGCGTATGCGTGCACCTTCGGAGATGCGAATATGAAAAACACCGACACACCGCCGGTCCTTGTCCTTGTGTTAGCTCTTTCAGCAGTAATGATCACAGTTAGTGCGTGCGCGCGTGGCACTGTGTCTAACGTCAACGTGAACTCCAACGTCAATGTCAACGCTAACGCAACAGCCGCCACGAATATCAACGCCAACACCGCTCCTTCAACATTCGCGGCACGCGAACCGGACACGTACCGGGCGACACTCGTTCTCAGCGCGGAAACCGAAGGCGGAGAGAAGACCATCGGCATCCCGACACTGTCCGCTGAAGTTGCTCGCAGTGGAAATGACAGGCGGCTCTCTTTCAAGTTACCCGACGGCTCCGATCTGATTTACCTGGAACGTGACGGTGTTCAATACGGCATTGCTCCGGGTCGAAAGCAGTATGCGGAGTTGACGCCCGAGGCCACGGGGTTTCAGATTCAGAAGCTGATGACGCCCGGTCAAATAGTGGCGCATCTTGATCGACTTAAAGGTATCGAATTCGTCGGCGAAGAACAGCAACAGGGCAGGACCGCTTTGAAATATCGTTACGCCCGAACCGCGCAGACGCAGACGTCGGCGGGCGAAGTGAAAACCGAGTCGTTTGTTTTTGTCGATAAGGACACGGGTCTGCCGCTGCGTGCTGAACTCTTTAGCGAAGCCACTGGCAATGTTCAGGGTGTAAAAGGTGCTACAGTGGTCGCGGAAATGCGCAACATTCAGACGAACGTCGACCCGAGTCTATTCGAGATACCTCCAGGTATGAACAAAGTTCCTGAAGCACAGGTGAGAGCGCAGGTAAACGCAGTAACGAACACTGTCGCGGCAGTACTTCGGACGTTGTTGACCAACATGAACACTGCGCCAGCTCCGTCACCAACGGCGTCGCCAACTATTTCACCATCGCCAAGTCCAACCGCAACCCAGTAAAAGGTGAAGAAATGAAATACCTTCTAATGCTCGTCCTGGGAATCCTACTCGGTGTCGGCACCTCGATCTTTTTCCTCGGCACGCCGTCGGCGAAATCTGCCCCGGGAAAAGCGGTGCAGACGCCCGACAAAGGAGGGAACCCGCCCGGAACCGTCGTGATCGCCTTGGAGCAGAGTTTTATTGACGCTGTAATGGCGGCGACGTTCTCCGGTTTAGGGACTCCAACGTTTCAATTGGGCCAGGCGAAGGGAGAGGAACGCATCGAGCAGACGCTCTTCCAGGGATGCACAAACATGATCACGCTTTTGCCGGAGGGAAGTGGCGTGAAGACTGGTGTGCAGTTTCGCAATGGCAGTGTCTACGCGCCGATGGCATTCACCGGAAGTTATAACCTCGCCGGCTGCATGCAGTTCAAAGGCTGGGCCCAAACGCAGATTAGGCTGCGTTTCGATCAAGAGAAGCAGACCGTTTACGGGCACGTTGATGTGGAGGGTGTGAATCTCGAGGGAGTGAACCCGATTGCAAACAACTTCATCACTGTGTTCGTGCAAAGCGCGATTGATCAACGAATAAATCCGCTGGTGCTCGTGACCGAGCAACAGTTATCGCTGATGATTCCGGTCAAGGCGAGCAACGGAGCTGTTAAAGCCCGGGCGAAGGACGTCCGCGCGGAGGTACTCGAAGGTTCGTTAAAGCTGTATTTGATGTATGAGTTTAGTGGTGTGAAAGAGGGACAGGGAACTTAAACCACAGATTTACACGGATGATGACGGATCAATTATTTCTCCGTTTGATCCGTTATTATCCGTGTTATCTGTGGCTGCTTTTGCCAATAGCCTTTGTCGCTCGAAGTGGTCCGCGATCTCTTCCGCAGTCTTGCGCCCGACGAATGGAGTTAATTCATTTACGCCCGCTCGCGAGATTCGTTGAATCGAACCGAAGTGACGCAGCAGTCTTCCCTTCCGTTTATCTCCGACGCCTGGAATCGCAGTTAGCTCAGAAGTGAAATCACGCAACTCACGGCGCTTGCGATGATAAGTCACCGCGAACCGGTGCGTTTCGTCACGGATCATTTGCAGCAAACGAAGTATCAACGAATGCGAGTCGAGATAAATCGGCTCATGCTCACGCCCTTTCATCAACAGGTACGCGACGTCGTTGTGGCGTTGCGGCGGCTTCACGATGCCGACCATCGGAATGGCTTCGAGCCCGAGTTCGCTCATGGCGTTTGCCGCCGAATTCAGTTGGGCCTTGCCACCGTCGATCATGATCAGATCGGGCAGCGGTTTTCCTTCCTCGAGCAGACGGCGATAGCGTCGCGTAACCACTTCGTGCATCGATGCAACGTCGTTCGCACCCTCGACACTCCTGATTCTGAACTTCCGATACTCAGAACGATTCATCTTCCCGTTGTCGCAAACAACCATGCCCGCAACATTCTCCGCGCCCTGGATGTGCGAAATGTCAAATGATTCAATGCGCGCGGGAAAATGCGGCAATTCCAAAGTCTCCTGAAGCTCCTCGAGCACGCGCTTCATATCCGGTTTGAGAATTCGGAAGCGCTGCTCAAAGGCAAGCTTGGCGTTTTTGTCGACGAGATCGATCATGTCGCGCTTCTCGCCTCGCTGCGGATCGTAGATTTTTACGCGGCGACCTTTTCGTTTCGTGAGGGCCTTTTCGAGTAGTTCGCGATCGTGAAAATCCACCGGCACGTAGATCTCGCGCGGCACATAATCCGACGCGTAGTATTGCGAGAGCACGTCACTGAGAAACTCAGCCGGGTCGAAAGAATCTTCCGGCAAGTCTTCCCAGAAGAACTCTCTGCGACCGACGATATTGCCTTCGCGCATCGTGAAGAGCTGCAATGCGAGTCGCTGACCTTCGCGGTAGTAACCAAAAATATCGATGTCGCTTTCCGAAGTGGTGGCCATCTTTTGTTGTTCGGAAAGTCGAATCACCGTCTTGCGCAGATCGCGATACTTCGCCGCCAGCTCGTAATGCATTGAATCAGACGCTTCAAACATGCGCGTCTCGAGCGCGTCGGCCAGTTCCTTGTTTCGACCTTCAAGCAGCAGCCTCACGTCGCGCACTGCTTCCTGATATTGTTCGGGAGTGCACAGTCCCTTGACGCACGGACCA
>JAICGZ010000478.1 GCA_025922875.1 Pyrinomonadaceae bacterium
GCAGTGTCGAACATCGCGGTGCCGAAGCCATGACCGGCTGCGAACATGATCACTGGTCCATTGAACGCGCTGAGGTTGTTGGTGAACGTAGTGTCACCGGCCAGCCCACAACTCAGATCGCGAATCGATTTCGTCGTCGCGTAGTCCACGAAGGTTGCGATATTGGCGTGGACCAGTGCTTCATTCGCGAAGGTGAATTTGTCTTCCAGGAAGTTTCCGGCGACGTTGAAGTAGCCGGGCCGCGGCGTCAGCGGTGAAAGTGGCGGCGCGCTCAAAGCGAGCACGAACACCTGGTGATTCGTCAGTCCCGGCGGAAAACCGGGAATCGGCGACGGTGCATTCGGCGCGTTTTGGGCCAGTTGGCTCATGAGCTTGATGCCTGGACCACTCTGCCCGTCGTAGTACACACCACCTGCCAGCAAACCGTCGAACATATTGCAGAAGTTCTGATTGATCGCGCGGACATTCGCATCCGTGTCATGGATTGTGCCTTCGATCAGGATCGCGCCGGCGTAGGCGTTGGGATGGGCATTCAGGCTGGCTTGCGAAGCGACGCTACCATTCGACAGACCGCCGATGACGATCTTGAGTCCCGGGTATTCGGTGGCGATCTGTTGCCGGATGTATTCGACGTCGTCGACCATCGTTTGCAGGCCCCAGTCAGCCATGGGCGAGCAATCGATCGCGCCACTCTCGCATGAACCCGCAGTGAGTCCCTGCACGCGTGGCGAGTATCCGACAACCAGAAAGTTGCGTCGCGCGAAAAATGCGGCGAACGAGTTGTTGTAATCACCGTTTTCACTGGCTTCGTAATTCGGGAAGCCACTGCCCAGCGGTGGCAGCAGGAGTATGGCGGCTTTTACGGCCTCACCGGAGACGGGTTTGACGACTTTCGTCATGGTGAAGCGGTCTAACGAGTTGTTGCCTTCCTGAATCGTTGTGACGGTCTTGTTCAGATCGCCGCCGACGACGGAATTTTGAGTGCTGATGGTCTGGTAAGGCTGCGCGTTGGTGATCGACGCAACGATCAATAGCTGAGCCACGATGAGAAGTGCGAAGAACGTTCGCTTACAAATGGCTGGTAGCAGGTTAGTTGTTGGGAATTCAAGGGTCGACGTATTAAATGTAGTGGTATTCACTTTCCTTTTCTCCTTCAAGATTCGTGAGGCGGATGCGATTGACGTTTACTCCCTCGCGGGTCGTCGTTGGTTGGCCCAATCCGCGTTAACAATTAGTAAGGCGAAGGAAGCGCCGGAAAAGTATCATGCGGTGTTATGAAATTTTTTTTGAGCCGTGAAGGAACTTTCGCTGAGCGATAGCGTGTTGGGACGAGAGAGCTATGTGCCGGATGAAATATCAGGTAATCGCGAACCTCTTGATGATCCTGCTCGGTCTCGCGACTCTTCTTGCTGTTAGATTGCTTCGTTCACTGATTTAGGAGTAGCCTAGTCGAGCATGAAGGCTGCAAGACGGTGGACCATCTTTGTTCTGACAGGTTTGGCGACATTCGCGCTGGGAGTGTCCGTCGCACGCCTGGGCACGCTGGACGTGTGCCGCCGGAAGCAGGTTCAGGTTATGGTTCCGCCGCAACGATCTCAGTGGCCGGTGCTGCTTTTGTTCCTGAACCGCGATCTCAGCAAACTAGATCGCGAATCCGCAACCACTCTACGCCACGCCATTGATAGCGTCACCTTCGGGATGGACCCTGATCTATCGCCGTCGCTCAAGCCGCGCGTGTTTCAAGTCGTTTCAAATAGCACCGGTGAACAGCGTTTACTGCTCGTCGAAATATACAATCTCGGCTTTACGCCGGGCTCTTCTCACCTGCGGCTTATGTTATTCGACTTCGAAGGCCGGCTCCTGTACGCGAAAACCTCTGGTTTCTACAAGGAACTATTCGTGAAAGTTCGTGTCCGCAAGAGGCGGGGCGGCCTTGGTGACATGCTGGTGACTGAAACGATAAATATCCTCGGTACCCACCGGACTCATCACTTTTACGCGCTGGCAGGAAACGAAATAACACCGATCGATCGCAAAGGCGTTTCCCGTTGAGTAGATAACGAACCTTCCCTTGTGGCTTTCCACAGTAAACAAGCGCGGCTATCGCCGTGGTTGTTAAGCGCAAACGAACACTAAATAGTCACCGTCAATCCTGATTCTGTCTGATTGAGAAACTCAGATGACTGGAAGTTTGCGGAAGGGCCTGATCGCGGCCTGCGTTTTTCTACTCCTGGCTTCGTGCAAGTCGCACGAGCAGGTGAAAACAACTGGACCACCGGCAGCCATTAATACCAACGCTGCGGAAGCGACGTCGACGCCAGTTCCCGTTACCTGGTCATCGAACCTTGATGAGTGGGTAAAGAGCAAAAAGGAACTGTTCCGAGTGTGGACGAAGTTTGAGCGTTCGCAAAAATATCGTCTGGCGCAACCAGGCGAGGTAAAGTCAAAACCGTATCTCCGTTGGTGGGGAGCTGAAGCATACCAGGGAGACAATTTTCTGATCGCCATCGTCGTGGATCCTTCAAGATCGGATCCGAATCGCTATGGACTCGTGGTCGTGGCGGCGCCTGATTCTGAGAAACGCAAATATAAAGCGTATTGGGTGACGCGAGAGGAGAACATGGAGACCTGCGAGATTTCTCCAGCCAGCGGGGGTGTCTATTTCATCTGCGTGCGAGCGGATGGAACCAATGAAGGCAGGACACTGGCCTGGTATCGCAGCCGGCGTGAGTTCCGATTGAAACCACCGTATCGAGGCCACGACGTGAATTGAAGACGTTATAGATGCCGTTTCCCGTGTTACTCTGCGTCGACATCACGTTGATGCGAAAGGACGGAAAATGGTGAAGAGAATCGGGGTTCAGGTTGTTGCAGTTTTGCTTACGCTGGTTGTGGTCAGCTCAGAGTTGTTGGCCCAGAAACGGATAAGTTTTCGAAAAGGTACGAGTGCGGCGACGGTGCGCGGAAGGATATCGGCGAATGGGTATACGGAATACCTGATCAATGGTCGAGCAGGTCAGGTCATGACGATCAAGATCACCTCCGGTAACGGTGCGGTAACTGTCAACGCGGGCTCGGCCAGCGGGAAGGATTTCAGTCTCGAAATGTCCGGCGGCGATCATCTGCTCTCGATCGTCAACACCGCCGCAGGCGCCACCAACTACACTTTAACCGTATCGATAAAATGAAGCGCGGGCGCCAGGCGCGCGTCATTTCGCGGCTGCGCCGGCGATCGTGGTTGGACCACCGCGCAACGCTACCTGGCCTTTGCGTGAAAAGTTGATCGATTCGCCCAGAATTCGCGCTGCCTCCTGATCAGCGTGAAACCCGTTTGAGTTCTCACTCTCGATGAAGTCTACATAAAACTGTGCTCGACGTTGGAAGTCCTGTGCGGTCGTGACAGCAGCGTCGGTGCGGCCCGCATCTCTTGCCGCCTTGATGTCGTTTATCAACTCGACAAGCGCATCCATCGCCAGGTTGCGCAGATTGTACGTGCGCTGCTGAATCGTTTCGACCCGCGCCTTCAACTCATCCTCCGACCACCGGTGACACGTCTGACACGCACGATTGATGTTCAGCATCGGCGAACGCACGTGATGATCGCTGATCTTCAACGCACCCTCACGTTTGAAAGGCATGTGGCAATCCGCACAAACGACTCCCGATCGCGCATGAATCCCCTGGCTCCACATCTCAAACTCCGGATGCTGGGCCTTCAGCACCGGCGCGCCTGTTAGACCGTGGTCGAAATCCTTGAACTTCTGTTCGTCGTAAAAAGCGAGAATGTTTTCGATCAATAATCCCTTGGACCAGGGATAGACC
>JAICGZ010000479.1 GCA_025922875.1 Pyrinomonadaceae bacterium
ACGGAACTCCAGAACAAGACGAAAGGCGCCTTCAAAGACAACATTCGACAGGGAATGACCATCGTTGAGCACCAGATGAAACAACGCCTGGAGGAGGTTGCAAACCAAACGCTGGAACCGCTCGGCAGCCCGCAGCTATCGGCCCGTGAAGACCTCGAAGAATACTTTGCAAACGTAAAACGCACGCATCCCGAGGTCGGCCAGATTTTTGTTGTGTATATCGATGAGCCAGGATCGACACCTGCTCAATCTCCGCTGGTGTCTCTTTTTGAACAATCGCGGATGACGCAAAGTTTTGTTGACACTAATCGGAAGTACCTGTTTGTAAACCAGTACCTGTTTTATCCGTTACCGAATCAGAGCCGTTTTGCGGGTGTGTTACTAAACGAAAGTTTTCTCATCAACGACTTGCTGATCGGCAGTATCGCCAAGACCTTAAACGCGCATCATGCGAACACTTCCGCGCCGGCCATGGTGTTTACGGTGAGCGACGAGAACGGCCGCGTACTCTTTTCCAGCGGAACAGCTCAAGGTGGTCATGTCTTCGAAAGCAATCTTGATCGCCCGTTCTCCAACTGGAAGGCGGCGGTGGGTTTGAAGAATACAAATCTCGATGATCTCGCGCGGGACAGTTTCCTGCATAGTGCCGGCGCTACTCTGCTGGTCCTGGTGTTCTTACTCGTTGGTATCGCGCTTGCGATCCGGGCCACCGATCGCGAAGCGCGGCTGGCGCAAGCGAAATCAAATTTCGTCTCAAACGTCTCGCATGAACTAAAGACACCTCTGTCGCTACTCAGCTTGTTCTCTGAAATCCTTGAACTCGGTCGCGTTCCAAGTGAAGAGAAGAGAACTGAGTACTACAAGATCATCCGGCATGAAAGCCTGCGGCTGAACAAGATGATCGACAACATTCTCGACTTTTCAAAAATCGAAGCCGGACGGAAGACCTACAATTTCGCCGATGGCGATATGGCAGAAGTGATTGACAATGTGCTTTCCAGTTATCGTTACCAGATCATCAATTCCGGGTTCGACGTTCAAACAAGCATACAGCCTGGTCTGCCGCGGGTCTCAATGGATCGTGAGGCGATGGCCCAGGCGATCTCAAACCTGGTTGATAACGCGATCAAGTATTCGGGGCAGGTGAAGCAGCTTTCGATCAAAACGGAAACCCGAGGGCCGGATATGGCTATCGAGATAGCCGATCGAGGCATTGGCATTCCACGCGCTGAACAGGCGAAGGTGTTCGAGAAGTTTTACCGCGTCGGCAACGGATTGGTCCATGACGTAAAGGGCAGCGGGCTCGGTTTATCTCTCGTAAAGCACATCGTCGAAGCACATAAAGGGACCATCTCGGTTGAAGGCGACGCCGGGACGGGGAGCCGGTTCACGATTCTGCTGCCGCTGGCGCGCAAGGCGGCTGATGCTCGCGCGTGAGATTAGGAGAAACATAAGTTGGCCAAAGTTTTGATTATCGAAGACGAACCCAACATGGTTCTCGGGTTGAAAGACAGCTGCGAGTACGAAGGTTACGAGGTGTCTGTGGCTCGCGATGGAAAAGAAGGCCTGGAGAAGGCTTCGACTGAGAAAGTCGACATCATTCTGCTTGATGTGATGCTCCCGTTGATGAGCGGAATAGACGTGTGCCGCACGTTGCGCCGGCGCGGTATCGAAACTCCGATCGTTATGCTGACTGCGCGGAGCCAGGAAACGGACAAGGTGGTCGGACTGGAAGTCGGCGCAGATGATTACGTAACGAAACCGTTTAGCATTAAAGAACTGCTCGCGCGCATCAGGGCGCATTTGCGACGGGCCTCCAAACAAGTTGCCGACATCGAGAGTTTTACCTTCGGCGATGTGGAGTTGAATTTTAAGAAGTACGTGGCGCGCAAAGGCGGGCAGGTGTTAGATCTGTCCGCTCGCGAGTTTGAGATTCTGCGCTATCTGATCCGGCATCGCGGTGAAATCGTGACACGCGATCAACTGCTCGACGAGGTTTGGGGCTACGAAAGCAGCCCGTTGACGCGCACCGTAGATAATCACATCGCCAGGTTGCGGCAGAAGATCGAACCGGACCCGTCTGCGCCGCAGCACATCATTACGGTCCATCGAATCGGGTATCGTTTCATCGAATAACTTCGCCTCGCCCTCTCGATACAACTTTTTACAATCTCGTTACAACGCGTGGAGACTTGGAAGTTCAAAGTCGCTAGGCTCGCGTGCTATGAAACACGACCGCGTTCTGACGATCACGTCGCTGCTCTCAATCGTTCTCACTTCGTTTCACCTGGCGGACGACGTTGTTCGCGGGTTCGAACCGGGAGGGTTTAAGAACATCTACGCGATACTCATCGTGTTCGTTTGGCTGTACGGAACAGTGGCGCTGGCGGGACGTCGATCGGGGTACATCGTCATGGTCCTCGGCGGGCTTCTGGGGTCGCTTGTTCCCCTGGTCCACATGAGGGGCGCAGGACTTGTGGGTGGCAGGATAGCCAACACGAGCGGATTATTCTTCTGGGTCTGGACGCTCCTCGCGCTTGGCGTGACCTCGTTATTCTCTCTAATTCTTTCAGTGCGCGGACTGTGGAGTCTGCGACGACCTTCCCCTCCAAAATCATAGTGTGATGTTTTCTGATTACTCACCACTCTAGAGTGACAACAGGCTGGCGCCGCTAATTCGAACTGGCCCAGCGCCCGGAGGAGGTATAGAGATAAGCATCCTTAATGGCTCTATACGTCACTCGGAAATGAGTAACTCGCTATTGAAAAGGAGAATGGCAATGAAACACTTCACGAAAATACGCACTCTGATGGTAATGCTCTTCATGTTGCTGGGAACGATTCCGGCGTCCGCTGTCGAACGTCCCTTTGCTCTTAACGGATCCGGCGTCGCGACTTTGATCACTAACGAAGCGGGTATGCCGATTGGCGCAATCCCAACGGGCTCCGGCACGGCGACGCATCTCGGTCAATGGACCGTCACGGGGAATGTCAAGTACACCCCGGACAGCGCCGGCGTGTTGCATTCGAGCGGCGAAGCGACGATCACTGCTGCCAACGGAGATAAGCTCAACGTGCAGATTAACGGTATCCTGGATCCGCTTGCGGGTGTCGATCAGGGCGCGTTTTACTTCGTCGGTGGCACGGGACGGTTCGAGGGTGCCAGCGGCAACGCGAGTTTTGTGGTGGCGATTAATCCGCTGACCGGCGGCTTCGAGCTGACTGTCGTTGGGAAGATCAATTACTAAGTGCGGAGCAGGGGATTATTGGTGTAGTTTGTTGAATGAAAATGCTCGCACGAAGGGCGTCACGAGAACGAAAAGACTTACGGCAGGTCGGATGGTCTGCTGTAAGTCTTTTTTTACTCTTTCTTCTTCTGCCATGCCGATCCTCAGCGCAAACAAGCTGTCTAAATACCGACGACGTTACGCGAATCACTGCTGCGGTTAAAAAATCTGGCCCTCAGTTGGTCAACGCCACGCTGCGAGACGAACTGTTGAAGTTGCAAGCCAAGGGCAAAAAGCGCTTTGGAGATGCGTTAACCTTCGGCCCCGAAAATAACAGTGATACGGATGAGTTGCGGAAATTTCGAGAAGACAATACGAGCCATCTATGCACGATTCTAAAGAGATTCGACTGGCCGGGTACGGCTCTCGTGGGGTGGGATGGTCAGGCAGCCGCCCTCTTCCTGTTGAAGCATTCTTCCTCCGTTGAACTGCAAAGACAACTCTTACCAGTAATGATCTCGCTGGCGGAAAGAGACGAAATCGATCGCGCGAACCTCGCAAGTTATGTCGACC
>JAICGZ010000480.1 GCA_025922875.1 Pyrinomonadaceae bacterium
CGGATCAAAATCACCGATGCGATCGGGAATAGTCAGTTTTATGCGGTACCAGTTGAAGCCCAGCCGGCCATTCCCGCGACGCTGATCGAGACTGGTCGGGCTAATCACTTCCCACTTTGAATCGTCGAAGTCCGCGCCACCGGCATGAGGCGTGTAGTCGTATGTTTTGACGGGAGCGCCTGTCGGTTGCCTGTCTGCTCCCGGTCCACGAAAATCAGTCTCGACGATTTTCGTATCGCTATAGCGCCATTCGCCTTTGACAGCCTGCACTCCCTCGACCGAACCAAGATCAATCATCGCGGCCGGTTTGCCCGAGGGAACCTCGGCGGATGTATTCTCCGGCCGCGATGCATGCGTCAGATTTGAAGAGAGACCAACGTAAAGCGCCGCTATCATTGCCAGCGCAAACATGAAATGGAGAGTTCGCGTTATCTTCATGGCTGCCTCTTTTTAGCTCCGCTTAACGAACTTTGATCGTGTAATAAAGGAACTCGCCGCTTACTTCTTTGAACCAGTGTGGGGTGTTGGCAGGGACGATGATCACTTCGCCTTTGGATAGACGCTGTGTGTCGCCGCCTTCAATGCGCGCGCCTCGGATTTCATTCGGCGTAATTCCTTTCGCCTCAGCGACAGTGCCTCCCGTTACAACGGTCGCGCTGCCTTGCATCACGTAAATGATGTCCGTATCGAGCGCGTGGACCTCGGCTAATCCGGGTTTATCTCGACGGCTGGTATGGACCATGTAGTTGCGGTTCGTACCATCCAGCAGCACCGCGCCTGTTGAGAACGACGCATTCACTTGTGTCGCGTCAAAGAAAAGTACTGGTTTATTCACTGGGCCCATGTCACTCGTCTTCGTGTCACCTGAGAACACATTCGCCCCGGCGATTGCGATCTCTTCGTCTTGTTGCGCACTCGCGGCGCCACTCACACCGACACCGCCAACTATCTGGCCATCGATGGCGATCGGAATTCCGCCTTGTAGCGGCGTGAAATAAGCATCGGGCAGAGCGACCATGGAAGTGCGCCCATTCTTGATGATGTCTTCGAAAACTTTAGTAGGGCGTTTGAAAAGCACTGCTGTGCGTGCTTTGCCGATCGAAATAGTTGCGCCTGCCGCAAACGTTCCATCCAGCCGTTCAAGCGCCATCAAGTGGCCGCCTTCGTCGACGACGGCGATTACGCCGCCCGGTGCGTTGTTCTTCTTTGCATAAGCAACTGCACCGGCGATTACTTTTTTGGCGCCGTCAATCGTCAGCGCTTTCTTTTCGACTGTTTGCGCATTTGCCAGAACGGTGGCACTCAACACAATTAAAGCTGCGATTGTTATTCTGAGATTGATTTTCATGATTTCGTTCTCCGTCATCTTTTGTTGTGAATGATTGCGGCTTACATTCCCGCTTCAGGTGCGATCGTGATGCGGAAGAACTCGGCGTTCTTGCCTGTCCACCGCGAATCTTTCACACGACTCACCACGCCTTTTTCGTCAACGCCGGTATTCATTGCTTTCTGCCGTGGTCCCTGGTTTGGGCCGATGCCGATCTCTTCGTCTTTTTCAGTGCCGGCGTTCCACAAAATGAATTTGTCAGTGATGTCAGCGCTAACGGGATTGCCTTTGGCGTCGAAGAGAGCAATGCCGTTTGCATCCGGTGCGTAGAACCAATCATTTGACTGGCCAAACATCTGTGTCATGAACAGTTTCATTCCCGGCATCGCTGTTACTGTAAATTCATACGAGTCACCGGGCCGGATTGGACCAGCAGTCATCGCTCCGATTGGTGTATTGAATACGCCGTGCAGGTTGGAGCTGTGGTGCATCGCCACGAGGGAAGCCACTATGCCTGATGGGTCTCCATCTTCGGCCTGCATCTCCAAACCGTTGTGGCGCGCCGGTTTTCCTTCAGTGAAAAGCGCCGCCTTCTTCTCGCTTAACACGAACAAACCGGGTGATAACGCGAACGGAAACTTCTCACCGTTGGAAGCTGTCATGCCTTCCGGGTTGGAAATATTCTCCACGCGAACTGTGAATTTCGTTGCTTCGGCTTTGCGCGTTGCAACCGCTACAGTGAACTGCATCAGACAGAAACTAGTGAGCAGGACCAGGCTGAATACGAGCTTTAGACGTGTCATGAGTTCATTCTCCTTTAGTAGTTAGCTTCAAAGTTGCACCGGAAGATGCAACGCTTGTTGTTATGGTGATGAAGCTTTGCGCAAGCAATTGCGCGGCTTGCGTTCAGTCGTCGATAAACTTCGGCCGCCAGCAGCATGCCGAGAGGCGGCGCGGTGAAATAAATCCAGAGTGACATCCAAACGTATGCTCCAACTGCGGAACTGAAGGTGCGCGCCGGGTTCATACTCATCCCGGAGATCGGCGACTCAATCGTTATGTAAGTTGCGACCAGGACGCCGGCGAAGATTCCCGTCCATCGTGCTAATCGTTTTGTGTTGGAAACGGTGAGAACGACGGACATTAGAATGAAAGAAATCAGGAACTCAGCGAAAAAGGCGACGATTGGTCCATTCGGCCCGGGGAGCGTTGCGGCGTAATTGACCGATTGATGCGCGATCAACTTGCCGAGCGTAAGTGATGCGAGCATTACACCGGCGATACCCCCGGTGAATTGAAACAGTGTGTAGAAGGCTGCATCCCGCGCTTGTATTTTGCCGAGCCGAAAGAATGTCCACGTCACTGCAGGGTTAAAATGAGCGCCCGATCTCTGGCCTAAGGGTGAAAAGATGATTGCGATCGCGGTCAATCCCATCGCCGTTCCCATCATTACTCGTCGCAAAACGCCATCGGGAATACTTTCAGCTACCGGCGATATTGGGTGAAACAACAACACAGTGAACGCGCATGCCGAGAACATGAACAGGCCGAGCTCGGCTGCTTCCATCAAGTACTCCGGCCAATGTTTCCTGAACGTGTCCATGACCAGTAGTCGCTTGTTGTGAGGAATCCTTACAGGATGAATATTTAGCCGCGGATGAACACAGATCAGATCTTTTCACGAAGAAGCTGGCGGAGGAATTTGATTTGTTTGAGATAGTGGGCGCACCAGGTGCAGACGTATAAGTGCAATTTCAGTTGCACGTATTCCCATGGTCCAAGCCGCCGCTCCATTGATTCGGACATCAACGGAACCATCTGGCGGCATGGTTGGAGTGATCGGAGGAGCCATCGTCTCACTCGGGTTCTAATCTTTAAGTAAACTTTCAAAATTTCCTTTTCATTCGATCACAAGTAATGAATTCAACCCGCCATAGTTGTCCGGTGCTTTCATGCCATTGCTGGGATCTTCAATCCAGCGTTGACCATCGACAACGAACTTATATTGAAACCGTCCCGCTCGCGGAGCCAGGATCTCTGTGGACCAAAGACCTGATCCGTTCCGTTTGAACGGGGTGGCGCGCTGGTCCCAGCCATTGAAATCACCTGCAACTGAAACGCTGTTCGCGGCGTCGTCATGATAGATAAAGATTAGACGGCCATTCGCCACTCGCGGCGATCTATATTCGTTTAGCGCGTGCTGCTCAGCCCTTGCCGCTTCCACTGCACGGCTAGCGATAACGATGCCGTAACCCTGCCGGATAGCGGGCGCCCCCGGGATACGGCCTGCTGTCGAAATCAGAATGTTCTTAATGGATTGCGGTGTTAGTCGCGGATTCGCTTCCAGCATCTGCGCCACAATTGAAGTGACAATGGGCGCGGCGAAGGATGTTCCATCGACGTGTTGGTAGTGTGCGGCCACAATCTTCTGCTCGTTGAGAGACGTTTCGACAAAAC
>JAICGZ010000481.1 GCA_025922875.1 Pyrinomonadaceae bacterium
AGCCCGGTTTCACTTTGTGCATCTGGGCGTAGTGTTTAAGGACTGCGACCGTGTCGTCTTTAGGCTTGAGCGAAAACGAGTACATAAAGATGTCCTTACCGACTCGATTGCCAAGCAGCTTTTGCAGTCGCACCAGGTTTCTGGTGATTGGAGTGCAGATGCCCTCGCATTGTGCGTAGAACATGTTGAAGATCACGATCTTGTCTTTGACGAGATCGTCGTAAAACTTGTGCTTGCGGCCATTTTGGTCGGTCAACACGAGGTTCGGAAAATATCGTTGCTGGATTCTCTCCCGCGACGATATTTGTTTGAACTTATTGTCGAAACCGACGGTTTGCGCCTGGGCCAGCAGCGGTACAGCGATCGGGGCCGCCCCCAGCGCCGCTACCAAGCTTCTGCGTTTTAAGTCCGTCATAAGAATTCCTTTCTTCAGATTAAGAGTTCAGGTTTTCCCAACGCACGCAGTAAGTTGCGCGGGAATACCACACACGGCGCTAGGGTTGCGTCTTGTTGTCGCCGACGTCGTCGATTTCGCCGAGCACCATCATCGCGTGGTCTTCGTGGACCACGTTGTGGCAGTGCAGCGGGAATTTTCCGATGAAGTCGCGGAAACGGAAGTAGACCTTCGCTTCCATGTTGTGCTCTAACCTGAAAACGTCCTTTCGGCCCTTGGTAATCAATCCCGTACCTGACGGCGGATTGCCATTGATCGAAAGGGTTTGGAACTCTTCAAAGTGCATGTGGATCGGGTGTTGCCAACCGCCAGAGTTGTTCTGGAAGATCCACTTTTCATTGGTGTTACGTTTGATCCTGAACCGCGGCGGCTGATTACAACCGCCAACGAGTTGGCCGTTGACTTGCCATTGACCGTTGCCACGTTCGAACCGGAACGTGCGCGTGATTCGGATCTGATCCGTAGTGTTCGGGAACCCGTAGAAATAGGTTCCTGCCGGTATATTCGCCGGATTGACGCTGTTGTCGGGAACTTGCGGGCCATCGACGATGATCTTGAGGACTCTGTCGCCTTGACCAGCCCCAACCACTTCGCCGTCCGGACCGCGACCATCGTCCTGCTCCAGACGATTCTCGATATAGAACGTCTTGCCGGCATCGTTGGTGAAATCCACGATGACGTCGACGCGCTCGGCCACCGAGAAGCGTGAGCTGTTTACCTGGACTGGTCTTTCCAAAAGGTTGCCGTCCGTCGAGATCTGCCAGAACGACTTCGTGCTGTTGTTCGGTCCCAGCAGGAACATCTGGTAGAACCGCGATGGTCCGGTGTTCAGCCAGCGGAAACGATACCGGCGCGGGCTTACGTGCAACACAGGTTGTATCTTGCCGTTGACCAGGAACTTGTCGCCTAGGATGCCGTCCGTATTGAACAGGTCGAACTTCAACAAGCCGGTCTGGTTATCGAAGACCTTATCGTTGAAGACCATGTAGATGTCGAAGCTGGTGAGCGGGTTTTGTCCGTCGCCGAAGCTTGGCAGCCGAAAACCGGTGTTTTCGTCACCAGTATCAAACTCGTTAAAGAGAATGTAACTGCCGGCGAGACCTTTGTATGTGTTTTCGGCGGTGTGATCGATGCGGTGGTCGTGATACCACAGCGTGTGCATTGCTTCTTTGATGTCGCCGATGCCCGGGTGCGTCGAATTAACGCCGGCCAGGACGTTGGGGTAGTGATGATCGTAAAACTGGCCTCGTTCCTTGAAGAAGCAGGGGTAACCGTCGCTCTCGAGTGGCGTGTGGCCGTTGTGTAAGTGCGTCGTCGTGGAGGCCAGACCAAAGCCACCGTTGTTGAGCGGAAGATTATTGTGAATTCGCACTAATACCGATCCGGCGCCGGGGTTTCCAAGAGTGCCGTATCGCTCGACTAGTAATGGACCAGGGGTGATACCGTTGAACCCCCAAATTGGTTGAGCGGGGAGTTCGTTCGGCAAGGCCATATTCACCAGGCCGAGTTGCTCAGTGAGCTGATAGTATCTTTGCGGTGGAAACTGCGCGAAAGCCTGGTGCGGTACGGTGCGCGCCTCGCCGGGCTGCGGGTTTGCAGCTGGCTGCGGAGTCAGCGAAGCGAGCGGAACCGGTTGTAATACCGGCAATCGCGGCATGTTTTCCTGGAACGGGGTTGTATTTGGGCTATTCGGTTCGTCGTCATCGAACGAACCTCTTGTATTTAGAGGGTGTGCACTCAAACCTTTTTTCGGGATCAGCATACCGGCACTCGTAAGCAATCCCATTTTCAGCAGGTCACGGCGTTTAAAGCCTGCCGCGATCAGCTCGGCGCGATTATTCGCCGCCGTCTGCTTTTCCTTTTCTTTTCGTCTATTCCGTTTGGAGATATACGCCATCGGAAGTCCTCCTAATTGAGGGCGCACGCTGGACCTAGCCGCGCGCCGTTTTGGCTCCGTTGTGTGGGTTGAGACCTCGGCAGATACTTGATCGCCCACGAACGACTCAACATCCGCTTGTTCGGTTGATAAGGTTTACCGGGCGCTGTTGCAGGGCGCCAGGCACGTTGTTAGAGAAAACCCCTTGGAATTGCTAACGGTCGTAGATCCTTATTGACTCGGCGAGGTGTGAACGAGCACACGCCGACTTAGTTGAGTGATAAGGAGCGACGATCCTTGTGAGTGGAGTTCTGTCCGTTGATTCTGGGCCTTTGGGGGAGGGCCATAATCAAAGACGAACAATTCGTGTGCGAAGCCCGCGCAATTTATTACTCCTGAGGATCTAAGTCAAGGAGAAATTTGTGGCGCATTGCCACGAAACTTTCACGACGCGTTACTATGCTGGCGATTAGGAAACTTATTTAACTACCATGCATCGTAGAACTCAGGAGGATTTTTTATGTCGTTACGTCGTGCTTCATTCGCTCTGGTCCTGATGGGATTACTCCTTGCGACCACAATCCTGACACCCGCGCAAAAGAACGATTCACGCAACAAGGATGCAGCGCGACACGCGAGCGACGCGGCGAAGACGTTCACTGAGATCATGAACGTCAAAGATAAAGCGATTCCGAAGGAGTTACTCGACACAGCAGAAGCGATCGCCGTCTTCCCGGGCGTGATCAAAGCGGCGTTCCTCATCGGAGGCCGTGGTGGTCAGGGCGTTATCAGCAGACGCGTCAAAGGCGGATGGAGTGCTCCCGCATTCTTCAATCTCGGCGGCGGGAGTTTTGGTCCGCAGATCGGTGCACAGAAAACTGATTACATACTACTCATCATGAACGAGGATGGTTTGAACGGTCTGTTGAAAGACAAGTTTGAACTCGGCGGTGAAGCGAGCATCGCTGCTGGTCCAATCGGTCGCGAAGCAGCAGCCTCAACCAATCCGCGTCTCGACGCAGGTATTCTTTCTTATTCACGGAGCAAAGGCGTGTTCATTGGCGCTGCTTTGAAAGGCGCAGTGATTAGTCCAGATAACGATCTGAACGAAGCGGTCTATGGAACGAAGGCCGTTGAAGTGCTCAAAGCACAGTCCTTACCGTTTGGGAAGATGCCTCCTTCAGTTCGGATTTTTCCGCGCACGCTCGTACGTTATTCGATTCGTTAATAATTGATCACAACAAACGCTTGACGCTTTTGTTTGTGCGACCTAGAATGCTTCGTCACCCTTAGCGCTGACGCGACGCTCTTACCACAAACAAGCGGTAACACCAATCGGGAACTGCTGAAAGACATGCTCCCACGAACGCAGCGACAAAAAGAGATTCTCGATTACATCACTCGGTTTCTCGAACGTCACGGCTACATACCTTCTTA
>JAICGZ010000482.1 GCA_025922875.1 Pyrinomonadaceae bacterium
TATCGCCGATATCGAACGCCCACAGCCCACGCCTACGTCTCCGGTCTCCGGAAACACAAACAATGCCAACACAACCGGCTCGAACACGAATGCGAACACGAATGCGACAAACGTCCGACAGGTCAACGAAATGTTTGCCGCCGACCGGTCAACGCGCATCGCAGCGACGACTCGTCTGATTATCGATAAGAAGCAAGACCCGGCGGCAGTCCGGATGAGCATTAAGGCAGCCCTGGCGGATCCCCGGAATAAGAGCGGAGTTATTAACACCCTCGTCTATCTCGAGAATGTCCCACCGCCGATCTTGAAAGAAAACAAGGCCGAGATCGAAAAGCTCCTCGATGCTGCCAAAGATAACGGTCCGCAAACAGTCGATCACATCAATAAAGTTCGAGAACTGATGAACAAGTGAGCGTCGGCACTATTTTGCGCTCGCGGCACTAGCCATCGCCGGCTGCGATACCTCGTGAGCGGGATGAACAATCGGATGCAGGTCGATCTCCATACTGTATGCCTCTTCACTGTGTTGGCTGAGATCGAGTCCGCGTAGTTCGTCTTCACCACTGACTCGAACACCAACTATCAAATCAACAAGTTTGAGGATGACGAATGTAGCTAACACTGAAAGTCCAACAGTGATCGCAATGGCAATGAGTTGGTTCACGACTTGTGCGCCGTTGCCATCAATCAAGCCCACCGGCAGGGCATTGCCTCCCGCATCCTTAAAGATCGCGTTAACTGCGCTGGTTGCGAAAACTCCCGTGAGGATCGCACCGACTGCTCCGCCCGCACCGTGGATTCCAAACGCATCCAGTGAATCGTCATAACCGAGCCTCTTTTTCACTTCCGTTACCATGAAGAAACAGGCCACGCCTGCGACGAAACCGATGATCAGTGCCGACATCGGCGTGACGAAACCCGCTGCCGGAGTAATGCCTACCAATCCCGCAACAGCTCCAGAGATCGCGCCGAGAACCGTTGGCTTGCCCTGACGGAACCATTCTCCCAACATCCAGCCCAGCGTAGCTGAAGCCGCGGCGAAATGCGTTGCGACAAACGCGCCTGTCGATAGCGAGTTGGCTTGAAGTGCGCTGCCTGCGTTAAAACCAAACCAGCCAACCCATAGCATGCAAGCACCAATCACGCTTAGGACCAAATTATGAGGTGGCGCGATCGGGTTGTTGTCGAATCCCACACGCTTCCCGAGATAAAGCGCACACACGAGAGCTGAAAAGCCTGAAGAGATGTGGACCACCGTCCCGCCGGCAAAATCGAGCGCCGGAACACGACCGCCTAATAACGCGTTTAGGAAACCCCCATTACCCCAGACCATGTGGGCGAGAGGGAAATAGACAATCGTCGCCCACAGTATTGTGAAGAGAAGCATCGCTTTAAACTTGATGCGCTCAGCGTAAGCACCGGTGATCAGGGCGGGAGTGATAATGGCGAACATCAATTGATAAATCATGAAAGTCTGCTGCGGTATGGTTGCAGCGTAATTACTGTTCGGAGCACTACCCACACCGGATAGAAATAAGTAGTTGAGATTGCCGAAGAAGGCGTTACCTTCAGAAAACGCTACGCTGTAGCCATAGATGGCCCAAAGTACAGTGACGAGGGCCATGAGAATAAAACTCTGCATCATGGTCGCCAGAACGTTCTTCTTGCGCACAAGTCCACCGTAGAAGAGAGCCAATCCTGGACCAGTCATCATTAGAACCAGGGCCGCGCAAGTCAACATCCATGCGTTATCGCCCGCCATTTGTGCGTTAGTTACCGCGGTCTCGAGCTTCACCAGCCGGTCATCTGCCACTACGGTTGGTGTCGTCGCTTGACCAAAGACGTTCATGGCAAGAACGGCAGTGAATAGGGGCAGGGAAAAGCCAACGAGCTTCTTCTGTAGAGGTCTCATTCAGGAATCTCCTTTTTCGAGTGGGCTGTGGTTGCAAGGAGAATGCCGCAAACGATTTCTTCAGATCGCCTCAAAAGGGGCCATTTTCTTCCCACTGTAAATAACCAGCTTCACCTGGAAGCGACAAAAATGTAGGGCTCTCTAAGTGAAATGACATCTCTGTAGGAACTGGCGTGCGGAGCTTTGCTGAGAAATCGGTGTTGTGGGAGTTAGAGGGGGAGCTTAGCGTTCCGGTAGCAGTGAGATCCGGATCGGGCATACAAAAATGTACGATCGGGCGTGAAGCCCTTCAAGATCGTCGCCTCGTTCACGGCAAAACTTCAAAAACTTTCAGCATCGGGTCAATGGCACGATTCTTGAGACGCGATTAGCCTCGCAATGCGCATTAGGCGAATCATCGCGACGCGATGGTTCCGGAAAATTACATGGCCCATCTGTCCTGGCTTTGGCGGCGCGGAACGGATGGGCCACTGACATCGTCCCTTGGGAGACGATATGGAGCAACATACAACATGCTCAAATCGACAGCAACCCGGTGGGTGTTCAGCGCCCTCTGCGTGATTACTTTTGCCTCCAGTATTGTCAACGCACAGTCAACCCTATTCAATATCCCATCCACTGATGTCGTTCCGACCAGGAGAGTGTACGTTGAGTTTGACTTCATCAGTCACCTTGAAGCGCACCAGAAAGGAGGTTTTCAGAGCTACGTACCACGCGTGGTCGTAGGCGTTACGAAAAATCTTGAAGCCGGCGCTAATGTGGCGTTCCTCGATACCATGTCGCCGAATCAGCCGGTGGAGTTCCAGCCAAATATTAAGTACCAGTTTTACAACAATGAAGAGTACGGAGTGGTGGCAGCGGCTGGGGGCATTCTTTATACGCCGATTGCTAACGGGACTGCGACAGACACGTTCGGTTTGCTCTACACAACGGTTAGCAAAAAGTTCAAAGGCGATCACGGGCCGCGCTTAACAGGCGGCGGTTATGGATTAGTAGGACGAGCAAACGGAAATGGATCTGAAGGCGGTGCAATTATGGGTTATGAACAGCCGCTGTTTCCGCGAGTGAACTTCGTTGCAGATTGGCTCAGCGGAAAGAATCGTTTTGGGTATGTGACCCCAGGCATCTCAATTACCGTCACCAAGAGCAGCGCGTTTTATGCTGGCTACAGCATCGGCAACATCGGTAGAAAAAACAATGCGCTCTTTTTGTATTACGGCATTACGTTCTAGAGCGTCATAAGCGACAAACAGTTCTTGCTTCGTTTTTGGGTTGGCCCAACTGTTGAAGTGTCTCAACCTAACCGAGCAATCTCGTTAACCTTCTTGTGGGCCAAACACGTTCGACGCTGTTGGTGCTGCATTGGCGATTGTTGAATCCTTTTTCTTTTTGTCAGCGACTAACCCGATTTTGTCCACGCCAGCTTTTCTTACCTCATTAATTACATTCACCACGTTGCCGTAAGGAACGCCGGCGCCGCTTTTTATATACACAATTCGATCCTGTTCGTCCTTGATGGTTTCGAGCTTGCGCTGGACTTCTTCGGCAAGCTGTTCTTTCTGTACGTGTTTCTTCCCGAGGTAGTAGTCAATGTCATTCGGGATGGAGATCACAACAGACGATTCTCTAATGATTCGCTGATCGACTTCGGCGTTCGTCATGTTCTTCGGCACCGGGACCATGATGCCCGGCTGCAAGAAAGGTGTGACCACCATAAAGATGATTAGCAACACGAGCATGATGTCGACCATCGGGGTTACGTTGATTTCTGATTGAAGGCCGCGCCCGCCTCCTCCGGCTGTCATTCCCATAAGATCTCCCTTCCAGCGA
>JAICGZ010000483.1 GCA_025922875.1 Pyrinomonadaceae bacterium
AATCGCCGTCTTCGGCTGGATAACGCAACGACTTCGATATCGTGCCGTTCTCCTTCGCCAGCGACCAGACGATGCTTTGACCTGCCGGAAGGACTTTCGGGTTCGCGAAAAACACCGGATCGGTGAATGCTTCAACAGCATCAATCGCTTGCCAGCCTTTTGCTTTGTACATCGAGATCAAGTCGGAGAGGAAGAGGCCGTTCAGGAGATTGAAGTGGACCAGCACCGTGTGCTTCACCGGCCGGCCGACTACGCGTCGCGCAAGTTGATCGTAATACTCAGAACGCGCCCACATGTGCTCCAGATAAAAATCGCGATACGGTTTTACATCTGCGTTAGGATCCTTCTTCAAGCGAGCGGTCAGCCGCTGGTCGATGGCCCAGTCTGAATTGTCGATCGTGACGTGGCCGTTGCGATAGCCCTGCTTCGCGAAAAACGCTCTCATCGCGTCGCGCTTTATCGCAGTGTCGCCTTCCTTCAGCATGGGGAAACGGAAGTACTTTCGAAATCGTGGAAACTCTTTTAGCAGAGCCTCGGCGCGCAGGATGTCCTGTTGATAGTCCTCGATCCTGGCTTCTGACGCATTGTAGTTGCGATGTGAATAGGTGTGGTTGCCGATCAAGTGACCGGCCTTGTCCCACGCGGACAGGAGTTGCTTGCCTTCGTCGCTGTCGATGTTGCGCCCGATGACGAATAGTGCTGCTTTGATTGAATTGGCCTGGAGTGTGTCGAGAATCGACTGGTTGCGTTCGGCGGCGGTTAGTTTGATCGCGTTGGCCCAGTGGAAGTCGTCCATCGTGATCGAAAACTGTGGCGCCGGCTTACTTGCGATCGCGGGCACACTGCCAACACCGATCGCCGCAATGCTCAGACCTAAACTTTTCGTGAAATCTCGTCTATTCATCTTGATCATCGTGTCTATACGGTTGACGTCTCCCGGTATTCGCCCCAAACGCGTCGCAGCGTGTTACTAATCTCGCCAACAGTCGCATACGATTCGACACATTCGAGGATACGAGGCAGCAGGTTTTCAGTGGTGACTGCTGCTTGCTCCAATTTGTTCAGCGCGGCTTTTACGGTTGAAGCATCGCGGCGCTCGCGCAACGCTCGCACACGCTCGATCTGCGCTTGTTCCAAAGCAGGATCTATCCGCAACACACTGACGGCGGGCTCCGTTTCGAGTTGAAAACGATTCACGCCAACTACGACCTGCTCCTGCGTCTCGATAGCTCGTTGATACCGGTAAGCTGATTCCTGAATCTCGCGTTGCACGTATCCCGTTTCGATTGCACGCAGCATCCCGCCCATCGCGTCGATTTTTTTCAGATACTCAACCGCCCCCTCTTCAACCTGGTCAGTCAGATGTTCAATCGCGTATGAACCGGCCAGCGGATCCGCTGTCTCCGCCACTCCCGATTCGTAAGCAATTACCTGCTGCGTACGCAACGCAACACGCGCGGCGGACTCAGTCGGCAAAGCCAGCGCTTCGTCCATCGAATTGGTGTGCAACGACTGCGTTCCTCCAAGCACAGCCGCCAAAGCCTGGATCGTGGTCCGCACGACATTGACCTCGGGCTGTTGCGCCGTCAGTGACGAACCGGCTGTCTGCGTGTGAAACCGCAACATCAACGAGCGTGGATCCCGCGCTTTGAAACGATCGCGCATGATGCGCGCCCACAAACGTCGCGCTGCACGAAACTTCGCGATCTCCTCGAGCAGGTTGTTATGCGAGTTGAAGAAAAACGAGATGCGTGGCGCGAAGTGATCGACCGCGAGTCCGGCCTCGAGCGCCGCTTCGACGTACGTGATTCCGTCTGCAATCGTGAAGGCAACTTCCTGCACCGCGGTCGAACCGGCCTCGCGGATGTGATAGCCGCTGATCGAGATCGTGTTCCAGTTTGGCACTTCGCGCGCGCAATACGCGAAGATGTCAGTGACGAGACGCAGCGACGGAGCAGGAGGATAAATGTAAGTGCCGCGCGCGATGTACTCTTTCAGAATATCGTTTTGCAGCGTGCCCCTGACTTTATTGAACGGAACGTTCTGCTTGCGAGCGACAGCCAGATACAACGACAACAAGATCGCCGCCGTCGCGTTGATCGTCATCGAGGTCGAGACCTCATCGAGCGGAATACCGGCGAACAATCGCTCCATGTCGTCGAGCGAATCGATTGCAACGCCGACTTTCCCGACTTCACCGAGCGCCAGTGGATCGTCGGAGTCCAAACCGATCTGTGTTGGCAGGTCGAAAGCGACTGAGAGGCCGGTGGTGCCGTGAGCGAGAAGATATTTGTAACGAGCGTTCGACTCATCGGCAGTCGCGTAGCCGGCGTACTGGCGCATCGTCCACAGCCGGCCTCGATACATGTTCGGGTAGATGCCGCGCGTGTAGGGAAACTCGCCCGGCGCGCCCAAATCATGGTCGTAGTCTATCTGGCGAGTGTTGGAGGGATTGAAATCGACGGGAAGGTCTTTTGTTTTGGTTACCATCTTCAAGAACTTAGGATAGCGCAATTGACAGAATTTATCTCACAGGATTACATGATTTTACAGGATTAACAGGATTGTGATGAGTACGGCGAGGGTTAACAAAAAAGGCGCGGACCGAGTGAGGCAGGGGCACCTGTGGATCTACCGCAGCGACGTGGTGGCGGTTGATGCTGAAGGTGGGCCGGTAGTCAGTGTCAAAGATGAACGTGGTAATTACGTTGGACAGGCGCTGTACAGCGATACTTCACAGATCGCCCTCCGCTTCCTGACGCAAAACAACGAGGAGATAGATCGTAATTGGTGGCTACGGCGCATCAGGGATGCGGCCGGGCGGCGAAACATTCCGCCTGATACCAACGCTTATCGCCTGATCTACTCCGAAGGAGATTTGCTGCCGTCGCTGATCGTCGATCGTTACGATGACCTGCTCGTAATGCAAACACTCTCGCAAGGCACCGACGCACTGAAGTCACTACTAACCGAGATACTGATCGAAGAATTCAATCCGCGCGCGGTGATCGAACGAAACGATGCACGCGTTCGCGAGCTCGAAGGCTTGCCATTGATCGCCGCCACTGTTTACGGAGACGCGCCGGCGGAATTGGAAATCTTACAGCACGGGCTGCGTTTCACCGTCGAACCTTTGGGTGGACAGAAAACCGGATCGTTTCTGGACCAGCGCGAGAACCGTCTGGCCGCGCACGCCGCGGCGCTCACCACAAACGCAACACGCGCACTGGATTGCTTTACCTTTAACGGCGCCTTCGCGCTACACCTCGCTCGGGCGTGCGAAAACGTGATCGGGATTGATATTTCCGGTGAAGCTGTTGCGGCGGCGCGGCGCAATGCAGAGCTCAACGGATTGAGTAACGTTGAATTTCGCGATGCAAATGTGTTCGATGCGTTGCGTGCGATGGAAGCCGCGGGTGAACGATTCGATGTAATTGTGTTGGATCCGCCCGCGTTTGCGAAGAATCGCGCGAGTCTGAAGTCAGCGATTCGCGGTTATAAAGAGATCAATCTGCGGGCGTTGAAGTTGCTGAATCCCGGCGGCGTGCTGGTAACGTGCACGTGCTCGTATCACGTTTCAGAGGAACTGTTTATTGAGATACTTGCGCACGCGGCGATCGATGCACACCGGCGTGTGCAGATTATGGAGAAGCGCATGCAGGCGACAGATCATCCGGTGCTGGTCGGGATGCCTGAGACTTACTACTTGAAGTGC
>JAICGZ010000484.1 GCA_025922875.1 Pyrinomonadaceae bacterium
GCGCAGTACGAAGAGCTTCGCGACGCGCTCGATAAGTTGCGTTTGAACGATGCGTCGTTCTTCTACGAACCGGAATCGTCGACGGCATTGGGTTTTGGTTTTCGTTGCGGGTTTCTTGGTCTGCTGCACATGGAGATCGTGCAGGAACGTTTGGAACGTGAGTTTGATCTCGATCTGATCACGACCGCGCCGGGTGTGCGCTACGTCATCACGACCACCGACGGCCAGGTGGAGGAGATCGACTCGCCGGCGAAGATGCCCGATCCCGGACGTATCGCCAAGATCGAAGAACCGGTGATTCGCGCGGTGATTCTGACCCCCGACGAACATCTCGGCGGCATCCTGCCGTTGCTGGAAGAGAAACGCGGCATGCAGAAAGGTTTTGAGTACATCACGTCGAATCGCGTGATGTTGACGTACGAGCTGCCGCTGAACGAGATCGTGCTCGACTTTTACGATCGTTTGAAATCGGTGTCGCGTGGGTATGCATCGCTTGATTACAACCTCGCGGGTTATTGGGAAAGCGATCTCGTGAAGCTGGATGTGCTGGTGGCGGGCGAGCCGGTGGATGCGTTGTCGTTGATCCTGCATCGCAGCACGGCGCAACCGAAGGGACGCGCGCTGGCGGAGAAGATGAAACAGTTGATTCCGCGACAACTGTTTGAAGTGCCGATCCAGGCGGCGATTGGAAATAAAGTGATCGCGCGCGAGACGGTGAAGGCGCTGGGGAAGAACGTGATCGCGAAGTGCTACGGCGGCGACATCACGCGCAAACGAAAGCTGCTGGAGAAACAGAAGGAAGGCAAGAAGCGGATGAAGAAGGTCGGCCGCGTGGAGATTCCGCAGGAGGCGTTCCTGGCAGTTTTGAAAGTTAATGAATAGTTCTATTCGCGAACTGTTGCTGTATTGCGCGCGCACTAAACCTGCACCGCAGATCCGTGAAATAGCTGTTGAAAGTATCGATTGGGATTACTTTTTCCTGCTGGCTCGTCGCCATGCTGTAGTCCCGCTGGTCTACCGTCAACTGAAACAACTCGATTTACCTCTTGCGACCTTCAAGCAACACTACCGGGAAAACGCCGCGCGCAACGTCGTGCTGACTGCGGAACTCTGCCGCCTGGTCCAACTGTTCGCGGATGCCGGTATCGAAGCCATTCCTTACAAAGGCCCGATCCTTTCGCTGTTTGCCTACGACGATCTCGCGCTGCGACGCTTCGTTGACCTCGACGTGATCGTCCGCAAGAGTGACGTCGCGAGCGCACGCGATCTTCTGCTCGCGGATGGGTACGCGCTGTCAAAACCATTAACCGCCGAACAACAGGAACTGCTGCTCCGCACGCAACACAATCTTCAGTTCACGAAAGACAATCGCCGCCTGATAGTTGAGTTGCACTGGGAAGTTGCGCCGCACTTGTTTGCGTCGACTGTTCAGGGCGACGCGCTGTGGCAAAACCTCGTCCCGTTTGAGATCAACGGCACGACGATGAAGACGCTTTCCGCTGATGACTTGCTGTTTTCGTTGTGTGTCCATGGATCGCGCCACTTGTGGGAACGGCTGGGTTGGATCTGCGACGTCGCCGAACTGATCTCGCGGCGCACTGTGAACTGGAACGCGTTGTTGGACCGCGCGGATGCGGCTGACAGCGAGCGAATGTTCCTACTCGGTTTGCATCTCGCTGAAAAACTCCTGGAAGCACCGTTACCGGCCGAAGTAAAACGTCGTTGCGAAGCAGACAAGCGTCTCGAACCGCTGGCGGCGAATATTGTTGCGCATCTTTTCAACGGTCCGGAGCACGTACCCGCCACTTCCAGCGAGATCTTCAAATACAACCTGGGCGTACGAAAGAGCCTGAGCGCCCGCACTCGCTACCTGGTCCACATACTCCGCCCCACGGACGGCGACGTCGCTTCTCACTCGTTCCCCACCTTCGCCTACTACCTGACACGCCCTTTTCGCCTGCTCTTCAAAAACCAGTAACCATTAATCCTCAATCCTGTTAATCAAAATTTGACGGATTTTTTCGCACGTGCTAGTTTTCACCGACAATCCAGAGCGGGGTCAGTCAGCCGACTGACGTGTGTTCCGCCCGCAGGTCAAGGAAGACAGATTTGAAACCTGTAGTTAATCGTGCGTATGTGAAAAGTCTGTTTGCTGCCTTGGTGCTCCTTGTGTGCACCGTCGCCGCCTTCTCGCAGCAGTCCCAACCTGATAACAGCTCTGAAAAGAAACCGGCAGAAAAAGACGCCAAATCGCAAACGGCGAAACCAGGCGTCAAGCCTCCATATACACTGACCGTCAAGACCCGACCGATCCTGAACCTCTCTCTCAAAGCCGACAAAGCAAACATGTCGGAAGTGGCCCAGGATCTGTCGAAGCGCTTGAAAGTACCCGTGTTTCTCGGAACAGAGCGACAGAAGGAACCGCTCACGATCGAATTCAGCGAACTGACGCTTGAACCAGCGCTCCAGTTACTCTCCCCAACCGTCTACGTCGATTACGAGATCGATATGGGTTCGCCAAACCCGCCCAAGGTGTTGGGGATCTTTCTGTTCGATAACAATCAAGGTGAGCCCCCCGTGTCAGCCGTCGTCAACGGCTCGACACAGTCCATGTTGATTGAAGGTAATACCGAAGATGGCGTTGAACCGGAGTCGGAAGAAGAGCAAAAGAAGAAGGAAGAAGAAAACCCGCTCCGAGTGACTTACCTGAACTACCAGTTGAGCGTTAGGGCCAAACAGCAACCGCTCCCCCTGGTCCTGCTCAAGATTGGTGAAACCATCGGTATTCCTGTCGACATCCAGGACGAACGAATGGAAATGGTTGATGCCAATATCTCAAAGGTCTCTGTGGAGGATGCCGTTCGACAGCTCTCGCCGAATATCAAGCTGTTCGTCAGAGCGGATCTATCGCGGTCCGAACGAAGGGCCTTGCGGCTTGTCTTACCGCATCCGCCAAAACCGGACCAGGAGGCTCATTGAGTATTGGTACTGACTGACTTACCCGGCACGTGATCCGAAATTTCGGTTGCCACGTGGTCTAGCTAGAACATATATTAACTTCAACTGACTCGGAGGAGGCGGCTAACCTTGGCTAAGCAAAACGAGATTCTTAACGAAGAAAACGCGGGACTTAAGACTGAAGCGGTGGGCACAGACTTAAGTGACGGCAAAAAACCATTTGTCGAACCAGCGATTTCTGTTCCCGTTGACGTTCTGGAAGCAACCACATTCTTTCAAGCTGCAACCAGCGGCGCGACCAACTAAAACAGTTCCGGTTGCATGGAAGTTATTCAGGTCTTTGACCGGCCGGCGCCCCCAAGGTTTTATGCGGTCGCCGGTCGGTTTCTATTTGTTGAGGCTGTCGATCTTCGATTGGCCCAACTGGTCCAACAACTCTTTGCCGGATGGCAGCTCACGCCAGTCTCACCGCTCCCGCGTGAAGCAGACATTGAGATTAAGTTCTTCGCGAATGAACCTGGGCCGGACATTCCTCCCGACTTGAACCGATTTGACATTGCCGCGGGCGGCCGTTGTTACACCGATGCCGGCGGTTACTATTTGCAGTTCGGCAATTCGTTGATGCGTTTGCGTCATCATGTCCCGGTGCGAGTGGATGTTTGGCTGAAGCAGGTTCCGGAGAGTGTCGA
>JAICGZ010000485.1 GCA_025922875.1 Pyrinomonadaceae bacterium
AGGCCGCCGCACTCCAAGGAGGCGCTCAGAAGCGACAACATGCGATATAATCCGGCAACAAGGAGTTACAGATGAGTTGGAATGAATCCTCGTATGTTTCGGCGGATGTTCGCGATGTTCGGGTAACCGCGTTTTTAAGCAAAGTCTATGGCTGGATGTTTCTCGGCCTGCTGATTACGGCGGGAACCGCGGTGGTCGTCGCCTCTTCGCCACAGTTAATTGAAACTCTGATACTCAACCGGATTTTGTTCTGGATTTTGATATTGGCGCAGCTCGGAGTGGTGTTCTACCTTTCGATGCGCGTCGAGAAGATGGCGCCGGCAACTGCCGCGGGACTGTTCATGCTTTACTCGGCGATGGTAGGCGTCACCGCATCGGTGATACTGCTGATTTACACGGGCGCATCCATTGTCTCGACATTCGTTATCACTGCGGGAATGTTTGGCGCGATGGCCGTTTTCGGGACTATGACCAGGAGGAGTCTAGCAGGCGTTGGCCAGTTCATGTTCATGGGCCTGATCGGATTGATCCTCGCCTCGATCGTGGGTCTCTTCTGGCACAACGATGTACTTCACTTTGTGATCTCAGTCGTGGGTGTGGTGGTGTTTACCGGCCTGACCGCGTGGGATGCACAACGTCTGAAACAGATGGCGGTCGCATTACCTGATGGTCGCGTGGGAGCCTTCGCGGTCGTGGGTGCATTGTCTCTCTACCTCGACTTCATCAACCTGTTCTTCTTCCTGTTGCGTTTGCTGGGTGGCCGCAGAGACTAAGTACAGCCACAACGGCACAAAAGGGAAAATCAGAATTTTCCCGCAAAGACGCAAAGATGCAAAGTGAAATCAATTTACTCGCATCCTTTGCGCCTTTGCGGGCGTCCCTTTGCGTCTTTGCGGGGAAACTCTTTAGCTTTTCGTGGCGAAGCCGCGTTTCTTCATCAACGCATCGATCTTTGGATCGCGTCCGCGAAACGCTCGATACGCATCAGCCGGATCGAGCGTGTTCCCGACTGAGAAAACATGCTTACGCAGGCGTTCCGCCACCGCTCGATCATACGGTCCCTTGCCTTCCACAAATGCTCCAAAAGCATCCGCGGTAAGCACGTCCGACCATAGGTAGCTGTAATAACCCGCCGAATACGAATCGCTCGAGAAGACGTGCAGGAAGTGTGGCGTGCGATGCCGCATCACGATTTCCTTTGGCATGCCGAGCTGCGCCAGTGTCTCGCGTTCGAAGGTGTCAGGATCGATCTTGCGATCTCCCGCGAGGTGCAACTTCATATCGATCAGCGCCGCTGACAGGTATTCCACGGTCGCGAATCCCTGATTGAACGTCGCGGAACGATTGATCTTGTCAACCAAAGCTTGCGGAATCGGTTTGCCTGTTTGGTAGTGGAGCGCAAAACGCTGAAGCACTTCCGGAGTCGAGAGCCAGTGTTCCAGGAGCTGTGACGGAAACTCGACGTAGTCGCGTGGGACAGCCGTGCCCGCCACTGAGGGATAATTGACATTCGAATTCAAGCCGTGTAACGCGTGTCCAAACTCATGGAACATTGTTACCGCATCGTCCCATGAAATCAGGAGTGGTTCGCCCGGCTTGCCTTTCACAAAGTTTGAATTATTGGAAACGATCGCCGTGATCTGACCATTGACTCGTTCCTGTGTGCGATACGCGCTCATCCACGCGCCCGAGCGTTTTCCGGCACGCGCGTACGGATCGAAATACCAGAGACCGATGTGTTTTTTTGAAGTCTTGTCAGTTACTTCCCAAACGCGAACGTCGGGATGGGCCACGGGTACGTTTGTGACGGGCGTGAAGTTGAAGTTAAAGAGTTCGCCCGCAACCCAGAAGACGCCTTCGCGCAACTTCTCGAGTTGCAGATACGGCTTGACCTCGTTTTGGTCCAGATCGTATTTGGCCTTGCGGACCTTTTCCATGTAGTAACGATAGTCCCACGGTTCAATCTTGATGTTCGCGCCTTCTTTATCGGCGAGTGCCTGCATGTCGGCAACTTCTTCATGCACGCGCGTAACGGCCGGTTTCCACACTGCTTCCATCAATTCCATCGCTCTTTCCGGCGTCTTCGCCATCGTGTTTTCGAGACGCCAGTGCGCGTGAGTTGGATAGCCAAGCAGTTTTGCGCGTTCGGCACGCAGTTGCAGAATCTCAGGGATGATCGCGTTGTTGTCGTGCTGGTCACCGTTGTCGCCGCGATTGATGAACATGCGCCACGCCTTTTCACGCAGGTCGCGTCGATCGGAGTAAGTTAAAAAAGGATCGATTGACGAACGCGTGTTCATGATCACCCATGTGCCTGGTTGTTTCTTCGTTTCAGCGGCTGCGGCGGCGGCATCGCGGAATGATTGCGGTAGTCCCGCAAGTTCATCTTCACTCTTGAGAACGATGAATTGATCCGTCTCTTCGGCGAGCACGTTCTGACTAAACTTTGTAAAAAGGCCGGCGAGTTGCTGGTTGATCTGCGAAAGACGCTTCTTTGTCTCTGCATTCAGGCGCGCGCCGGAGCGAACAAAATTTGTGTAGTAGAGCCAGGTCAGGCGCTGTTGTTCCGGAGTCAGCTTTGCTTTTGCGGGGGAGTTGTAGACAGCCTCGATTCGTTTGAAGAGTGCTTCGTTCTGCCTGATCTGATCGTCGAGAGCCGCCAACCGTGGCGCCATCTCGCGTTGCACCGCCTGGAACTCAGGGCTGCTCATCGTTGCGCCCCAAACTGCATACAACGTCTCCACGCGGTCAAGCGTCCGGCCGGTGCGCTCGAGGGCGACAATCGTATTTTCGAAATCGGGCGGAGCGGGATCGGCCGCGATGCGCTGGATCTCCGTGAGGTTTTCCGCCATTGCGGCTTCGAGCGCCGGCTTAAAGAGCGCTATCTGCACGCGATCAAATGGCGGGACACCGCCGTGCGGACCTTCCCATCCAGCGAGCAACGGATTTTCGTCCTTGGCGTTGGAATTGTTGGTGATACTAGTAGCGATCATCGTAATGGCAACGAGCAGCACAAGACTGCGAATGAGCAAAGCGCACATAGTCCGGTGTTTTCCAATCTATTTTGAATTGAGAGTGACGCAGAGGTCACAGTATAGCCATAAAGGAGCACAAAAAGCACAAGCTCAGGTAGCTTGCCAAAAGTCATTCCCGCTACGGCTGTGCCGCCGGATGTGAGGCGGGGCTGTGCCCCGCCGTAGCTAGTAAGGGCAGTGGCGGCAGCCGCTGCCGCAGCAGTAGCCACGACGTTTCAGGTAGCTGGCGGTGAAGACCATTGCGCCGTTTTCATCGTAGTAATCTTTGTCTTCGGTGAGCGAGCCTTTGAGTAAGGCGACGTCGATTGGTTGAAAGGAATTTGAATCTGCGAGGTCGAACAATTCGGGATAGATCAGTTGGGCCAACAACTCCGCGCCTTCGACCACGCGCGGACCGGGCCGCGCGAAATATGAATTGGCGTCGACGGCGTAAACGCGTCCGTTTTGCACCGCAGGCAGATCAAAGAATGGTGAACTGCGATAGCCGAAGACACTCCAAACTTGTTTCATCGTCTGTTGCAGGTTGAATCCGCACGGCATGATCGCCAGAACTTCCGGCGCCCAAGCGAGGATCTCATCCCAGGAGACTCTCACCGACTCACCACGTTC
>JAICGZ010000486.1 GCA_025922875.1 Pyrinomonadaceae bacterium
ACGGAGGAAGTCACACCGCTCCAGCTAGCTTCAGCATACGCTGCCTTTGTTAAGGAGGGGCGGCGTGTGGAAGCAAAAGCAATAACCAGTGTCGGCGAGCCGCCGGCAACTCACATCTTCTCGCCGCCGGTAGACCAGGTGGTTAGCCCGACAACCGCGTACGTGATCACGAACATGCTCTCCGCGGTTATCGATCGCGGCACTGCTCGCAAGGCTCGTGGCGCGGTGCCCGGCACAGCGATCGCCGGCAAGACCGGAACGTCTCGAGACGGCTGGTTCGTCGGCTATTCGCCAAATCTCGTGTGCGTCGTGTGGATTGGTTTTGACGACAACCAGCAGCTTGGTTTGACAGGCGCGGAGGCAGCTTTGCCCGCATGGGTCGATTTCATGAAGGAAGCAATCGCCTTGAGACCGGATCTTGGCGGCGCAAACTTTGAGTGTCCGGAAGGGATTAAGTTTGTGGAGATCGATTCACTCACCGGTTTGCAATCCACGGTTACGTGTCCGCTTCGCGAGTTGATTGCGGTTACTGATCGAATGTCGCCGAATATGGAGTGTTACCTGCACGGAAATTTGCCTGTGCACGTAAGTCCGTTTGCTGAGGAGAGCGAAGCTAGTACCGAGGTCGTTGCGAGGAGAAGAGAGACTGTCGCGGCTCCGGAGTTCAGCATGTATCGGTCTACGAGAGTAAACGTTGATTTGAATGGACGGCGATCGTTAGTCAACGAGATGCGTTAGACCAACAAGTATTTCCCGCAAAGGCGCAAAGATTGCAAAGAATCATCGTTCCAGCACGACCTGCGCGATCGCGTGTTCACTTGTGTGTGAGATTGAGAGGTGGGTTGCCGTCGCGCCGAACTGCTTAAAAATCGTCAGCACCTGTCCGGTGAAGACTAAGTAAGGCGCGCCGTTTTCTCGAGATGAGACTTCGATATCCTGCCAACTGATTCCCCCACGCCAACCAGTTTGCAACGCTTTCAGCGCCGCTTCTTTTGCGGCAAAACGCGCTGCATAATGCTGTGCTGACACGACGCCGCGGCTGTCGCAGTAGTCACGCTCGGCGCGCGTGAATACACGTTCGGCGAAACGCGGTGTGCGCAAAAGCACTTCGCGAATCCGCACGACTTCGATAATGTCTATACCGATGGAAAGAATCACGAGTGACGACCAACTTAACGAAGCCGGATTTTACTGGCGCGAAACTGAAGGCGTACGCGCTCTTGTCTGCGCTCCCCTGGAAGCAGATGGATTTGTAAACGGCTTCTCAACGCGTCTCGGCGGCGTCAGCGAAATGCCGGCGAGTGCATTGAGTCTCGCAGGCTTCAACGACGACGCAGCGGAAAACATTCTGGAGAATCGTCGCCGCTTTCTCAAACTTTTTCAAGGCGAGTGGATTCTTGCCGGTTGCTGGCAGGTGCACAGCGCGGACGTGCGCGTGATCCATACAGCAGAGGATGCGCGGCCCGCCGAGAACCAGCGAGGTGAAACCGTTTTCTGCGATGTGATAGTCAGCAACGCGAGCGGAGTGCTGGCAGGCGTCAAGACTGCCGACTGCGTTCCGATTCTGTTAGGCGATCCTGTCACTGGCGCGTTTGCGGCTGTGCATGCGGGCTGGCGGGGCACCCTGGCCACTGCTGCAATCATCGCTGTGAAACGATTGGCCGAGGAATACGAAGTCCGGCCGCAAGACTTGCGTGTGGCGATTGGTGCGTCCGCTGGTGCATGTTGCTACGAAGTCGGTAGCGACGTGATAGATGAGTTCACCAGCCGCTTTGTAGATGGACCCAAATTGTTTACGCCAACGCGTCCGGGTCATGCGCTGGTCGATCTGCTGCAAGCAAATCGAGATCAATTAGTGTCAGCGGGAGTTAACCCGGAAAGAATTCATACCGCGCCGATTTGCACGATGTGCCGCACAGATCTTTTCTTCTCGTATCGAAAAGAAAAGAGCTTGCACGGAAAAGTTGGCAGGTTGATGGCTGTCGTAGGAAGGCAATAAATCATTGCCGATTGCCAATTGCCGATTAAAGTTTCGAAATTTGGCAACCGGCAATCACTTCACTCCACATTGAGCCACATCTTCACTTCACGAGTTAGCGGCGGAAAACAGGCGTCGTCGTTACACGCCTGAAACCGTAGCTTGCCTTTGATGTCGCCTGATCCTCCGGAGTAGCCGGCTGGTACGGTGACATTGAAACGGATCATCGCTTTGCCTTCGTAAACCGCGACCATTCCCTTGGAAAATTTTAGTTTCCGCATAACTGCACGTGGATAAGAGATTGGTCCAACCTTCATGCCGGACGGAGTTTCGACATCGAGCTTCGTGGCCACGAGAAATTTGTCGAGCGGTTTGCTTGATTGCACGTGCAGGCCGGAAGGAATGTCCATGACGACGGTTGCGCGGGCGACACGGCCTTTCTTTACTTTGTCGGGGGCGAGCGAGCCGCTGACGTGTATGTCCGAGGAAGACTGCGGCACGGGTGTGGAGTAGAACGCCGCTGGCATTAACAATATGAGGGCTAAAGAAAGTATGCGATTGATTTTGATCATCTAGTTATTAGCTCCGATTGAAGTTGTTCCACTAAGTGAGCCCTGGCGTGCTGCAAGTTGTCCACAGGCTGCAAAAATGTCACGCCCGCGGGGTCGCCGCACATAGGTATGAATTCCTTTTGACTCCAGAATGTCTTTGAACCGTTCCACCGTCTCTGCCGGCGAGGGTTGATACGGGAGTGGCTCAGCCGGATTATGTGGTATCAGATTCACCTTCGCTTTGATGCCGTGGCGATTGAGCAGATTTGCAAGTTGCCGGGCCTGCTCGTCTGAATCGTTGACGCCATCGAGCAGCACGTATTCAAAGGTAAGCCGCTCACCGGGCTTCAAACTCTTTTCGAAAACCTTGCAGGCGCTGAGTAACTCTTCAAGTGGCCACCTTTTGTTGATAGGCATCAGCTCATTGCGCAACTCATCTGTCGGAGCGGCCAGTGAAATAGCCAGATGCGGCCGATCAGAAACTTTCGCGAGATCCAGAATGCGCGGTACCACGCCCGCGGTGGAAACTGTCACGCGGTTCGGGACGATATGGAGACCTTTAGTCTCCGCCATCACGCGTAAGGCTTTCAGCAGGGCATCAAGATTGAGCAACGGCTCGCCGGCACCCATCGCGACCAGGTTTGTCCCGCGCGGAGGTTTGACGCCGGTCCCGTAGGCGTCGTTTAAGGCGATCTGGATCTGCTCTACAATCTCGCCCGCGGTTAATGAACGCAACAAACCGAGCTTGGCGGTCAGGCAAAAAGTGCACTGCAGCGGGCAACCGGATTGCGACGAAAAACAGATCGTGTCGCGGCGTTCTTCAGGAATGAAAACTGTTTCGACCGGTAGACCGTCATGCGTCTTCATCAGATACCGGCGCGTGCCGTCGCCCGAAAGGTACTGCGATGTGATTTTGAGAGTTGCCGCCTGGGCGACCTCGTTCAAACGCGCGCGCAATTCTTTCGGCAGATCGGTCATTTCGTCAAAACTGCGCAAGCGGCGATGCTGTAGCGCCGCGAAGAGCTGGCGAGCACGATACGCCGGCTCACCGAGCGTTTCGACAAATGAGATCAATTCCGGCTGGCTGAGCCCGGTTAGCTGAACT
>JAICGZ010000487.1 GCA_025922875.1 Pyrinomonadaceae bacterium
AGCCCCAGGGCGCTTCCGGAGCCTTGACCGGAGTTTTAAGGTCAAACTTAATGCTGAAAAATCTCTCGGAACCCATTCGCCGGAGACTATAAGTGAAGTATTCGCCCGGTATGAGATCGATCCACCAAACGTTAGTTGCCGCCGCTGGGATTGTGTTAACGGTTTCCTGATCGGCTGGAAACATCTGCCGTGCCGGCATGCCCACGCTCGTCGTCAACCCGCCGTACATAGTGACTGTATCTGGCGTGCCATCTTCGTGGCGATGATCGTGCTTAAGTAAGATTCTGTCTTCTCTGCGGGTTAACACCCATGTTCGCGAGCGGTTTTCGCCAACAACGAACGGAATGCGGATGCGATCCTTTTCGCAAGCACGAACGTGCATTACGAGAGTTTTGTCTTTGAACGTCGCATCATCGGCCGGAGCCGCGGCCACGGTGCCGACGAAGGCTTTGCCGCAGAGCTTTTGCAATTCTGTCCAAAAGACGGCGTTAGCGGGCTCGGCTTGCGCCTGAACCGTTACGGCCGAAACGGCGATGAGACCCGCCAGGATTAGCGTTTGTTTCATGGGATTCAGATGTCAGCATGATCTGTGAACATCTGAGTGTACTCCGAGTAGGGAATACAAATGCAAGTATTAGTTTGCTCTGGCGGCTCGAAGCGCTGCACCGGCTCGTGCCACAGCCCCGCTCTCCGAATTAACCGCGACCTCGGCAAAGTCGCCGCGTAGCGCCTTGAGTGCGTACTTCTCACGGTCGATCTCCTCGCGCGTGCGCACACCCAACCGACGCAACACCGGCACGGGTGGGCGCCTGCTAATCCAGCGAGTCCTGCACCGATTATGTTGACTCTTTTAGATGTCCTTCTCCGCCCACTCTGACTGGCGAAAGTATGAACCGCAGGAAAAGATTGCGCAGCGAAGGCTACGGCGGCACATTTTAGGAAGTCTCGGCGTTTCACACTACCTTCCTAACAATTAGCATCCCGTTATTTCAAACGACTATGAATTCTTGTTTAGACGTATGAGCTTGCTTTGGGGATTGGCCAGGTAGTTTGAGAAGAAATCGGCGCCGTAGTTCTTGAGGCCCTCGTCGCTGATGAAGGGGTCGTGCCACTCCGGCGTGAAGCCAGTGTCAAGTGCGATGCTGTTAATGAAGTCGCGTTGCCAACGATGAAACTCGATTGTCAGCTCTCGTTCCTTCTCGAATCCTCCGGGATGAAACCGCATGAGGCCACCATTGCCCGGTTCGGCCACGGAAAAGTAATAGGCAAACTTCGCTTTGGAATCCGTTGCATCGTGCTGTTCGAGGTTGAACTCCGGGTTAGCAATCATTGTGACGAAATAACCGTCATCAACAAGTAGCGCGTGAATGCTACTCAATACTGACGAGATTTCATCCGCGTTCTCAAGATAATGGAGCAGATGAATAGCAGTTGCGACGTCAAAGTGGCGATCGGAGCTGAGATTCATAACGTCGCCGACTCTGTACGTGATACCTAAAGGCTGGCGTTGCTCTATGGCCGCCGCTCGTTGGATCTGCTTGGGAGACAGGTCGACTCCGAGCATAGGATGTGCGCCGCATTCCGATCTGAATCGACGAGTATAGAAGCCATCACCGCAAGCCAAGTCAATCAGAGACTTGCCGCGAACATCACCGAGCGCCCGGAAAATTACCGGGTCCTGGCAGTGGCGATGGTACAAGGCCATCGTTGCCATTCCTTCTTCATAACGGCCATCGCTCTGAGCGTCATCGTAATGCTCCCTGATGTCCGCATGTTGCAGTTCAGACTGTTCGCGCTGCGCCTTCATGACTTAGGTCTGATCAGTATGGAAACGTCGGGAGTGTTTAGTGGGGGACGCAGTTTCCGATGGCCAGTCGGTGAAATCGTTATGAGGACGATATACCGATGCAAGAAGCGAGTCAACAGCGCTAAGTCACTTGTAAACCCAAAGTTGAAATGTCACCCAAATGCGCAAAGTAGAGATGTCACCTACTTGCGCAGGATGCAAAGTTCACCGCGACGCTCTTTAGCAAGCATGGAGTTCTCAGTGAAATCGAAGAGTCTCCAGGGATGCGTCATTGGTACCGGTTTACGTTTTTGCTTCGGGCTGGCGGCCGCGCGCGCGGTCGCCGGCTGAAGCAATTTCGCTTCGACCACCTTTGCCTGTTGCTGCTCATGTTCGCAGTAGATGGTGTAATCGAGCGCGCGCTGCTTATATTCAATCGTGATCTCCCCGCTGCTTTTCTCACGTACTTCAACATGCGCGCCGCGCATGGTATAGGCCGGACGCTTGCTTTTGATTTGATAGATCACATTGTTATAGGAGAGCGTCAGGTTCTTGGATAAGGTGCGCCGTTCACAAAGCGTCAAGACGCGTTCCAGATCTTCGCTTTTGGCCAGCGGACGATGCGCTGCTTCCGCCGAGCGTGGGGCGACGGCAAAGCGCTGATTGTAGTCAGCGATGAACTCCGGCAAGTAGGCATTGGCAGCTGCCATCGTGCCAAGGCCACGCAAGCGCAATTCTTTGGTCAGCCGGTCCTGCAACGTCTGATTGGCACGTTCCACTCTGCCTTTGGCCTGCGGCGAGTGCGCACAGATCAGCTCAATCTGGAGCTCTTTGAGGGCCCGGCCAAACTGCGTCAGCCCGGTGCCTGAGAGTGCATTCGGTATATTTACTCGAAAAACACCAAACTTATCGCTGTAGAAGGCCAGTGGTTTGCCAAACTCAGTGATGTAGGACCGCACGGCCGCGAAGTAGTTGAAGGTCGTCTCCGCTTCGACAAACTGCAGATACATCAGCCGTGAACTGGCATCGTCGACGAAGACCAGCAAGGTGCACTTTGGCGCCCGCCCTTCAAACCAATCGTGCGGAGAGCCATCGATCTGGACCAACTCTCCCAAACGCGCGCGGCGCTCACGCAATTGGTGGATCACGGGACGACGAACGCTCTTCGCCTGCCAGAGTCCTTCGCCGATCAGTAACTGCCGGACTGTCTCAACACTCAGCGACACACCGTCTATTGACAGCTTTTCCGTCGCCAGCGTCGGCCCAAAGTCCGGATAGCGCGTCCGCAACAACTGCCGCGCTTTGTTGACAGTTTTCTCTGGCAGCCGATTGTTGGACGGCCGGCCGCGCCGTTTCGAAATCAGGCCGGCAGTCCCACTAGCCTGATAAGCTTTGCACAGCCGTTTCACCTGCCGCACCGAGATTGACAACAGTTCCGCCGCCTGGCGTTGTTTGAGCGTCTTGCGCTTTACCCGTTGGATTACTTCCAGCCTCGTTAGCTCTGGTTGGCTCATTCGTAGTAGGGGCTCCACCTGCTCCGTACCTTTCGTGCTGAAGTTTCAGCTTCAGTACCACAAAAGGTGACATTTCAACTTTGGAGAAAGGTGACATTACTACTTTGGGCTAACAAGAAAAAAGGCCCCTTCGGGTTCAACCGAGTGGCCTTTGGTTGTGGCGCAACGATGAGCGGACGGTTACTCCGGATTCACCGGTTTCTTCCGCGGCAGCGGCGCGATGCTGGGCGCGCCGAACTGCATCTCTTTCACCGTGAATCCATGCGGCACCTCGTACAGGCTCTTCACCGGTTCGGTGCGGTTGATGTTCGTG
>JAICGZ010000488.1 GCA_025922875.1 Pyrinomonadaceae bacterium
CCGGAAACTCCGTGGGCCGTGATGATTCCAGCCACGATGACCACAAACGCTCCCGTAGGACCCCCGATCTGAAGACGCGAACCGCCTAACGCGGATATGAGAAAGCCGGCGACGACTGCCGTGTAGATTCCGGCCTGCGGCGTAACACCAGAGGCGATCCCAAATGCCATAGCCAGCGGAAGAGCCACTAACCCAACGGTCACACCCGCAATTAGATCTGACGTCAAGTCCTGCCTGGTGTATCCCGCTCGCAAGCATAAAACCGATTTCGGAATCCATTTCTTATTCAGCGACGGCACGGTTTTTCTTTGTTTAGAAAGGGTAATAGGGAGGTTCTTGCCGGGTCTTGTGCTCGGAGACAGTTTTACGCGGCCCTTTGGTTAAACTTCGTCGACATGAGGCGGTGCGACACTGGCACACCGCTCGGTCCTCTTCGAAGGAGTTTAAGTAGTCAACTGTTACCTCTTCTCCAGGCACAATCTCCCGCAGTGCGAAGACGATCATGAGTCCATCAATAATGAAGACATCTGCGTTAGGCTCGCAGGAGTGGTTAATATACTTTGTATCGTTCCCATCAACGCTTCCGTCGAGATAAAGGTCCGCATCCAGTTCACTGATGCGTTTCACGCCGGGTAGTCTCATTCTCCGCATCGCCTCAGTGCGAGTAATCCTTTCACCGGCGTATTCTGCTATGGCACAGTTTTTCGGAATATGAACAGTCGCGAAACAACCAAACCCGTGAAGTCGAGACTTCATGACTGATAATCCGATCCCCAACCTCTTCCCAGTCCCTCGAACCTTCCCTTCCCTCATGAGTTTTGCCGCCATTAATGATCGAGCGGGTTTTTAACGAACGCGCTGAGACGCCGACCGGCGTGCGGCTTTAGTTGGCGCGACCGCGTGAATCTCTTCAAGCATGCTGCGAACGCCGACGAGGTGGTGATTGAAAATTTCTTTGGCCGCATCAAGCAACTTAAATATGCTTTTATCGCTTACGGAGTAATAGACGTTCGCGCCTTCTTTACGAGTGACGACGATATTTCTGTTGCGCAATACAGCAAGTTGTTGCGAAGCGTTAGCCTGCTCAACCTCAAAACGCTGGCTGATCTCGTTGACGGTCAACTCGCCGTCTCGCAAGGCATCAAGGATAGATATCCTCAAGGGGTGAGCCAGAGCTTTGAAAAAATCTGCTTTAAATTCACTGAGTTGCTGTCTCATTCAACGCCCCTGTTCTCCCTCTTATAATCGACTCCGATATGCACATATGCACATTCTTGCATATCTTAATGTTATCATTGCCGACTCGTCAATATTAAAGAAGTCCAGAATAGGCATGCACTTAAAACTTGGATAAAAAAGGGGGCGAGCATAACGTCACCAACGTTCCGCTGGCGACCTGTGAGGTCCGTTCACCAAAGCGCATAACCGTCGCTTCACTATCACCGAATGAGGTAGACGCCTATGCAGAGGTATACTCAGCGAGGTCCGAATAGTGACGTCGGGCTTCGTTCGCTTGAGAGTCATATGACAACCGCTATGTCACGGCGGCGTGCTAGTGCCGCTTCATCGTCACGCGCAGTAGAAATAAACTCAGAATGCCGCCTGCAACAATCCACGAAACGGACACATTTCTGATTGGACGAAAGTTTGCTGCGTCGTTTTTGATCTCAATGAAACCGACCGGCGTCACTTGCACACCACCGCCGCCGCCCGCTCCATCCTCCAGCTTACCTTCGCTTCCTTCCTCTCTCCGCTGACCTGCTCCGCCGCCAAATCCCCAGCGGGCTTTTGCGACCGGAATGACTGTAACTCCATCGCGTTCCACCGGTTCGCCAAAAACGGTCGACGCTCGCGCGACCGCGCCAAGTTTTTCCGCCATCGTGCCAATAAATCGATCTGCTGAACTCGTTTTTTCCAGGTCCATCATTCGTCACCTTCGGTGCTAAAGTTTTTCATCACCGAACCTACACGCTTTTATTTGGAACTCCAACGCCACATCGCAGTGAAATGCTGCCAGCCCACCGAGAAACTTATCCCACGGAGGCGCGGATGCAACGTCACGTCATTGTTTGCTGTATTGTCATCGCAGTCTGTTTACTGAGTGGTTCAGCAAACGCACAGCAGGCTGGACCACAAAGTAAACCAGCCACCGTCTCTGATGACGACTTTATAAAACTTCAACAACAGATCACGGAACTGAAGGACCCAACCTTCCGCGCGTTCCTCAGAATGCGGCTCCTGAGTTGGGAGCCTGCGGAACCCAGCGCAATGCGACGACAGGCAGCAATGGAAGTCGCGACGCAGGGTTTGCGAGACCTTTGCGAACATGAGGATCAAATCTGGGCGCCGACCGCTTCGTGGTTACACGAGAGTCTTGTAAAGCGACTCAAGAGTTTGCAATCTCCGGAAGAAGCTGCCGTTGCGATCTGTGTTCTCAACACTCAAACGAACGTCGCGGAAAAGGAATTTGCCTCTGCGGTGAGAATGTTGCGTAACCCGGAAACGAGTGCGGAGGGACTCCATCTGGCGAAAGCCGCGGTTCTAAGTGGACAGGTGTCTCCTGAAGCACTGTTGGGCCAACTAATCCTTCTCACCACAACACAATCGCCGCACCTTTCTGAGTTGCTCAATACCGTCGTGGCACTTGAGGAAAAACAACCGGGCGCGTTGACGTTGAGGTTGATGCCGGTCTTTTCATCGGTGTTTCTCGAAAAGCATGTCGCACCAGAAACACTGACGCGCTTTCTGCCGGTTGCTGTTCGATACAGCCGCGTGTCCGCGGAAGATCTCGCCAAACCAACGGTCCGCAGCCCGGTTGCGACATTGCTGAATGGCATTGTGATTCCGGCAAAACGCTTCGCTCCGGAGCTTTATCCCGAAATTGCGAGCCGCCTCGATTCACTGAGCGCAAACGCCAGAAACAGGACTGAAACGAGGCTCGCCGCCGAGGAACGAATTCGAAACGCAAGCGATCAACTGGACCAACTCATCTCCGAAGCCAACTCTGCTTCCGATCAGCAACTGAAAGAGTCGTTTTTCTTTCGTGCGACGAGACTCGCAAAAGAACAGGGCCAGTTGAGTAAGGCTGTCGATCTGGCAATGAAGGTGGTGAACGATCGCAGGCTTGACACTAACTCGACGACGCGCTCCTGGCTGAACGACTTTCTGTCGCAGATCGTGTCGGCGGCCGTCAAGAAGAACTCCCCGCGTGACGCGACCTACGCAATTTCGAAGATGACTGAGCCGTTGGCAAAGGCAAACGCCTTTCGGTTACTCGGGCAGTCGTACGCAGAAAATCACGACAAGGTGAAAAGCAAGGAAGCATTTACTGAATCCGCCAAACAGCTCAAGGCGATCAACAACAACAACAACGAAAAGGTAAAAGCCTGCCTGTTACTCGCCGAGAGTGTTTTGCAGTATGAGCCGGTGGATGCTTACGAAGCTTTTCGCGAATCGGTGCAAGCAGTTAACAATCTCGCGAGAGTCGATGAGAAGACTGATTACCGGAAACTCTTGCCCGTCGCGGAGGATCTGATTCGCTCGTTCAGGCTGCTGGCCAGTCGCGAAAACCAGACCGCGCTAACTCTCGCCGCCGAAATCAAACTC
>JAICGZ010000489.1 GCA_025922875.1 Pyrinomonadaceae bacterium
CACACGTTTGCATCGTGGTACATGATGAACGGTGGCGACCTTTACGAGTTGGCAAAGATCCTGGGCCACTCGAATATTAAGATGACCGAGCGTTACGCGAAGCTGGCGAAGCAGCATATTGCCAGAACAAGCAACACGGCTCGGGAAATGTGGAAGTTACTTGAACCGATCAGCAAGAAAGAGGCTGTAGGGTAAACCGATGTACGCGTATTGTACGCGCGAGGATTTTTGAATGTTTTTGGCTATCGCTAAGTTGTTGAAATTATTGGTGGCCAGGGACGGAATCGAACCGCCGACGCCGGCCTTTTCAGGGCCGCGCTCTACCAACTGAGCTACCTGGCCAGATGGTGGAAAAGAGCGCCAAGTATAGGAAGACGCCCGAATAACTGTCAACTTGCCTCAAAACAGCCGTTTATTCCGTATTGTTTGTAAAAAGTTGTAAAGACTTTTGTCGGATTCGTCACAAAAAAGTCGTTGACTGTTTCGTTTCGGGGTGTATAATTCCCAACGTTGCGGGTGGAGCTGATGCCCAAACGTCAGCGAGTCTTAACGGACGGCCATCCAATTCAAAATTGATAGTGCCCGCCAGTGCCAGCTCGGCCGCCGATCGCGCCCCCCGCAGTCGCTACCTTCGAGCTGGCACAGCCATTTTAAAAAGATGATTTACAGGATTTTTATCAGCGTTTCCGCTTCAGCCTGAGCGTTCGCAATCGTCTCGCTTTCATCTACAGTCAAAAGCTTCCGATCTTCCATCACAACTCGGCCGTCGATAATCACAGTTTCGACATCAACTGCCTCCGCAGAGTAGACCAACGCCGAAGCCACATCCCGGACGGGCGTGCTATGCAATCGATCCAATCTCACGATCGAGAGATCCGCACGCTTACCGGCTTCAATACTGCCAATGTCCGCATCCAGGCCCAGCGCCCTCGCGCCATCAATCGTAGCCATCCGAAGCACTCGATTTGCCGGCAGTACTTCTGGACCATGCAAGACCTTTTGAAGCAAGGCCGCCGTCCGCATTTCGGTAAACATGTCGAGACGGTTGTTACAGGCTGCGCCATCCGCTCCCAACGAAACGGAGATTCCCTCTTCCAGCAACTTCGCGATAGGTGCGATGCCGGAACCGAGTTTTAGATTTGACGAAGGACAGTGGACCACGTTGGTGCCGGTGGTTTTGAGTGTCTCGATCTCGTCGACGCTCAGATGAACACAGTGGGCCAAAGCCACGTGACGGCCAGTCAAACCCAGACTGTCGAGATAAGTGATGTTGCGCAGTCCGCTCTCCTCCTGGACCAACTCGCATTCTGTTCTGTTCTCGGAAGCATGTGTATGAATCATCACGCCTCGCGTCCGCGCAAGCTCGCCGACTTTCTCTAACAACTCGCGTGTGCAACTGATGGCAAAGCGAGGTGCAAAGCAATAGCGGATACGACCACCGGCTTTGCCGTGCCACTCTTCGAGGAGCGCGATTGATTCCTCGATCGAACGCTCGGTCTGCTCCTGCAAGGCGTGCGGTACCTCATCGCCTTTGTCCATCATGCACTTGCCAACAGTGGCGCGAAATCCGGTTTCCTCGACAACCTTGAAAACCTCAGCGGTGTGGTTCACCGTCTCCATGGTGAGCGCACAGGTTGTGCCGCCCTTGATGAGTTCGGCGATACCGAGTCGAGCAGAGGCAGCGATCGAGGTGACAGTGTGCGCTGCTTCCATGGGCCAGACGCGCTGCTTCAACCAATCGATCAGAGCGAGATCATCCGCGGCGCCGCGAAAGATTGTCTGGCAGAGATGTATGTGCGTTTGTACAAAACCAGGGATCACGGCGCAGCCGTCAGCATCAATCACTGTCTCGGCAGTTTGTCCGCTGCCACCGATTTCCGCGATGCGCTCGTCAATGATGAGGAGATCGCCGCGCACGATGGAGCTTTGCTGGTCCATCGTTACAAGCGTTCCGTTTTTGATGAGGATCGACATGGAGCACAGTTTACGCCACAAAAAGGCACAAAATGCACAAAATTGGGAAAGTTCAAAGCCTCAGCCCAACATTTGTGCTTTTGTGCCTTTTTGTGGCTCTTAACTATTTCGTGGCTGCTTTTGTGGCTTCGGGTTCTTCCCGCACCGGAAGACCCAATTTTATCTTCACGTCCTTTTCAATCTTCCGCAGCACCTCGGGATGGTCTCTCAACGCCTGCTTGGCATTTTCTCGTCCCTGACCAAGCCGTTCCCCTTTGTAGGAAAACCAGGCGCCGCTCTTTTCCACCGCTCGCTGGGCCACCGCCAGATCGAGCAGATCGCCTTCGCGCGAAATGCCTTCGCCATACATGATGTCGAATTCACATTCGCGGAAAGGCGGTGCGACTTTGTTCTTGGCAACTTTGACTTTCGTGCGATTGCCAACTACGCGGTCGCCGTCTTTGATCGCACCGATGCGCCTGATATCGAGTCGCAGTGAAGAATAAAACTTGAGCGCGCGCCCGCCGGTGGTCGTCTCCGGATTGCCAAACATGACGCCGATCTTTTCGCGGATCTGGTTGATGAAGATGAAGCAGGTGTTTGACTGCGCCACTATCGCCGTGAGTTTGCGCAGCGCCTGCGACATCAAGCGCGCCTGCAATCCCGGCAATGAATCTCCCATTTCACCGTCGAGTTCCGCGCGTGGCACTAACGCCGCCACAGAATCCACGACAATCACGTCAACTCCATTCGAGCGCACAAGCGCTTCAGCAATCTCGAGCGCCTGTTCACCGGAATCAGGTTGTGAAATCAGCAACTGATCAATGTTGACTCCGAGCTTTCCGGCATAGTCAGCATCCATCGCATGTTCGGCATCGATGTATGCGGCCACTCCGCCGGCTTTCTGGGCTTCCGCCACAATGTGCAGCGCCAGCGTGGTCTTGCCGGAGCTCTCCGGCCCATAGATCTCGACGATGCGTCCACGCGGAACCCCGCCGACACCAACAGCCGCATCCAGGCTGAGCGAGGTCGTGGAAATAGCCGGTATGTCTGACACTTCACGCTCACCCAGTCGCATAATCGATCCCTTGCCAAACTTCTTTTCAATGTTTGCTAATGCGGCTTCAACTGCCCGGCCGCGGTCTGCACTTATTCGGTCATCTGCCATCACATACATCGCTTTCTTCCGCTCCTCTTCTCAGAATCCGCCATCAGACCCTTTCAAGTGAGCAGAGCATAACACAGTGTTTCACACTTGCAACAGTAATTTTCGCTTGAGAGGTGAGGTTTTTTGAACGCCTCTCGTGAGGTTTACGCATATTCGAGCGTGAACTTTAACAGAATCCTGTTAATCATGTAAATCCTGTAATCCTGTTAAAAATCGACCGATTTGCCGCGCAAGATCCGGCGCGCTTGAAAGCTTCTCCATTTCCGCAACGATAGCTGACCCCACTACAACCGCATCAGCATAACGATGCACGCCGGCAACTTGCTCCGCGTTCGAAATTCCAAAACCAACCGCGACCGGTAGCATTGAAAACTGCCGCATGCGAGTGACAAGCTTCTCAGCTTCAGCACTCACACTCGAACGAGTGCCCGTCACGCCTGCTCGCGAAACAGCGTAGA
>JAICGZ010000490.1 GCA_025922875.1 Pyrinomonadaceae bacterium
CTTGCTGAAGTTGAGGGTAGCGGTTTAGCGACAGCCGATCAGACTTACCTTCCACTGACTGCCCAATTCAATGTGGACCATACCAGCAATGAGGTACGACTTGTATTGGATTATCGAGCGGCAGAGTTTTCTGAAACACAGATGGAGGCAATCGGGCAGTATTACGCCAATATACTCGCCGTTATGACGAGCGATCCCGACGGTCGCTACGATCTCTTCTGTCCGCTTCACGAGTCGGAACAAGAACAAATCCTGCGACGGTGGAATGAAACTGAGACCTCCTTTCCAGCGGAAACTCTCGACACGCTGTTCAACGCGCAGGCCATTCGGACGCCTGATTCAGTGGCCCTAATCTCAGGAGAGCAGCCGGTCACATATCGGGAGTTAAACCTAAAAGCGAGCCAGTTGGCCAACTACTTAAGAAGACTCGGCCTTGGACCAGAGGAGTTTGTCGGTATCCACATGGAGCGTTCTGTGGAGATGATCGTAGCTCTGCTGGCTGTTCTCAAAGCTGGCGGCGCTTACGTTCCGCTCGATCCAACTTATCCACCTGAACGCATCCAGTTTATGGTTTCGGATGCGTGTGTCCGGTTTGTGTTGACCAAAGAAAATCTAGTGAATAAGTCTGAGACTATTAGTGCATCGGACGCGAGGGTTGTATGTCTGGATAAGGACGTGTCGTTGATTGCCGCGGAATCGACTGAGACTCCGAAGCCTGGCGCAACACCGGATAATATCGCTTACCTGATCTACACCTCTGGTTCTACGGGAGTACCAAAAGGTGTGCTGGGCTTGCATCGCGGGGCCGTGAACCGGTTCAATTGGATGTGGAAGACATTTCCATTTGCAGAGGCGGAAGTATGTTGTCAGAAGACTTCGTTGAATTTCCTCGACTCACTCTGGGAAATCTTTGGACCGTTGTTGCGTGGCATTCCAGTCTGTATCGTTCCTGATGAAGTGCTCCAGGAACCTCGCTATCTAGTTCAACTGTTGTCTGAAAAACAGATCACGCGCCTTGTAGTGGTGCCTTCTTTTCTGGCAGTCATATTGGATACATACGATGATCTCCAAAGCCGAATACCTAAACTCAAGTATTTGGTGAGCAGCGGCGAAGGAATATCGCCCCAACTGGCTGAACGTCTCCTGGAAAGAATGCCCGAGATTACTTTGATAAATCTCTACGGTCTTTCCGAAGCTTCCGCCGATTCAAGCTGTTATGCAACGACTTCCTGCAAAGGACTGCAAAGCGTCCCCATTGGCCGCCCAATAGACAACACCCAAATCTATTTGTTGGATCGCAATCTGTTGCCCGTGCCAATCGGGACGTCAGGAAAACTGTATATCGGTGGGGCCGGTCTCGCCCGGGCCTATCTCAACATGCCGCACTTGAGTGCTGAAAGATTCATTCCAAATCCTTACGATGGGAAGGGAGGCGCGCGGTTATATGACACCGGTGATCTGGCCCGATACCTGCCCGACGGCTCGATCGAATATTTGGGACGAGTGGATCAACAGGTTAAGGTGCGTGGCTATCGTGTTGAACTGGGAGAAATCGAATCGGTACTCAGGCGACATCCGGAGGTTGGAAAAGCGGCAGTCGTAGCTGAAGGAGAGGATCCGCATAAACAACTCATAGCGTACGTCGTGCCCGATCGACCCGACGTTCCTAACCGGCAAGAGCTGCATGAGTTTTTGAAGAGCAGATTGCCAAGATACATGGTGCCGTTGACCTACTTGTTTTGCGAGGACCTGCCGGTAACGTCAAGCGGCAAGGTCGACAAGCGGGCATTAAAAGTCATGGACCGCGACGCGTGGGCCCCTGCGGATGATCTGGTACTCCCACGGAGGCCGATTGAGAAAGCGCTTGCTGAGATCTGGGCCGAGATCCTTATAAAGGAACAGATCGGTGTGCATGACAGTTTCTTCGAATTGGGCGGACACTCCCTGCTTGCCATACAGCTGATCAATCGGATTGCCACCACGTTTCGAGTAGAGGTACCGATGGAAACTTTCCTCGCTGGTCCCACTGTGGCTGAATTGGCGACCGAGGTTGAAAACCTTTTGATTAAAACTTTGCAAGACTTAACGGATGAAGAGGTGCAACGGTATTTGCAAGATGGAACCTAAAATGAATACTTACGATATCGCCCGCATAGCTTCACCAATCGGAGCAGAGCTGAGAGAGCGATGGTGGGACCTGATGCCCGAGGATTTAGCGCGCAAGCATCGGCCGTGGGTTAAACGAATCGGCGGCGGCCTCATTACATTTCTTTCCGGCACTACCTCCAAGTCCATGAACGTTGTGCTAAACCTGGGTGTGAGCGAGACTGCGAAGAAAAGCATGATCGACGAGGTTTTCGAGCTTGCGGCAACAGCCAGGGCACAACGATTTAGCTTTCACGTCAGCCCGAGTGCACAATCGAGCCGAATCGAAAAATGGCTGATCGAGAAGAATTTCAGACTTCACAATTATTACCGCATTCATTTTCGCGATACGACTGGTTCTGTAAAAATTGAGACCGACTTAACCGTCAAAAAGATTAATAAAGAGCATGCCATCGCTTTTGGCCGAATTGTCTGCGAGAATTTTGGTTGGCCCGCAGGTCGAGTTCCCTGGATTGCTGCAACTGTCGGGCAACGTGGTTTTCATCATTACATGGCGTTTGCTGAAGAGGTGCCGGTTGCTACTGGCCTTCTCTACGTCAAGGACGACTGTGGTTATTTAGCTTTTGGCGCAACCATGAGTAGGTACCGGAGACGCGGTGGCCAGGGCGCCTTGATTGCGGCGAGAATTAAAAAAGCTCGCCAATTGGGATTGAGGTTTGTTACCGCCGATACGTTTGCACCGATGCCAGGACGCCCTGCGGTTTCGTATCGCAACTTCAGTAGGACCGGCTTTGAGGACGCTTATCAACAGCCGGTTTTCGTCTGGGAAAAGTGAGGCAGACCATCCAGGCTCCTAATCGCTCCGCGCTGTGATCGACACTGGCGAGCCGGTGCAGTGACTTCGAGGTGGCCGTGATGAGTGATCAGGCTAAACTGCATTCCGAACTATCAGCAGACAAGCGCGCCCTACTCGAGAAATGGTCGCGCGGCACTGGCGCAAAAGCAGAGAAAACAAAAGAGGACGCCGAGCGCTTACCTCAGATAGTGCCAGATCCGAGCCAGCGACACTTACCGTTTCCTCTAACCGATATTCAACAGGCCTATTGGATTGGACGTAGTAGTTCTTTTGAACTCGGTAGCGTTGCTTGCCACAGCTACGTTGAATTTGAGATCGCCGATCTGGACCTTGGGCGATTTAGCAAGGCATGGCAGCGATTGATTGAACGGCATGACATGTTGCGGGCAATAGTGTTGGCGGAAGGGCAACAACAGGTCCTCGCGGAGGTGCCGGCGTACGAGATAAAGGAGCTGGATCTGTGGGGGCAGTCGGCAGCGGAAAAAGAAAGAGTGTTAAGGCGGGTGCGGGAAGAGATTTCCCACGAGGTGCGGCCGACGGACCGTTGGCCGTTGTTTGAGATTAAGGCTTCACGTCTTGATGATCATCTCGTTCGTCTTCACA
>JAICGZ010000491.1 GCA_025922875.1 Pyrinomonadaceae bacterium
AGGTGTGCGACCTTTGCGCGCGCTTCTCAAGTGTTTTTGCGCGCAGCTAAGGTGACTTTAGCTAACCGGCAGGTTCCAAACAAACTGGCGTCATTTAGGAAGGGAAACGATATTATCGAAACCAAGAAGCGAGGTTCCGAGAGGTCAGATAAATGGTGCCCCCGGCGCGATTCCAACGCGCGACCTTCCGCTTAGGAGGCGGACGCTCTATGCAGCTGAGCTACGGGAGCACGAGGCGTTGATGTCCGAACCTTAACACAGATTACGACTGATACTTAATGAGCGATCGCACGTCGTAACCCGTCAACTTCTCACGCCCGGGCAGGAATTCCAGTTCGACCACAAACACCAACCCGACAACCGTTCCACCGAGTTGTTCCACGAGATCGACAACCGCGCGTGCCGTGCCGCCGGTGGCGAGCAGATCGTCGGCGATGAGCACTCGATGACCGTCACCAACTGCATCGCGATGAATCTGAAGCGTGTCTTGCCCGTACTCCAGATCGTAAGAGATCTCCGCGCATTCAGCCGGAAGCTTGCGCGGCTTGCGCACGGGCACGAACCCGGCGCCAAGGTGATAAGCAAGCGCAGGCGCGAAGATGAAGCCACGCGCTTCGACACCAATCACCGAATCGATCTTTTCACCTTCAAACTCCTTCGCCAGCGCGTCGACCGTGTTGCGCAAGCCTTCCGGATGTTTGAGAAGCGTCGTGATGTCGTAAAAATTGATGCCGGGCTTGGGAAAGTCCGGCACTTCACGGATTAGAGATTTGAGATGGTCCATTCGTGACTCACAGGAACACGGATTAGAAGAACATTACCTTTCAATTCGAAACGCAGAATAAGTGCCCGTCGGATCGAGGTTTATCTCTTCGAGTTGATCCACGACGGCCCATTGCGGTCCGGTGGCGAGATCGTCTTTGAACGCTTCAACACTCGGAGCCGGTCCCTCAACTAACGCCTCGACTGTTCCATCAGGACAGTTGCGCACGTAACCAACAACCTGGTGCCGCGCCGCAGCCCGTTGCGCAAAGAAGCGATAGCCAACTCCCTGCACGTCTCCTTTGATCAAAAACTTTCGCGCTACTTGCACTTAAAAAGCTCTCCCTGCTTGCCCTTTTCGAGCGTAAATGTCTCGTCGTCGAAACCCTCGAGCTTCAGCGTCAACGTCATCTTGTCGCCAGTGATCGATCCAACAAACTTCGCGGGCAGCGATCGCGGCTGCTCGTCAGCGCGTATCGGCCCACCGCGCTCGGGTGTATGCGTCCCACGCAAGTTGAAACGCCCACTCGCATCGACCACCAGCGGCCCTTCAATCATGCCATGAGCGCAATCATATTCAATCGACGCGGACTTCGATCCGACCTCGATATTTATATGCTCACCACCCCACACGCCGGTCGGAATCCTCTGCATATGAGTCGCGCTCGCACACGAAATCATGAAGACAAAAACAAGGACTCGGATTCCACTCACGCAAAACATCGCGTCGCATTGTAGCCCAAACCGAAACTTTCTCTATAATCACCGCGTATCAACGTCTTCTGCGCCGCTCAAACCTCAAGACAAAGATTCTTTTCAAAGTGAGGACGCCCAAAAACATGCGACGATTTGTAGCTACATCCATTGCCGTGGTGCTGTTGGCATCCGCGGTGTTCGCCGACACAACTCCCAAGCCGCTCAATGTGCCGGTGGTCTATTACAAACTGCCTAACGGTCTCAAAGTGGTCATCTCTGAAGATCACATCGCGCCGGTCGTAACAGTCGCCGTTTATTACAACGTCGGCTTCCGTCTCGAACCGAAAGGCCGCACCGGCTTCGCGCATCTTTTCGAGCACATGATGTTTCAAGGCTCGGCGAACGTGAAGAAGTTCGAACATGCGAAGTTCGTCGAGGCCAACGGCGGCAGTCTCAACGGCCACACCGACTTCGACTACACAAACTATTACCAAACGCTTCCCAGCAACCGCGTCGAACTCGGCCTGTGGCTCGAATCGGATCGCATGCGTTCACTCGACATCAGCGAAGAGAACCTGAAGAACCAGCAGAGCGTCGTGAGCGAAGAGGTGCGCGTCAACGTCCTGAATCAACCTTACCAGTTGTTTGAATGGATCAGTCTCTGGGAAAACGCATTTACTAATTGGAACAACGCGCATAACGGGTACGGCGAACTCGCGGAGATCAACGCCGCCACGATCGAGGACGTGCGCAGCTTTTTCAAAACTTACTACGCGCCGAATAACGCTGTGGTGACCGTCGTCGGCGACGTCGACGTGAACGAAGTGAAGAAGATGGTCGAGAAACACTTCGCGAGCATTCCGGCACAACCAGCGCCGAAGCGCCCGGATCTCACCGAGCCACCGCAAACGAAAGAGAAACGCGTTTCGCAAACGGACAAACTTGCGAACCTCCCGGCACTCGCCACCGGTTATCACCTGCCGCCGCAGAATTCGCCTGACTTCCCGGCAATGGCGCTGCTCGTACGAATTCTTCAGGTTGGCGAGAGCTCGCGCTGGTACCAACGACTCGTGAAGGAAAAAGAGCTGACTCTCGATCTATCCGGCGGCCTCAACTACTTCGGAAACGAGTTTGACTACACCGGGCCAATGATCATGACGACGCGCACCACCTACAAACCGGGCCACACCGCCGACGAAGTCCTGCGCGAAATGGACGCGGTCATCGCCGACATCACGACGAAAGGCGTAACCGATAAAGAAGTGGCAAACGCGAAAGTGAGTTATCGTTCAAACTTCTACAGCCAGCTCGAGGGCAGCATGGGCAAGGCGCATCTACTCTCCGCACTCGCACTCTTCCGCGACGACCCGCAGCAGATCAACTCGCTGTTGACGCCGTTTGAAAGCGTCACCGCGGCGCAAATCAAATCCGTTGCTGCGAAGTATCTCGTGCCTGCAAATCGCACGGTGATCGATCGCGTCCCAGAGAAGAAAGGCACAAACTAAAATGAAGACCTTACTCGCAATAATCACACTAACGCTGCTGCTGTCTCCCGCGCTCGCGCAACAGAAAACTCCCCCGCCGCCAGGTCCGGCCAGGCCGCTTAACCTGCCGAAGATCACTGAAAAGAAACTCGCGAATGGACTAACAGTCGTACTCGCGCCGCTGCCAAACGTCCCGAAGATCTCGTCGATCCTGACGTTTCGTTCGGCAACAACCGCCGCCGATCGACAGGCGCATTCGGGCATCGCGCAGATCGCCGCCGGCGTCGCCAACGAAGGCACTGATACGCTCACCAGCAAACAACTGAAAGAAGAACTCCGCGCGATCGGCGGCACCCTCTCGCTCGGCAGTGATGCGGATTCCACGACGATGTCGGCTTCGTCACTCTCCGAATTCTCGACGAAACTGTTTGCCCTGATGAGCGACGTGGCCCAACATCCTTCATTTCCCGAAGCGGAAGTGAAGTTGGCCCAGGAAAACACGATCCAGCAGATTCGTGCGGGCCGCGCCGACCCGGGCTTCCTCGTCAACGAACGTCTTCAGAAAGCTATTTACGGCGATCATCCGTACGGCTTC
>JAICGZ010000492.1 GCA_025922875.1 Pyrinomonadaceae bacterium
CAAACCCAAGCGCGTCGTAGAACCGCTTCGACAGATCGAAATCCTTTGCCGGCATAAACGGACGCATCAACTCCGTACCAGTGGGAATGCTACTCATCTTTTTTTCCTATTCGATTTTCTTGCGCAACGCGAACTTTACGGATCGAGAAAATCAGGTTCGATAAGAAGTCGTTTAGCAAAGTCGCCGACTGTAATTTTTGACATGAGACAGCCCTCGTGAAGATAGACTTCTGCCTCATCCCTCGAGTGAGACATCAGGATCTGTAAACTTGCGTCCTTCTCTGTTTGCGCGAGGCACAGCAGGCCCATCGCTCTCACGATGGGGTTGAAGTGATTGACCATACGACGAAAATCGGCCGCTGTATGACTCTTAACGAACTGTTTCGAAAGCTTGTAGAACTCATTCCCTCCTCCAAAGCCTGGGTCATGATTCGAGATCCACTTCACTTTCATCAGCTCGGTCATGGCAGGATCGAGAGCTTTTGCGGTCTGCGCGTGAGCGCTTATTGCGCCCAGCACTACTAAAAAGCAAACAGGAACGAGTTTCTTCATTGCGTTATCCACCTCATCCATTCTAGTTGAACAACCATAAGCGATGGTACGGGCCATGCTGTTCTCCAGGACGTGTAGTGAAGGACTGGGCCAAGCTCACTAAAAATAAAGATTCGCACACCCATACGCAATACGAATGATCTGATCTTAGCCTTGCCGGCTGACCATGAAGTTGATCCAGATCGGGGCGAAGGGTGAGGTGCAACCTTTGGAAACGGGATAGTCGCGATAGATGCCCAGTTTCTCTCCAATCGCGATGGCCCGCTGGCGAAGTTTGGGGAAGTGGATCCCGATTTCCGCAAGCGTGCTGTTCATCGTCCACTGCACTGCCGGATCAGCGTCCGCCATTTCAGACTCGATGCGATCCAGCAGTGCTGAGACGTCAAGTCCTTCCGGACTCTTCACGACTCGCGAGGCGGTGAGACTCCACCCCGCGCGCGCGGCCCAACGCTGGTCGGTGGCCATCCATTCCTGGCGAAGACTCTCCTTGTCGGGGTGCTGCTTGACAACGTAGTTGATGAGCCAGTCAGCTACATGTGCAAAGCTGATGGACCGCACCATCCCATCCATCGCTTTGGCGGACAGGTTCTTCGGCTTGATCACGAGCGTTGCAAGGAGTTGGGCGTCAACATTTCCAGTCTCCCAAAGAGACATCGCCAACTCATGATCGGAACCGATCTTCTTCGCGAGCACGCGGATGTCGCCGTGCTTGACGCCGAACTGATTGTCGCCGGCACCGTACTTCGTGTTGTGCGCCCGCGTCTTCTCATTGCCGAGCGCTTTGAGTTGTTTCAGAGTTTCTTTGAGCGTCATAGTTGGTCATCGCGGTGATCACGAAGCACCGCTCACGATAATCGCGCGTTCTTCGAGAACTCAAACGCTGCCCTCGGAGCATTCTCTATTTCAAGCCCTCTGCGTCTGACTTCGTCAAAAAACCATCGCCGCGATTCAGCGGCCCCTGCGCCTCCCCAATCGCGGGGCCCGGGAATCTTCAACCTTCTGTGTTGACCTTCCAGGACCATCGACTCAAACGGCACCCAGTCTCCATCAATGCTATATCGAATTTTTTCAATCTCGTCCCAGCCAATTCCATAACGACCATAAAGCCTATGCTCGATAATTTTCTGCGGCGTTATCTCCAGGGTGCCGTTACCTTCGATGAGGGAATAAATACTGAGCAGAATGAAGAAGCTAAGAATTCCAATCGCAAGACCCGCATTCTTTTCCCATGGAATGAAAAGAGGAGGCACAAAGACAACCAAACCCAGCCACCCCAGAATGCGATATTTCAGCGCATATCTCGTTCTACAGCTATTCATTTCAGATACCGCCTACGGAAGCGATACGCCAACGCGCATCTCTCGTCGATCGGGCAGTAGGAGAATTAAATGTACGAGCGGGCGCTAGGCAGTCGGTAGGCCCAATGATTAGGCGCGTGTGTTTCAATAGCCGAGACGCTTGCGCCTCTGACGCAAGCCTCAACCGAGCGCAAGTCTCCGAGGCCGAAGTCACACCCTCTTGAAGCAGCATAACTCTTACCTGATAGATTGAATGATAGCGAAAACCTCGGTTGTGATCTGTTCCGATCTGAGATCCTCGTCTAGACGATTAAATAAATCGGCTACACTGTTCCTTTGCAACTGCGCTTTATAGCGGCGAAGTGCATCGTCAGTGATCCAACCAAGATCGCGAAACTGCGGTAATTTTTCGAGGACATATTTGACTCTATCGGACGATGAAAGCGTTTTTAGGCTCTCAACGGGACCGATTGCGTAACCTTTGGGGTACTCTTCGAATCCGGGTAGTAAATTCTCCAACGCGGAGGGCATCTCCTCATCAGTTGTGTTCTCTATGCTGGTTTCAATGCTGGCGCGACACTCGACTAAGCCTGGGGGCGCGGAGGAAGTCAAATGAACAGTGACAGTCTGGCCCGGATTGATTTGCACGTGGTCGGATACATCGGAGAAGCTCAGCCAATTGCCCTCCCTGAATTGATAAATAGACTTGGATACCTCTAAAGCCAGGAACTTGCCATGGTCCGGCTTAACATCCGAAGCAAAGTTTTGGACCATAAATCTTTTCAAGTAAGTTGCACTGGATGGTAGGTTCCTGATTTGATAGGTGTAAGAATACTGCTGGTCCGAGACTTTTGTTACCGAGGCGCTGACAATAACATCAAGGACGTCGCCGCGCTGAAATATGACAGTTTTCTCTTTGCCATCATAACCAATCCATTTGAAGGCGTATTTACCAGCCTTCTCATCCAGTAATTCGACACGCGGTTTATGATCGTAGGTGATCATTTCTCCGGTTCTTGGATCGGACCCGCGGTCCCGCGGCTCATACTGCGACGGCGTTTTGTATTCTCGATAGTGTTTCTCAAGCGGCTTGCGTTGGACCTTTGTCTGCGCGTACTGAGATGCCTCACATCCGGCAAAGAGCGCCACTGCCGCAAACACTAAAATTAATGCGAACAATCTCATTTTGGGGAGTTGGGGAGGACGGTGCGGAATCTCCGTGCCGTCCTCCAGTTGAATTCGGCTAGTATACTTCACACACTCGCGTGATACAGCCGTACGTGCATCCGCAGATACTATAGTCCCAGGACCCGCCGCCGTTCCGACATTCCTCTATCTCCCACGGCTCAGGATCGCAAAACTGCGGTGGGAAATACGGATTAACTGTGAAGTAATCAAAATTACCTTTACCCGGCCCGCTTCCGTCAATGACGACACGGAACACATGCTGACCGGCATCCAGCCAAATATCGTTCACGGTTACGAACTGAAATGCGCTCGCAGACCCTGTATTTGGAATACTCACTGAACCAGTTCGGTCCCGTGGCTGCACCTCGGGAAAGGACCATGACAATGTCAGTTCATAAGCGCGGAACCAAATGGCACTACGCCTTTTGTATCCGCAACGTGCGTTATCGGGGCGCAATCCCCGAGGCATCGACTAAATTCGACGCTGAAAAA
>JAICGZ010000493.1 GCA_025922875.1 Pyrinomonadaceae bacterium
CGAATGGCGATCTGCGGGTGTTGATGTACACGCTCGGCGTATCGATCATTACTCGAGTGTTCTTCGGGCTCGCGCCGGCCTGACAGGCTTCACGCCTCAACCTCACCGATGCGTTGAAAGAAGGAGATCGTGGTTCAGTTGGCCGCCAACACGTGCGCAATGTGCTAATTGTTTGCGAAGTGGCGCTTACACTGACACTCCTGGTTGGCGCAGGTCTACTGATTCAAAGTTTCCGCAGAGTGTTACAAGTCGATCCGGGATTTGAGACACAGAATCTACTGACGATGCAGTTGTCGGTTAACAACACCAACGGTGATCAGGTGGTCTCTTTCTTCAAACAGTTACAGGAGAACGTGCGCAGTCTGCCCGGCGTTAGGTCGGTTGGGATCTCGAATGGGCTGCCGCTTGGCGGTGCCAATCATCCCGTCTTCTTTATCCAGGGACGGCCGCTACCAGAACCGGGCAAGGCGCCAGGTGCGATTCGGTATACAGTCAGTCCCGATTACTTTCAGACAATGGGAATTGAATTGGTTAAGGGTCGCCTCTTCAACGCGCAGGACTCGTCATCGACTCCGCTTGTTGTTGTTATCGACGAGGCGCTCGCACAACACTTTCCGAATGAAGATCCGATTGGACAGCGTTTGTCTCAAGCTGCATCCGGCGGCCCAATTTATGAGATCGCTGGGGTGGTGCGGCACGTAGAACAGTACAGTCTCGACGGCCAAGCGGCGCGGACTCCGCAGTTCTATCTCAACTTTAATCAGATGCCCGCTGAGCGCTGGCCCGGTTCAGTGCGGCGCATCAATCTGCTGACGCGAACTGATGTTGAGCCAACCAGTCTCGCTGCCGCGGTACGCGGCCAGATTGCGGCGTTGAATAAGGACCAGGCGGTCTTTAACGTGCGGACAATGGAAGAGATCGTGTCGCAGTCAGTTGCTCCGCGACGTTTCTCGATGTTGTTGCTCACCGTGTTTGCTATCGTTGCACTCGTGCTCGCAATCATTGGGATTTACGGAATGCTTTCTTACGCAGTCGCACAACGCACGCGTGAAATCGGACTACGCATGACGCTAGGCGCTCAGCGAACAGATGTGATGCGACTCGTGATTGGCCACGGGATGAAGCTCGCGATTGCAGGAGTTGTCCTTGGTCTGATTGCGTCGTTTGCATTGACTCGAACGATGAAGAACCTGCTATTCGGTGTGAGCGCCACCGATCCCATAACGTTTGGCTTGATTACTCTGCTATTGGCCGTCGTGGCGCTGTTGGCCTGTTGGATACCTGCCCGAAGGGCTACAAAGGTCGATCCGATCGTGGCCCTCAGATACGAATAAAGGACACAGAGACTGCGATGTATTTCGCTGGCGCTTTCGAGCGCGCGAAGCGGGCTTAAGCACGCACTTCACATTGCGAACGTCACTTTTGGAGATTCGGTGAGATCCAGTCCGACGCTGGTGGGGGTTTACTCTGTTGAAGCTGTCTTCCACTAAGAGAAACATGTCCGAATCGATAGCAGATAGTGGTTTGGAAAACAAATATCCTTGACCGTATTGGCACTTTCAGATCCTCGACTGGGAATCAATATTGTTCAGGAACCCTAAAAATCCGATAGACTTGCCGTTCATCCCGCAATCACTCAGTTAGCGGAGAATTCAAACAGGGAGAGACCACAGATGACAGACGATGAAGGTGGCATGATTACACCGCGCGAGTACGACTACTGGAAATTGATCTACAGTGAATTGGTTCTATTGCCTGATTGGTCTGAGTTGAGCGCCGGATCTCGCGCGCAAAAACTGCTTGAGAGGATCGACGAGAAGCTGCTCGAAGCAGATGCTCCCCCACAACGCAAAGCTCTCTTCACATGCCCACCAGAAGAAAAGCTGAAGACTGCGCGCAAGATGATCAATTATTTTGAAAATGAAGAAAACAACTAGCGCGTCCGGCAGCTAAACGATCGCGGGAACCTAGCTGCTTGAGGCTAAGGAACCACGATTGGCCCATGTCCTTCCACGCGCCTGGTGATCGCCGGCGCCATTACTAGCTGTCAACAAACGAAAATCCATTAAGCATAATTCGTTTGCAAAACTGCCCGCAGCGTGGAGCTCATCAATAACTAGAAACGCGCCTGCCGGGAAATCACTTCGCCTTGTAGCCAGCCGTGACCTCGTCCTTATGCGCTGCGAACGCGGAGAGAACTTCTGCCTTTTCACGGGCAGGCACTTTGGCGAAGTCAAGCGAGCGCCCTAGTTCGGCAGCCACCTCGTCGAATTCCGCCGGCGAAATATTCAGTTCACGATGCGCCTCCTCAAGGCCCAAATGAGTCTTATCCGGCTTTGTTGGCGAGAATTTGAACGGCCCACCTGTGACCTCGCAGACCCAAAGGGTTCGCATGAACTTGAGTCCGGGCAACCTGCCTAGGTTGTTCGTGTGCCATTTTCTGAGGGCTGGGTTCTTCGAGTCCTTTCCCACGATGGGGTTCTGCACAATCGCGTCGCTAAAGTGGTCCATTACCGCAGCGATGGCGAAGACGCCGCCAAGTCGTTCGTACAGGCTCTTCTCGGTCTGCGAGCCGGCTTGCCCGGAAGTCGCGACGAGTAGGGCAGCTACAGTCAGTGCTATCGTGAGTGATTTAATGATTGAAATCTGTCTTTTCATCATTGTATTTCCCCCTGTTCCTACTTTGTGTTATCCGCCCCGCCATCCTCCATTTTGGATTCCGCGATTAGTCGTGTCACTTCTGCTACCAACTGGTTGCCGTCTGCGGGCTTAACCAGGTATCCCTGAGCACCCGAACCGCGAGCTGCTTCCCGGTCAGTCACGTATGCCGCTCCTGAGTAGAAGAGAACGGGTGTCTTTAGATCGAACTGGCGTAACTTTTCGGTAAGCTCCGTACCGGAAAGACCAGGCATCCAGTTGTCTACCAGATACAGATCAAAGTTTTGGGTTTTTGCTAAATCAATGGTCTGAGCGTTGCTTGGTGAGCAGACTACCTCGTAGCCATGTTGGGTTAGGACAAAATCAATCAGCTCGCGAGTATCAACATCATCCTCAGTACAGAGGATACGTCCTTTTGTGGACTGCATAGTGAAGCCTTTCGGTTGGCTCGTATAGACGGTGGCCCTTGGAATGGATTGGTCAGAGTAAATCGCTTTCGTTGCTGGGTCTGTGCGTTAACACACATAGCGACTGGCCAGAAAACAATGAAAAAGTGGCTGGCGATTCCTGTTTTCATCTACACGTGTCCGCGCTAAAAAGATAAGGTTCCGGAAGGATCCCCCTTCAGCACCACCGGCTGTCCTGTCAGTCCTTACTCCTTCTCCTATGTGTGGTGCCGCACAGACCGCCAATCTGTTGAGTCGTTAGAAAAGTCCCTCGAAAAGTAGCGAGGCGGTTCAAGGTAGGTCCACGGACCGCGATGCTCTTAGTAACGTAAGTCGGAGAGCAGTACAAAAACTGGAGGCAGGTAATGAACATGTCAACATTAGGTCCCAGAGGTATTGAATTGGGCCAGGAACTGAA
>JAICGZ010000494.1 GCA_025922875.1 Pyrinomonadaceae bacterium
GACTGGAACGTACTTGCCAAGTCGAGTGATCTACTGACTTTGGTGATGCGTCCGTGGTGTTTCTCTAGTTTCAGCCCAGAGGCTTTGCGACAATCTGGGTACGAAAGTAGCGAGTAAGTTTGAAAAATACGCCGAAGGCGTTCGCTAATTTCAGCCCAGGGTTGGAGGCTTTGCGACAACCCTGGGTACGAAACATAAAGGGAATAGCAACGCTGAAAGCGTTAGGCATGTGCGGCGCTAACCCTTTCAGGGTTGATTACAGCAGGAATCGCTATCCCAGGGTTGTCGCTGCGCTCCAACCCTGGGCTAAGGTTAGCGAACGCCTTCGGCGTAACTAGCGAACGCCTTCGCGCGTAACTAGCGAACGCCCTCGGCGTAACTAGCGAACGCCCGCGGCGTACGCATCAAAAATGAAACTGACGCACTATCTGATTTCATGTAGACGAACTACTGACTTTCATATTAGTTGAGTTAACCGAAAATGAATCGAAGAACATTGGCGGGCGACCGTCGCCGGCGAAAACTTATCACGGCCTTATGGGCACTGGGACTGGCAGTGGTTGTTATCATTCTGATTTACCTGGAGCGAACCGCCATCCTTTATATTCTTTGTACACTGGGCGTCTGCGTACTGCTAATGATTGTAGCTTTTTCGGATCTGGCCCATGGCGAGGCGAAGACTCAGGTGACCCAATCGACCGATGGGCGTGTTCCCGAGAGGTAAGTTGCAATAAAACTGGTCCATGGACCACATCGGCTTCGTCTCTCCCTCGATTGAATTTGCTTATGTGGTCTATAAATTTTTTTCAGCATTTACACTCGCTGCGATGAGTGTTGTGACTCGACCTAAAAATCATAAGCAGGTTGAAAGTTTAGTCGGACTATTGCATAATCCGCATGCGTTCACCTCCCCGGTGGACGAAGTGGTCGCGTGGGGTGAGGACACGTGGCCTTAGGGTGGGGGCTGTGGGAGGCCCCCGCCCGCTTTTTTTGTAAACTGACATCTCATGGGGCTGTTCCAGCGATCACGACGCAAGTTCAACCTCTGGCTTTTCGAGGGCATTAAACGAAGCGGCTCAGCGCACCACTCAGCGACCGCTCATAAGCAGCATCCCTGGTGGCAGGTGATGTGCTTAACCGGAGTAGACTATTTTTCTACTCTCGGTTACCAGCCCGGCATTGCCTTCTTAGCAGCAGGCGCGCTCGCACCGATTGCGACGCTGGTGCTGATCTTTCTCACTCTCTTTGGCGCGCTGCCAATGTACCGGCGCGTCGCTGCGGAAAGTCCTCACGGCGATGGCTCAATCTCGATGCTCGAGAATTTGCTTTCGCGTTGGAGGGGAAAACTCTTCGTCCTTGCTCTACTAGGATTCGCAACTACCAGTTTCATAATCACGATTACACTCTCAGCGGCTGACGCTACAGCACACATTGTCGAGAACCCGTTTGTGCTGGAGCACCTCAACTTTCTTCATCATCGAATCATTGTCACGCTGATTCTGATCGCCTGCCTGGGAGCCATCTTTTTGCGCGGTTTCAAGGAAGCGATCGGGATCGCCGTGTTTCTGGTGATCATTTATATTGCGCTCAATCTAACGGTGGTGGCGGTAGGTTTGTATGAAATCGTCACGCATCCCACCGTTCTCTGGGACTGGCAGCGCGTTCTATTTGGTACGTACAAAAATCCATTGCTGATGATTGGGACCGCACTCTGGGTCTTTCCCAGACTCGCGCTTGGCTTATCGGGTTTCGAAACCGGTGTGGTGGTAATGCCACTCGTGAAGGGCCACCTGGATACAGATTACAAGGGAGATTTGAGTCACCTTACTCGCCCCGGGGAATCCGCGCCACAGCTCGCCGGGCGCATACAAAACACTCGCAAGCTACTCACAGCGGCAGCTCTGATTATGAGCTTCCTCCTTTTGGCCAGCAGTATCGTGACGTCAATGCTTATTCCCGCTGAAGAATTTCGTCCGGAAACTCCGACACAGGAAGCGGGAAGCGCCAACGGCCGTGCGCTCGCTTACCTTGCGCATCATTACCTCGGCGATGTGTTCGGCACGATTTACGACTTGAGCACGATCTCAATACTCTGGTTTGCGGGATCGTCGGCGCTGGCTGGTTTACTTAACATCGTCCCGCGTTACTTACCGCGATACGGAATGGCGCCGGAGTGGGCGCGAGCGACGCGTCCGCTCGTCGTAGTCTTTACCGTCATCTGTTTTTTGGTCACGATTCTTTTCAGAGCCGATGTCGATGCGCAGGGTGGAGCGTACGCCACGGGCGTGCTTGCACTGATGACTTCGGCTGCGATTGCAGTGACACTCTCGGCACGCCGTCGAGGCGAATCCGTGCAGTGGGCGTTCATGTTGATCTCGTTAATCTTCACGTATACAACGATCGCGAATGTTGTCGAGCAGCCTGAAGGCCTGAAGATAGCCGTAATCTTTATCGTTGCAATTGTCATTAGCTCGCTGTTCTCTCGTGTTTGGCGTTCCACCGAGTTGCGAGTTGAAAGGATCGAACTCGACGACATGGCGCGTGAGTTCATCCGCAAAGCGGCCAAGGGCACAGTGCGCATCATTACGAATCGATGCGATCGCGGTGACGCACTCGAATATGAACAGAAGGAGAAGGAAAAACGGCTCGATAACCACATTCCAGCGGGTGAGCCGATATTGTTTTTTGAAGTTACACCGGGAGACGCCTCGGAGTTTTCCGGCGTGCTCCAGATTAGAGGAGAGACGGTGGATGGGTTCAAGATCCTGCGAACTGAATCCCCGGCGGTGCCGAACGCGATAGCTGCGTTTCTACTGTTTCTTAGAAACGAAACCGGAAAATTGCCGCACGTTTACTTTGGCTGGAGTGAAGGGAATCCGGTTTCGTACTTGCTCAAGTACATTGCGTTCGGTGAAGGCGATACGGCGCCCGTGACGCATGAGGTGCTTCGTCAGGCGGAAAAAGATCCGGATCAGAGACCGATTGTGCATGTAGGCGGGTGAGAGGTTGTTCCCGCAAAGACGCAAAGACAGCAAAGGAAGAATCAGCTTGCGCCTTTGCGGGAACGGTTCCTGGAGTAACATCGCAAGCGTTGAAATCAAATGTCTGCCGAAGTTGCTGAGGTCTTGCGCCTCGCAACACGGGGAACCAATGTTTCGTCAATACGAAACACGGGGCTAATCGTTGAGCATGCAATTGCTCGCGACGAACACTTCCAGTTCGAGCCCTCGAACACCAGCTCGCACGCTGGAAAGGGAAGCTCTTTGTCCTGGTGTTGCTTGGGTTCGTTGCGACCGACCGATCTCGTACTTGCTGAAATATGTTGCGTTTGGAGAAGGTGATACGGCTCCAGTCACGCATGAGGTTTTACGTCAGGCAGAAAGAGATTCAGAGCGACGACCAATCGTGCACGTTGGTGGGTGATCAGTTCTGTGAGCCGTCGCCATTCGGGGCTTTCCCTGCAAGGAAGCATGAACGACAGTAGACTGGGCGTCCCTGAGACGGATAAAA
>JAICGZ010000495.1 GCA_025922875.1 Pyrinomonadaceae bacterium
AAGCTGGCGGTGTAGCCTGATGGTCCAGTCTCGGTGACGTTGTAAGCGCCGGCATCGAGCGTTACTTCAGTGCCTGGAGCTTCTGCGCCGGGGAAGTTATCAGGTGTATCGTTCGAACCACCTGAATCAAGCGTGAAGTTAGCGGCCGTCGCGGTACCGCCATTGTCATTAATGACGTGTTTGATGACGATCAGTTTTGCCGGCTGATCATCGTTGGTGACAGTGCAGGTCTTCGTTTGGCCATTAGCGATTGATCCGGAGCAGTCAGACGAGAAGCTGGCGGTGTAGCCTGATGGTCCAGTCTCGGTGACGTTGTAAGCACCGGCGTCGAGCGTTACTTCAGTGCCCGGTGCTTCTGCGCCGGGGAAGTTATCAGGTGAGTCGTTTACGCCACCTGAATCGAGCGTGAAATCCGCCGCTGTGGCGGTGCCGCCGTTGTCGTTGATTACATGTTTGATGACGATCAGTTTTGCTGCCTTATCGTCGTTAGTTATGGTGCACGTCTTGTCGTCACCTGCCGCCAGCGTGATGCTGCCGTCTGCGGCGCAGTCACCACCGATTGTTGCTGTGTAACCAGCATCGGTCGTCTCGCTGACGGTGTGGGAACCGGCGGTTGAAGTGTTCTTGACGCCAGAGACAACTGGGTTGCCGTCAACAAAAAGTGGAAAGTCACTTATCTGTTTAGTGCCGCCGTTATCATTGACGACGTTCTTCGTGACGGTGAGTTTGGGCTTCCTGGCATTCGTGAATGTGCAGGTAACCGTCTCTCCTGCAGCGAGGTTAATCGAGCTTGGATCGTCCGCTGCATGGCCCAGGCTCGACGTACACGTAGCAGTCGTGACGTAGTCTGCATTCGCCGCTTCGGTGACTGAGTAAGTGCCCGGCACTATCAATCCGCTGTCGTTCGGCGTCGCCGCATCAGTCAAACTAAACGGACTACCGTAAGTCGTAGTGAAATCGAAGCTGGTTGTGTCGCCGCTCGGATCAGTCACCTTGTCGACGATGATCTTGCCGCGGGTTGCGTTTAGATCTTCTGTGTTCGTGAAAGTACAGGTGATCGATTGGCCTTCTTTCGGGGTAAAACTCACTGTACGGCCGGCGAGGTTGACGGAAAAGCTTCCGACACCTAACCCACCGTCAGTTTGTACGCACGCGAGATTCGTTAGATTAAACTCCGGCGGCGACGCATGTGGGTCTGACTCAGTGACCGTTCGCGTTGTCTCATCAGTCAGACTGAAATTTGTACTGGCCGAGGTGGTTCCGTTTGCGGGCGCTAGTGAGAAGGCCGACAGACCTGTTCCGGTAGTGGTGTAATCGAAGGTCTTGAATTGCGCGTCGTCGGGATTCGTTTCTTTAACAATCGTGACGGAGATTGGAAAGAATACCGCGCCGGCTGATAACGAGCGGTCCTGATTGCCGCCACCGCCGTTGATGGCTTCCAATCGCATGTGATACGGCGAGCCCGATATATTTATGGCGGAATTGGCGATGCCCCAATCCAATCGTGTGCCAATGTGGCCGCCCCAGGCCAGTACGGGATTCACTACATTTGAAGTGAAGGTAATCGTTAAGAATGTTGTGCTGTCTCCTGCATAACTGCCGGTGACTGTATAACCGGACACGGCCGTTATCGTTCCACCAAACATGGAAAAGCTGCCGGGTATCTGAGTGATGTCGTCACCACCTCCCGGTACCTGGTTCTGACCATTCGCAACTCGAGGATCCAACGGAATTGGAAAAGTTGTCTCAGACGCGAGTGTGCAACCTGCAACGCCCGAGCACGGGTTGTTGCCGACACTCTCCGTGCGGTCATAATCTGTCAGATAATCCAGAGCGTGTTTGCCGTTTTTGGTTGTGTCATAGGAAATGGTGACGGTGTTGGTTGCTCCAACGACGAGCTCGGCAAACTTCATCCGGTATGGAACCGAGTCGCCCTCGCTGTAGTGCGCCTGGTTCTGGTTGACGTTGCCATTTTGCCACGAGTCAAGCGTACATGGCACTGGCGCTGAAAATGGACCATTAGCGCACTGGTCCAGGTCAGCCATTGCCGGATCGGTGAAGAACACCATCGCGAACCGGCCGGAATCAGCACCTTTTGCACGTACTTCCAACCAAGCGCCATGAGTCTCGTTTGGATCCACAATCCATGACGAAGAGACACCACCTTCACCGTCAGCGTACACATCCCACGGGTCGTAAGCTGGACCAACTTCAACTCTGCGATCGTGATGCCGCACTTGCAGAATCACTCGCTCGTTGGGCCGGAAACCGGAGCCTTTAATCAACACGGTTTCGCCCGGTTCGTAGTGCAATTTATCCGTCGACACACTAGCTTCATCAGACTGCGGTAGCAGCAAAGCATTGATCGGCGACGGTAGCCGTTTGTTCAATGGGGACGATGGCATGGTGCTACTGGGATTCCGCTTTCGCGGTGCGGGCTTCGGCTTAGCTGGTCCACGAACCAGTGCAACAGTTTTGTTAACGAAATTTCGAGCCGCGAATCTCGCGGATGCAGATGAACTAACTATTGAGAGTCCAAAAGCGATCGCTATCAACAAAATAAGTCGAAGCGTCTGGGCACGCTTTTTTGAGGCGGACTCGGAGGGGACAGGGGTAGAGAGCGATTTCATGGGAGCACTCCTTTAGCTTCAAATCAATTGAAACTGCGATTAGAAAGGTTTTGGGTGATGTTGCATATTGTGCGATTCGCCGGCGGAAGTGTCTTCGACTGCCAGCGACGCTAAGCGGGATTGGGAAAAGCGTTGCGGCGAGCTGGAAAGCAATCGCAGGTGGGCCCACATGACAATCAGTGAGCCCGATCCTTTTAAACTTCCTTCGGCTGAGAGTACGCGCGGATTATCTTTTTATTGTGAATGCCTTGCAACGGAGTTGTGTGCCGATTGCGTGGGCAGGTTTCTACCCTTTTTTAGAGGAGTTCGACGGCAGGATTGTGCTACAAGTTCTTCTCTGTGCAGCCTCAGTGTTCTCTGATGTGTCTCTGGTGGTTGTTTCTCTAATAATAGTGATCCACAGAGACACAGAGAACACTGAGGTTGCACGGAGAAAGCCGCTGGGCGTTACAGCGCATTAATCAAAGTCGAATAGCTCTGACAAAAACCCTTCCCGTTTCTTCTTTTATAGTAGTGACCTTCGCGATGGGGTTCACGATGATGCTCGCGTGAGTGCCCGCGCGTTTCGTTATCAAATCTTTGGCCGGGTGAGCCAGCCACAGATCTCTCGATCACCTTATCCAACTCGCCCCTATCAACCACACTCCTCGACATTGAGGACAGTAGTCAATCTCAATACCTTGGCGTTCCGACATCACGCGATTGACGTTCGTACAGACTGGACAGTTCAAGCATTCTTCCCTCCATCGTGTGTAAGCAACGTACCATCAATTTGTCACAGAATGCTTGACAACGTGAAGCAATCCGAGTCCCGTCAGACGGTTTGCTTGTGCGACTCTACCTCTCTTGAACAAAACACCTCTAGGAGTGT
>JAICGZ010000496.1 GCA_025922875.1 Pyrinomonadaceae bacterium
AACTTTAAATTGACAACTGCATTACCACGCTTATCAACAACCGAAACGGGGATTGGAACAAGGTTCGAACTAATGCGGACGACGTCATTGGGATCCACTTCATCATCGGCAGGCTTCGTCGACTTCGGCGGTAAAACTGATGTGCCAGGTCGATTTGGATCTGCGATCGGACCGGTCGGCGGCCTTGTTTTGCCAGGCTCCTGGCGTCTGCCTGATTGGCCCCAGGCGCTGAGTGCGGCGCAAAGGAAAAGAATCAACAAAACCAACGTGTGGTTTGTTAACCGGCCTGCGCGGCTTCTAGTTTTGTGTGGTTTTGTTCGAGCCACTCTGCCCATTCCTTCAACGCCAATTCAACTTGCAGTTGCCTGCGTTCCCGCTTCTTACGCACGTTGCGCTTTGCAGGTTCTGGAAGCGGAGGCAAAAGCGCGAATGTGATGTTTACCGGCTGGAAATTTTTTGCGTCCGCGTGCGAAACGTAGTGCGCCAATGCTCCGGTTGCACTGCGAGCGGGAGCTTCCAGTAACTCCGAACCTGATGCGAGTCGAGCGGCATTCACACCTGCCAGCCAGCCCATTGCTACTGACTCGACATAGCCCTCAACACCCGTGATCTGTCCCGCGAAAAATACGTTCGGACGGTCGCGCATCTGCATCGTCGCCTGGAGAACGCGGGGTGAACAGATGTAGGTGTTGCGGTGGATCTGCCCGAACTGCAGGAACTCAGCGTGCTGTAATCCCGGAATGAGTCGCAACACTCGCGCTTGCTCGCCGTAGCGTAGATGATTCTGGAAGCCTACCAGGCTGTATGCGTCCGCCATTAAATTTTCCTGGCGCAACTGCACCGCCGCGTAAGGCTCCCGGCCGGTTTTCGGATCGCGCAAGCCGACCGGTTTCATCGGACCGAAGCGAAGTGTGTCGACTCCACGTCGCGCCAGTTCCTCGATCGGCAAACACGCTTCAAACCAACGCGTCTCTTCAAAGCGTTGCAAAGGGACGCTCTTTGCCTCCAGCAACTCCGAATAGAATCGTGCGTACTGTTCCTCGTCGAACGGGCAGTTGAGATAGTCGTCGCCTCCTTTATCGTACCGCGCCGCGCGAAACGCCACGGACGTGTCGATCGAGTCAGCGGAGACGATCGGCGCGATGGCATCGTAAAAATACATCTGGTCGCTGCCGGTTAGCTTCATGATCTCCGCGGTCAACGCATCGGAGGACAAAGGTCCGGTGGCGATGATAGTGATCTTGTTTTCGGGAATGCCGGTGACTTCTTCACGGACCAGGCGGATGCGAGGTTCGTTCTCGATACGCTCCGTGATCAACTCAGCGAACTTCTCTCGATCAACTGCGAGTGCCGCGCCTGCTGGCACACGTGTTTCGGCTGCCGCCGCCATCACCAGCGATCCGCCCTGGCGCAGTTCCTCCTTTAATAAATAGGACGTGGTTCCGGGTTCGTCGGATTTAAGCGAGTTGGAACAGACGATCTCGGCGAGTTTGTCGGTGCGATGCGCGGGCGTCTGTTTCTCAGGCCTCATCTCATAAAGCTTCACCTGCACGCCCAGACGCGCCGCCTGCCACGCCGCCTCAACCCCCGCCAAACCACCCCCAATCACGTTTATCTGATCCACCTTCATCTCTCTTTTTAATCCGCGCTTTTATCCGTGTCATCCGTGTTCACGGTTTCACAGGCGCATCGATTTTGTAATCCTTTACATCACCCGAAAAATGTTTGTAATCACTCCATTCAATCGTCTTATTGAAATCGTTTCCCGCAAACAACAGGAACTTCACCGAAAGATTCACATGCGCAAAGCGAGGCAGCCAAACACCCTGAGTCATACGCGTCTGCTCAACCACCAGCGCCGCTCCAGGTTTCAACGACACCAATAAGCCTCCAGCCATCTTGAACGCTTCCGCCAAACGCGCTTCCAGTCTAATCACCTGCTTGTCAACGGGATCGATCCACACGACGCCAATTAACTTCGCAATCAAACTCTCCTCGCGGTTCTTCGGTCGAAATCCCGGACGCGGCCGGAAATCGAATACAATCGTCTCGCGGCCCTCCAAAATCTCACGACGTGGTGAAACAAACTCGCACGCCTTCAGAAATGGCGAGATCTCCGTGCCCTCCTTTTCCTTTTTCTCGCGCTCGGCACGTCGTCGCGCAACCTTCTTCTCGTCCTCTTCCTTTTCGCGTTCGGCCTTGAGAAATGCTTCCTGCATGCGCCGATCTTCTTTAGCAGCGCGTTCCGCGGAAAGAGGCACGCCGTTCTCGCTAATCAGCTTTTGAACGGGTTCGCGATTTGGCAGTGGATAGACTTCGTAAACCTTGACTGTCTCTTTCTTCACTTCACCTTTGCTGTTGATTTCGCGATCGGTTTCCGTCTGTTTGAAAGCGTATTCTGAAAACCGCTTCTCGATTTCGTCCTGGTTACGTTCAACTTCACGAAACAACGCAGTGACGTCGAGTGTTTCCGTCGCACTTGGCGGATCAAAAGCACGATCCTCAACACCGGTATTGTATTTGACATTCTGTAGCAGCAGCGTCAGTTCTCCGGAGCCATCGACGTTCATGCGAACGCGATGCGGCTCGAGAATGCCCTGGACCCGACGATAGTCATCAAACAGAACGCGCGTCTTTTTAACGTCGCCGGTGATCTTCGTTATCAACCACGTCTTCACACCGAAGTAATACTGAAGCCGCGCGCCACTCCGTGTGGAGAACTCCACGACGTAAGCGGGTTCCGACGCGAGATCTCCGAGCGACAATACGCGTGCGAGCACGTTGGCTTTTTTGAAATTTACGAGACGCGAGGAATCGAGAGAGGCGCGAAGTTTTGCAGCCGCGCTTTCCAGACCGGTCAGAGTTCGCAGATGATTATCGAGACCGACTTCCCATGCAGATCTTGCGTTAGCGCCGGAGACGATTTGGCCGTTGCCGAAGGTCAGTTCCCAGCGTTCAGAGGCGGGCGCTTTCCTTTGCGTGCGAGCGGTACCGATCGGCTGGTTGTTGAGTTGAACGATCCACTCGTAGGTGGCGTCTCTTAAAGCGCCTGTTGCTTTCTTGCCGCCGGTCGCTTTCAGGTAGTTGTCGACGATCTTCTCGGCCGAGGGAAGCTTCTTCGGTAAGGCAGAACTATTCTGCGCGAACGCCGCCTGGGCCGTGCAGGCGACAAGCAACAACACACCGAAAAGGAATAGCTTGGGGGAATAAAACATACTATTCAAACTTACTTTTTCGCAGCTTTCCGCGCCGCCAGCTTCTTCGCGCTCACGCCTTTGATGGGGGCAGGTTTTCTGGCCTTTGTAGCTTTTCTGGGCTTTGTAACTTTTCTGGCCTTGGTGGCTTTTCTGGCCTTGGTGGCTTTTGTGCTCTTTGTTGTCTTTGTCGCTCTCTTTTTTGCTGGCTTTTGTGACTGCCTGACAATCCGTCTCAACCGCTCAGAACTCTCTTCGGGTGGCGTCCCTGGAATCAAATTGCTTGCTCGTGTCTGTTGCT
>JAICGZ010000497.1 GCA_025922875.1 Pyrinomonadaceae bacterium
AACGAACTTTCTTAGCGTGAAGACCGGCAACTCACGTATGTCGTCAATGGTTGGATAAGTTAAGAACAAATGGGATTCAAGATGAGCTTCGGAACCGCTTTTGACGAGAACAAAGAACGAGGCTCGGAAAAGCTGTTCATAAAGAACCACCGCCCTTGAAGGGTCCGACCTCAGCGTGCGTAGGGTATCGAGTAACTCATCCATGAAAGCACTTCGCTGTGGGCTGGCTAGTATCGACACGAACGGCCACCATCTTAGCCCACCGCGAAGCGTTTTGTACCAGAACGGTCAGCAGGACTGAGTTAGAGATGGGCCGGGGTGGATCGGCCCATCTGCAAGTTAAACCCCTATTCAGGGAGAGCTCGTCTTGTTGCTAACGCTGCTTGAGCCCTTTGCGAGTGAGAACCCGGGCCAAGGCGACCGCTGGAAAAACAAAAAAGAGTTTTATCCAAATATCGGGAAAACCGATTGGCGCTAAACTGCGTCTAACGCCACAACCCAGACGAGCACCTCGGGTACTAGTAAGTTAGGTTCCTGAATCCCACTTAATTTAAGGACAAACAAATGAAACGGTCTACCCGTGTCTTCTCCCTGTTCGTAGTGTTCTGTCTTCTAATAACTAGCGTTGCTCCACTCGCCGTGATCAGCCGGTCGCATACCAGCAACCCGGCGCGCGAACAGGATCAAAGTCCCACTGATTCCGAAGCGCAGCAGGAAGGATTGCGCTTTCGCCTGGGCCAGGGACCTGACCAGCCGGAAGCCAAACCACCACGCTCCAAAATCACACCCAGCACGGCTCTTTCTGAATACGAGACCGCGAACATCCTTAAAAGGATGGCGCCAATCAAAGCCGAAGATCTCGACGACCAGGAGTTCGTTGTACGCGAGCAATCGCCGCCGCCGCCCCGCACAGGTAACACAATCAAGGTTGCATTTCCGGAATCGGAGGGCGTCGTACCGAGCGGCAACACCAAAAGTGATCCACTCGAAGTGCTTCGCTATTCTCCCGAGGGAGACGTACCACTCGCGCCGCAGTTGGCGATTACCTTTTCACACTCGATGGTTGCACTTAGTTCTCAGGAAGAGGCAGCGGTGAATGTGCCGGTTGAACTTTCACCACAAATGCCCGGCAAGTGGCGCTGGTTAGGAGCACGCACCCTCGTGTTTGAACCAACCGGACGCTTCGCGATGGCGACTGAGTATTCAGTCACCGTGCCTGCGGGAACAAAATCCGCGACAGGCGTGATGCTTGCCAAACCAAAGAGCTGGACGTTTACCACTCCGGCGCCAACCATTGTTCAGAGCTACCCAGGTAAACAGTATACGCAGGCTCGAGACACTCTGATGTTCATTGCCTTCGATCAACGAATCGATCCGGCGGCGATGATGAATAGCGTACAAGTGCGGGCCGGCGCTACTGTGCTGCCCGCGAGGCTGGCGACGAAGGAAGAGATCGCCGCTAGTTTCGAGGTGAAGCAATTGGTTGATGCGACCCCGAATGATCGCTGGCTCGCCTTTCGGGTGGTTAATCCACAAACCGGGGAAACTAAACTCGCGCTGCCGTCTGGGGCTAACATCACAGTGGAAGTCGTTGCGGGAGCGCCCTCGCTTGAAGGCCCGCTCCGCTCCAGGGCAGCGCAACAGTTCTCCTTTAGTACTTATGGTCCACTACGTATAACCAGGAGCCAATGCGGTTACGAAAACAGGTGTCTGCCGAACGAGGCAACGCAAATCTGGTTCAGTAACAGACTCAGCATCGCCGCATTCGACAAATCGCAGATTCATGTCGAGCCCGCAATGCCAGGGTTTCAGGTAAGCTTCTTCGATGAGTCGATCATAATCAGCGGTCCCAGGAAAGCGAACACACGCTACACAATTACCTTCAACAAAGCCCTGCGAGACATTTTTGGTCAGACCCTCGAGCGCGAGGAGACGATATCGTTCAACGTCGCGAAGTCATCTGCCGCGCTTGCCTTGTCAGTTGATGGAATGGCGGTTTTGGATCCGGCCGGACCTCGCAGCGTTTCCCTTTACAGCATTAACTATGAACAGGTCAGGATCAGTCTTTACGGCGTTGGGCCTGAAGATTGGACCAGCTTCAACGCTTTCCGGCGCCAACGCTATTATGAAGGTGCGGCGGCACTCAAGAAAACACCTCTACCGGGACGGCTTATCACTACTAAGGTAGTAGATCTGAAATCTGCCGCGGACGAGATTGTCGAGACCTCGATCGACCTTACTCCTGCTTTGCGTGACGGCCTGGGACAAGTACTCGTGGCTGTCGAATCAATCATGCCGGCCAGCGATAGCAAGCACGACCCGCTGCTGGCCTGGGTGCAATCAACCAATATAGGTCTCGACGCTATTGCCGATAACGACGAGTTGTTGGGATGGGCCAACTCGCTGGTTGATGGTGCTCCGCTGAGTGGCGTGCAATTGCAGATCCTGCCGGCAGGAATTGCAGGCGTGACGACCAGCGACGGCACGGCCCACCTGGCTTTTAGACCATATAAGGAGACTCCGCCCAGCGTATTGGTCGCTCGCCGCGGTAGTGATGTGGCTTTTCTTCCCGAGAGTCCTGAGTGGTGGGATTTGCATCAGACCTACTGGCATAACGTGCCCTGGTCCGACGAACTGCGTTGGTATGTATTCGACGATCGCAAACTCTATCGTCCCGGAGAAGTGGTCCATCTGAAAGGCTGGCTGCGCCGCATAGCTCGAAAGAAGGGCGGGGACGTGGGCTTATTAACCGGCCCGCCATTAAAGCTGAATTATTCCGTTGAAGACGAGGCCGGTAACGAAGTGACAAAGGGCGATGTGACGTTGAATGCCTTCGGCGGATTCGATGCCGCGTTCAAACTTCCCGCCAATATGAATCTGGGAACCGCAACAGTCGAGTTCGAAACGGATGATGACGAAGGCGATTTTGATGACAAAAAGTATGAGCACAGCTTCAAGGTACAGGAGTTTCGCCGGCCGGAGTTTGAAGTTGCCGCGAGTCGTGACAACGAAGGCGAGTTGTTTCCCGGCAGCCGCGCAGACGTTTCGGTAGCGGCGAATTACTTTGCCGGAGGAGGCTTAGCGGATGCCGAAGTCAAATGGGAAGTCACTTCCTACGCGACCAACTTCACGCCGCCGAATCGCAGCGACTACACATTTGGAGTATGGACTCCCTGGTGGGAAGAATTGCGGTCAGGTCCGGAAGTTACGAAAGAGTTTGCGGGCAAGACTGACCAGAACGGCAAACATCGCCTGCGCATCGACTTTGATTCCGTGAACCCGCCGCAGCCCTCGGTGGTTGTGGCCCAGGCGAGCGTCACCGACGTAAACCGCCAATCGTGGACGGCCACCGCCAGCATGCTGGTCCATCCCGCGGATCTTTACGTCGGTTTGAAGAGTGACCGTCTTTTTGTCAAGCAGGGCGAACCACTCGCGATCCACTCAATCGTCACCGATCTTGACGGCAAGAACATTGTCAATCGA
>JAICGZ010000498.1 GCA_025922875.1 Pyrinomonadaceae bacterium
TCTCGCCGCTACCGCGTCGAGATGATTGGACCAGGCGGACATTCGTGGGGCGACTTCGGGTTGCCGAATCCGGTGCACGCAATCGGTCGCGCTATTTCGAGATTGGCTGTCTATCCGGCGCCGAAAGATCCGCGCACGACTTTCAACGTCGGCCGGATCGAAGGCGGCACCAGCGTCAACGCTATTCCGGACAGGGCGACGATGGAAGTAGATCTGCGCTCAGCGGCGGAGAGCGAACTGCGTCGCCTGGATGCTTATTTTCGTCGTGCGATGAGAGATGCTGTTGACGAAGAGAACGTGAAGCGACGTGCGGGAGATCCGGAGTTGAAACTCAAGCTCGATTTGATTGGTGAGCGGCCGACGGGAGAAACGCCGAATGATTCACCTCTGGTAGAACTCGCGATTGAAACGACGAGGATGCTTGGGTTCCAACCACGTCTCGATCAGTCGTCAACCGATTCGAATTTACCCATCTCACTGGGAATACCGGCAATCACTCTCGGCGCCGGAGGCAGTTCCGGCTATTCTCATACACTCGATGAGTGGTACGACCCGCGCCACCGAGACAAAGGATTGAAGCGAGGGCTGCTCGTGGTTCTCGGAATGGTGGGAATCATCCTGTAAACACTGAAAGATCCTGTAAATCCTGGCTCAAGTTTGCACAGGATTACAGGATTTTTCAGGATTTACAGGATGGGTTAATTAATTGGGATCGATACGGTCGCTGAACCAGCCTTCCCTGGCGGAAAACGCTTCTGTCGCGCAATCCGCAAAGCATTCGCATCACCGCCTGACGCCTGCGTCACTCGTCCCGACTCGTCATACGTCACCGTAACCACAACTCTCTTCGCGTCCGGCTTGGTAGATTCAGGCGTAGCAACAGTCCCCGCGTTCTCAGCGTTCTTTGCTTCTCGTGCTTTTCGTTCCTTTTCACGTTGACGCCTTGCGGCCAACGCGGCAGGGTCTTCGATAGTTGGTTCGGGTTCGGCGGCTACTGGTTGCGGTTGTGCTGCAATATCAGGTTGACTGCTTACCGGAACCGGCGGCTGGCTCGTGTTCGCCGGTGGCGCCGCGGCTGCATTCTTGCTGCTGTACCATCCCGCCGGAACTCCAATCACTGCCACGCTCCCAAGAACTGCCACTGCAATCGCTCCAATGAGAAGCGGCTTGCGACGACTAATCGATTCTTTGCCGAAAGACAAGAAGGCCGGCGCAAAAGATGTCTCAACCTCCGATGATGTCGAACTCGACTCAACCGAAGCACTTTCCAATTCATCCGGTTCAGGCACGTAGTCGGTAGGAAACGCGACACTCGGAGCGATGTTCTCATCCAACCGGCGCAGTCCTTCGAGCACGACCTGTGTCCAGGGTTGATTGATAGTACGGCTGCCGGCTTCAACGTCCGCACTAAATTCAAATTCTGCATTCGGAAGCGTTAAAGCATAATAAACCGCATCGATGCCATGGAGAACGCCGATGCGCGCGTCAACAACCGAACCCGCCTGCAAGTAAAAATATCCTGCACCATTCGGGTACAGGACTTTGAGACGGCCGCTCTTTCGTTGATTACAGAAAAACTCTATCAGCTCTGAAAGTGAAAGGTCGCTGAGGTGTCCAGTTAATGCCATGAGAACTTGTCCCTTCTAGGAGAACGTGCTTGTTGGAAAAGCGCGGAGAATGGCGCGCCGAGGGAGCCGGCGCGCCATGAAGGTAGGTTAGGGGGCCAGCGCAAACTTGTAGTTAATGACGCCGGAGACCTTTACCGGTTGACCGGAAAGCTTAGTGGGGGAAAACCTCGCTTTGAGTGCTGCCTGAACGGCTGCGTCACGCAGAATAGCTGGTCCATTCGACGCATGCGCGGAAACCACTTTACCCGTTTCATCAAGGACGACCTCAACTGTAACCACACCCGCAGTCCTCATTCGTTTCGCAGCTTCGGGATAAGTCGGTGGCGGCAGGTGGATAGCGGTGCCATTGAGAACGCCACCCGAAACAGGCTTGAGAATCGGCCGCGGTCCGGGGCTCGGCGGTGGTTCTGAATCCAGATCCACAATGGGAACTTCCGAGTTGACGTTAACGGACGTGACCTTCAGATCAACTGGAGCGGATTCAAGCTTGGTCGCTGAAGTTGACGCCGAAGGTAATTCCGGAGCAACAGTCTTTCTGTTGTCGCGCCTGTTGTTCGCCGGCTTTGGCTCCGGTTTACTGACCGGGGTTGAAGCGACAGGCGCTGGTGTTGTTGTGGCCGCGCCCGGTTGGACCATTTTGACCATGTTCTCATCGAGGTAATACATGATCGAGCGATAGGTCACTTCAGTCGGTTCGAAAGTAACGCCTCGTGAATCGACGACGGCGACGGAAGTCGTCATCCTGCTCCAATTGCCCAGGAAGTCGAATTCATACTTGTAGATCTCTTTGCTCAACAACGAACCATCGGCGTTGAGCATGGTCATCTCACTGATGTTCCCCTTTTCGTCGTACTTATAGACTTCCTTGCCGGTCAGTATGGCTCCGGGAATGGGGAAATACTGGTTTTCGATTTTATTGCCTTTGATATCGTAAGCGACGATCTCAACCACCACGGGCTTGCCCTCGGTCTGGCGACCCTCTGCGGTGGTAAGTTTGGCAATTTCTGTCCGCACACGACGGACAGGGCCTATTAAGCCGTCTCTGGATCGGTCGCTTTCGACTCGGCTAACGGCTGGGGCATTTCCGGCTTTGGCTGTGGCGTTGGACTGTGCGTTCGCCGCAGCACTTAAAATCAGCAGGCAAAGCGTGATAAGGCAAAATCGATTAGACATTCTAGACATTGGTTTCTCCATAATTCGCTGAGGCAGGCCAACTTTGGAAGATTAGTCGTGAGGCGGACAGGTCAAATCGTACGTCAAGGACCCCCAACGGCCCAAGCCATACTAACGAAGTTAAACCATGTTTGTCTACAGGGGATTTAGGGGAAATTTTTGTAGGGGCGGCCCTCGGTGGCCGCCCCTACAATAAGTTCACATCTGTTGCTCGGAATAGAAGAGTTGGTCGGTTCGGCTGGCGGCCAGCACCTCGTGGGCTGTCCGGTATACCTCGGCGACGGAAATCTGGGTTATCGAAGGTCCGCAAATCAGGCGATTTTGGGGACCAACGGGCGTGAAACTGTGCGGATCAGGCCGGTCGAGAAGAACGATAACGGGAGTGCCCACGGCCGCTGCAATATGCGCCGGGCCAGTGTCATTCGAAATAAACAGGGTCAAACGAGCCTGGGCTGAGGCGAGTTGTGGAATCGTCAGACGGTCAAAGAAGATCGTAGTGGGCGGAAACAGCGTCCGCATTCGCCCCACCATTTCCCTTTCTTCGGGACCCGCGTACACGACGACACGTACCTTGTCGTTTCGGATCAGGTGATCCGCGAGCTCTGCAAAATTCTCCAGCGGCCAGATCCGCCCGACGTGACCGGCTCCGGGAAACAGACCGACCAGCA
>JAICGZ010000499.1 GCA_025922875.1 Pyrinomonadaceae bacterium
CGCGGGGGTGCTTGCCCCCCCTATCACCTACATTTGCTTCGTCCCATTGGGGGGGGCGCGGGGGGCCCGCCCCTACAATTGCCTCTGCGACACCTTAGTGAGTTTGAGGCAACTGTGCTTTCTATCCGACTGACCACCAGCGCCAGGTCACGTTGTAAGCCTCCGCTAAGCGGCGCAGGTCCTGACGAACGGCCGCCCAGTCGCGCTCGGCGCGTCCGGTGGGAGAATGTCGTGTCATGAACTGATCGATTCGTGCGGCGCCGTCGAGGACAGTCTCCACGTCGGCTGCTACAGACTTGTTATCTTTGAATCGTTCATACAAACGCTCGGTCGCTTTCTCATAGTCTTCCATAAACTCGTTGATGTTGTCTTCGCGATTCGTGCCGTCCAGACGGCTTCTATCGAGTGACGAATCGAGGCTCTTGCGGAACTTTTCCGTGTCCTTTTTGAGCTGCTTCATAACCTTCTGGACTTCCTTATCGCTAATCCGGTAAGGCGCATCTTGTCCGCTCGCAGCAACCGACATGGTGGCTAACAACAGGGCGCATATCATGCTGGAGAAAAGTTTTTTACGCTTCATGTATTCCCATCTCCCTTTGATAGAGTTCTTCCGTGCAAATTAACCGCTTCCCTCTTCACAATCTTTTGTGCTTTTTGTGCCTTTTTGTGGCTAAAAAACGTTCGGGAGGATCAATGAGCGAACGTTTGGATGAACTCGTAACCAGAGTCCGGGGTTTTGGTCGAACTGTACCTGGCGTGTCTCTGCATCATCGGCGATCTTCGTCGCCAACAACTGCCGGTAACTCTCGCGCTTCGCCGGCGCGGTATCGGCATCGACGATCGATTGCACCACTCGTCGCGCGCCGAGAATTGCCGCTGGACCAAGCGTGAGAATGTGTTTAGCAGCGCGACACTCAGCCTCGTCTGCGTCAGTTACTACAGTACCGCCCGCCTTAAACTTGTTGATGTGATGCTCAAGAATCGATGGCGAGATTGGAATCAGTCCGGCGACATCGTTGTATGTGGCGCCTGAGCCGGGCTTGATGTACGCGGGGTGTGAAGCTCCGCCAGCCTCAGGACCCAGGCCAAGGAAAAACAGGTCGATGCCTCCCGAGCGTTCGAGTCGATCGACGTAGCTCGCCAAATCACTCTCCAGATCGTCAGCGTCAGTACGCATCGACGTAAAGCTCTTCACTTTACGAAAGAACTCTTCGCCGAGCAGTCGTTCGAAATCACGCACGAAACTCAGGCCGTTATCCATTCGCAAAGGCGCGAGCGCATCCTGAGTAAAGACATCAAGACGACTAAACAATGCGTCGTGATCGCTTGTCTTCGCCATCTCGCCCAGTAATTTGTGCAATGCCTGACCGCCACGCCCGCCGACGAGCACTATCACGAGCGATCCTTCTTTCGCATTAGCGGCGCTCGTGATCTCATCCAGCATCATGCGCCCGACGGCTTCTTCAGACGGCAGCACCTCGTAGACCAGTTCTTTCACCGGTAACTGCGCGAGAAAACCAGTTTCAGCAGTCTCGTGGGAAAGCCAAACGTTCTCTCCGGCAGAACGCCGCCGAATATTCTGTTTGCTTGTTGCTGACATTAATCCGTGTAATCCGTGGAAGGATCTTCTTCTTCCTCTTCCTGTGCTTTTTGCGCGAGCATCAGGTGATCGCGCATCGCATCGCGTGCGGCTGCCGGATTGCGATCTCGAATCGCGCGATAGATCGTCCGGTGCATCTCAGCGGATTCCTTCAGGTCGCGAGCTCGCTTCACTGTTTTTTTCCGCACTTCAAACAGGATCGTCGCTACCATGTTCATCAACGCTGTGAGAATTCTGTTGCCCGATGCGGCGGCGACGGTTTGGTGAAACCGCATGTCGTGAACCAGAAACTGTTCCGGCTCGTCGAGCGATGCAAACATGCCGGTGATTTCTTCCGACATCTCAGCCATCTGTTCCCCGGTCGCACGTTCCGCTGCTAAGGCTGCAATCGCCATCTCCAATGATCGTCGTGCTTCGAACATCTCGGCCGGCGTGAACCGTTGCAACGAAGCCATCAACCGCAGCGCGCTGCTATCGAGCGCAGGCGGGCCTTCTGCTTCAACGACGAAAGTTCCGGCGCCGCGACGAGGTTGCAACACGCCGACGGCGGCAAGGGAACTGATTCCCGCGCGCAACGTCGGACGACTGACACCGAGCCGCTTTGCTAAATCTCTTTCCGGTGGCAGTCGATCGCCGGGGCGCAACTCACCACGATGGATCATTTCGCGAAGCTGCGAGACAACTTCCTCGAAAGAGGTTCCGCGCCGTTCCGGATCGATAGCTTTGAAGATGTTGGCGTTTGATGCGCTCATTTTGTGTTCATGGATAGCTTACCCTTTTTCCAGCCATTTTTCGCGGCAGTTTCCATCTCGGTGGCGGCGAGCAAAAGTGCGCCGATCCCTTTCGGATCGTTGGTGACTACCTTTTCGCTAAGGTAATTCGGTTGTAACGTTCCGTTAAACCCTGTTCGAGATCGTAACGAAGACCGAGATTGAGACTCAGTTTTCTGGAAACCCGCCAATCATCCTGAAAGAAGATTCCGTGGTAGATGGATTGGACCGAGTAGTTGATCGAGTTATCGATCTGGCTGGCGTTACCGCCCGATCCTGTTGTTGGAATACCGAGTAAGAACGCAGCTACGTCGCGGCCAAATACGTTTCTCAGCGTAGCCGAGGAGTTGGAAGCCGGCGCCGTAAACGTGCCATCGAAAAAGAACTGGCCGCCTTTGTAAGCATCCGTGCTGAAGTTCTCCCGCAGTACGCGAAGATCGTAGCCATACTTCAACGTGTGGTTGTCAACAACTTGCGTCAAGGTCGGCTGCACCGAGCCCATGTAGAACGGTCGGATGCGGCCTTCGTTCCAATCTGATCTGGTGGAGCCGAGCGTCGATCTGATCGGCCTGGTTGCGTCGAGATTTCTGATCATGATGCGCGGCAGGTATTGATGGCCACGCATAGCCGCCAACGAAGCCGCGGCGAAGCCAAGCGTCGCCGGATCGAAGAGTTCGGCTGGCCGCCGTTCCTGCACAAACCGGTTCATGCTCACGCGAATATCGAAAACGACATTTGAGTTGAGCGTGTTTGTATAGTCGATGTTGCCGCCGTCGTTAGTGCGAAACTCAAAACCGCGCGTGATGGGGAACCCATTTACTACCCCGGCCCAATCCTGTCGATCTTCCGGATTGAAGCTGTGATAGTACTTCGCGAAAATCGACTGGTTCGAACTGATGCGGTGATCGATGCGTGTCAGCCACCCGCGATAGTCCTGGTGTCGCAATTGATTTGAGAAGAAGTTGTTCTGTGTCCCGTTACCCACTCCCGCGATGTTGGCGTGAGGATGAATTGTGCGCCTCCCTGGAGTGCGGCGGCCTGGCGCCGCTTTGTTCCGATCTTGCGTCATCGAGGC
>JAICGZ010000500.1 GCA_025922875.1 Pyrinomonadaceae bacterium
ACAGTCTTTAAGTACTCCTGCCCCGCGGCGCACATCACCCGCTCAACTTTTTCCGCAACACTCTCGGCTTCATCAGCATCCGCTTCAACCACAATCTCATCGTGAATGATGTTAACGATCCTGCCGCTCGTGTCGCTCAGTTCTTCTTTCATCAGACGAAGCGCACGCTTCAGAATGTCAGCACTCGTCCCCTGAATCGGCGTGTTCTTCCCGTTTCGTTGCGTCATCGAGATCTGTTGCCGATCGTTTTCATCATAACGAAAACGCACCAGACGTCCCGATGCCGTGCGTGCCTGTCGCTCACTCACCGCTCGATTTGCCGCTTCGCGCAGGTAAGCATCCAGTTGTCGATACGTTCCAAAATAGCGGCGCAAAACATTCTCCGCCTCAGACACGCTCAACCCGGTCATCAACGCAAAACGCTGCGCACCGATTCCATAAACGACGCCGAAGTTTAATCGCTTCGCAAAGTCGCGCTGCTCTTTCGTGACCTGGTCCAACGAAGCATTGAAGACTTGCGCTGCCGTGACGCGGTGAAGATCGGCGCCGGAGTTAAAGGCCTCAATGAAACCGCGATCGCCGGAAAACTCCGCCAGGATCCGTAACTCGATCTGCGAGTAGTCGGCAATGATCAACTTGCGCCCGTCCGGGTAACCACTGAAACAGCGCCGGTACTCGATTGCATGCGGCACCTGCTGAATATTCGGATTCGTACACGCAAACCTGCCCGTCGGTGCGCCGATTTGACGGAAGTCCGCATGCAAGCGTTTGGTTACGGGATTGATCATCTCGATCATGTTCTCTCCGTAACTCGTCAGCGCTTTCTGCACGGTGCGGTATTCGAGCAGTGTTCCGATGATTGGATACTGGGCCGCGAGTGGCTGTAGTTTCCAGTTGCGAGTTGACTCAGGAACGGGAATGCCGAGGCGGTTGAGTGCTTGCGTCAACTGCTGGTGCGAATCGAGATTGATCTCTTCGCGCTGTGGTCCACCAAACAGCGAGCCCTGCATCGACTCTACAGCGAGCACCTGCTGCAACTGTTCCGCCAGTTCGGTTCTTCTTTTTTCGACGATACCCAGCTGCTCGAGCCAGCGGTCTTTGTGCATGTAGAAACCCGCCAATTCGATGTCGACCACCGGCATGACACATTCAAACTCGAGTTGCGCGCACTTCACCAACGACTCCGACTTCAATCGCTCGATCAGCTTTTCGCGCAATGGCAAAAGGATCAAGGCGTCGCGCGCGGCATACTCCAATTGCGCTTCCGACAACTCAAAATTCCAGTTGCTCAATCGCTCCGATTTGTCGATGGACTGGTTAAGGTAACGACTGGCGACTGTCTCCAGGCCGTGGCGTTCTTCAATATCACCCGCGCCAACGAGCTGGCTTGCCAACAGCGTATCGAAGAGTCCACCGAGATCGACTCCGAGATTGTGCTTGATAAATTTCGCGTCAAACTTTGCGTTGTGTGCGATCTTGATCGGTCTTGGTGCCTCGAGCAGGCGTCGCAGTGGCGCCAGCGCTTCACTCCTCGCGGCATCGCCGTTACTGAAATGATCGAAGTCGAGGATGAAAACGCGATCGGGCGTGGCAAGTTGGATCAATCGTAAGCGCGAGGTGAATGGATCGAGCTCAGTCGTCTCCGTGTCCAGCCCGACGACGGGCTCTGTGGCGATGGTTTCTATTGCTTTCCGAAGTTCATCGGCGGTTTTAATTACCTGGTAATTCATTTAGTGAGGACCTATAACGCCATCAATCGCTTCAACATTAAAATTTGACCCTTGTGCTGCGCTTCGTGATCGATCAGGCGATGCAGAATCCAGCGCAAACTGTATTCGGTTGTTTCACCCTTTCGTTCGAAAGTGATGATGCGCTCCAAATCTTTATCGTTGAATGAGAAAAGCTTGTCGCGCGTTAGGTTTCGTATCTTCTCGATCTCCTGAAGACAAAACTCGGTCGTGTAACCTTTGCGCGCAACGCGGTCCACGTCTTCGAGCACATCCCAGTAAGGCGCTTTCTTGTCTTCTTCCGTAAGCCCGTGACCGCTAACAACCATCTGCATCCAGAACCACTCGGCTTCACCGATATGCAATACCAGGCCGCCGATCGAATGAGCTCCGAGAAACGGTGGTTTGCCGATCAAATCGTCCGGAATTCCCCTGACCGTGACGTTAACCTGAGTGCGAACCTCTTCCATTCCGCTGAAGTAATAACCAATCCCAGTCGATAAGCCGCGGTGCGGAGTTAAAACTCTGCGTCTCATTTTCAAAGTCCTTTCGCTAATGACTCTGAGCCGGGGATAACGGTTCCGGATGTGGCCTGACGAAGATCAACAAAAGCGCCGCCGCGGTTGCACCCATAACTGCGCTGATGAGGAATGCCGTCGCCGGCCCCTTCCAATCCCAGATCATACCCATCAACAGCGAAGCAGGAAATACTGTGATACCAAATGCAAGATTGTACAGTCCATAAGCGGTTCCGCGTTGCTCGGGCCGTACGAGATCCGCGACGAGGGCTTTCTCAGCGCCTTCGACCATCCCGAAGTAGATTCCATAGATCAGAAACAGAATCCACAGCGAAGCGGTGTTGGTAGCAAAGGCAAAACCTGCGTAAACAGCCGCGTACAATATCCAGCCGGAAACAATCAAACGTTTGCGTCCCAAACGATCTGACAGATCGCCGCCGAATAACGAGCTCAATACCTTCGTACCGTGGTGTGCGGCCCACAGCAACGGTACCAGAGCGACTGAAACTCCCGCATCCATCGCGCGCAGGATGAGAAAACTATCAGATGAATTTGAGAGTGTGAAAAGTGCGAGCACGAGGAGGAAGCGTTTGAAGTTGCTATCAAACCCGCGCAACGAGAGCTTTGGCGGTATTTCAGCGTCGCGATGCACGTGCACAGGCGACTCTCGCATGAAGAAAATTGCCACAACGACCGCTAACAACGCGGGTATGGAAGCCACCAGAAATATTCGCGAAAACTCCGCCGTGGTAGGAAAGCCACTATTCGCGACGAAGAGGACGACGAGTAAATATCCAACCAGCGGGCCGATGACAGCGCCGGCATGGTCCATCGCGCGATGGAACCCGAAAGCAATTCCACGTTGCCCGACCTCCACCGAGTCGGCGATCATCGCATCGCGCGGCGCAGTTCTCACTCCTTTGCCTATACGATCGGTTACACGGATCGCGAGCACCTGCGTCCAGGTGTTAGTAAAAGCCAAAAGAGGCCGGGCCAACGATGCGAGCGAGTAACCTGCGACAACCAGCAACTTCCGCTTTCCGAGACGGTCGCTGAGATAGCCTGCAAACAGTTTCAGCAGACTCGACATCGATTCGGCAAGTCCCTCGATGACGCCGATTGCACGTGCGGAAGCGCCTAAACTCGTGGCCAAAAAACCCGGCAGCAGCGGATAAATAATC
>JAICGZ010000501.1 GCA_025922875.1 Pyrinomonadaceae bacterium
AAGGGCGTCGTTGCCCAACGATCCGAAGACGTACCTGCGCACGGGAGATATGGGTTTCCTCGACAGCGACGGGCTGTTCGTCACTGGTCGTCTGAAGGACCTGATTATCGTTCGCGGTCTCAACTATCATCCGCTCGACATTGAAATCTCAGCCCAGCGAACGCACGCTGCCCTGCGGCCAAATTGCGGCGCGGCCTTTTCGATCGAAGATGGCAGCGAACAACGCATCATTCTTGTTCAGGAGATCGGCCGCGGCGCAATTGATATTGCCGAGACACTATTTGCAGACATCCAAGCTTCGGTTCTCCGGGATCACGAACTCACGCTCGACGCCATTGCACTGATCTTACCTAACTCTCTGCCAAAAACTTCGAGTGGAAAAATCCGCCGGAATGAGTGTCGCGAGCAGTTTCTGGCGGGCAACTTACGAATAGTCGCCCAGTGGGAAAAGCCTCGCGCGAATACCGTAACAGCAGTCGCGCCTAACGACACGATGGAGAGCGATACCTTTACATTCCTGGAAGCCAGGCTCGCCGTAATCTGGTGTGATGTGCTCGAGCTTCAAGCCATTGGTCCACGCAATAATTTCTTCGACTTAGGCGGCGACTCCATCACGGCAGCACAGGTGATTGCGCGCACCGGCAAGGAACTGAAGCGCGAGATATCACTCCAGATGCTCTTTGATAACCCGACCATCAGACACTTTGCAGCAGCGCTGACTCAGGTTGAATCAAAGCCGAGTGCAAAACCCACGTTGCGCCGGTTAGGGCAGAAGGAAGCCGAACTGTCTTATGCGCAGCAGCGTCTTTGGATCGATGAGCAGTTGCGGGCGGGTGAGACTGTCTACAACGTTCCAATGGCGCTCCGCATTACGGGCGCCGTTGACCTCCGCGCATTGCGATCGACTATCAACGAGATCGTGCGCCGGCACGAAGCCCTTCGCACTCATTTTCTCAGCCGTAATGGCGAGCCGCGGCAAGTGATCGTGGACCAACTGCAACTCGAGATGCCGCTCGTGGAGATATCCGATGAAGTACGCTTGATGGAGATCTTGCGCGACGAGGCAACGAAGCCTTTCAACCTCGAAGAGGCACCGCTCGTCCGTGCGTTGCTCGTACGGCTGACCGAGCACCAGCACGTCCTGCTGCTAACGCTTCATCACCTGGTATGCGATGGCTGGTCGGCGAACGTGATGTTGCGCGAGTTATCGGCAATCTATCCGGCCTTTGCGCAAGGCCGGCCATCGCCTCTTGAAGATCTACCGATCCAGTACACGGACTTCGCCGTCCATCAACGCGAGATGCTGCAAGGCGACACGTTGGCAACGTTGTTGGACCACTGGCGCAGGGAACTGGCGGGCGTGCCGCAGACTTTGCAGTTGCCCACCGATAACTCGCGTCCGGCTGTCAACCTGCACCGCGGAGCCCATTTCCCGTTCCACCTCGATCGAGAGTCGAGCCTGCGTCTGGCAACGCTTGGGCGTGACGAAGGCGCCACACTGTTCATGACGCTCGCAGCAGTGTTCCAGATCCTTCTGGCGCGTTATAGCGGCCAGCAACAATTCCTGCTCGGCTATCCCGTAGCAAATCGCGAGCAGGCGGACACGCAGGAGCTGATCGGATTTCTCGTCAACACACTCGTGCTCCATTGCGACCTGCGCGAAGATCCCGCGTTTCGATCGCTGCTGCAGCGAGTCAGACGTGCGGTGCTGGACGGTAACACTCACCAGGATCTCCCGTTTGAGAAATTAGTCGAAGAGTTACAGCCCGCGCGGGAGGCAGGCACGTCACCACTGTTTCAAGTGATGCTGCTGTTACGGCAGGCAGATCCTGTAATTGAGATTGCCGGATTACGGCTGGAGCCGCTGAAGGTCGATACCGAAACAGCGATGTACGACCTCACGCTGGAGTTGACGGAGTCGGCAGACGGACTACGAGGCAGCATTGAATACAACCGTGACCTGTTCGAGCCGGCCACGATCGAGCAGATGGCAGCGCACTTTATGAATCTGGTGCAAGCTGTCGTAACGGAGCCCGATACGCCGGCCTCACATTTACCGCTGTTGAGTGAGAACGAGCGGCGCCGTCTGTTGGTCGAGTGGAACGACACACACTGCGATTATGGGCGTGCTGCGTGTGTGCACGAGTTAGTCCGGGAGCAGGCCAAACGCACTCCTGAGGCAATCGCAGTCAGCAGCGACAAAGGCCAGATCAGTTATCGCGAGTTACAGGCTCGCGTGGACCAACTAGCAAGCTGGTTACAGGACCGAGGTGTCGGACCGGAGACTTACGTCGGCGTATGCATGACGCGCTCGGTGGAGATGGTCGTTGCGCTGCTCGGTGTTCTGGAGGCTGGGGCGGCATACGTGCCGCTGGATCCGAAATACCCAGGCGAGCGGATGGCTTACATCGCTGAGAACGCCGGTCTGCACATCATCCTCACGGAGGAGGCCGTGGCGACAAAAGTCATCTGCAGTGCGCGCCTGCTTTGTTTGGATAGCGAGTGGCCTGAAGTTGCTGTTAACAATCAGAGGAAGAGAACTCCCGCCATTCCCGACAACGTCGCCTACCTGATCTACACGTCCGGCTCCACTGGCCAACCCAAGGGCGTGATGAATGCTCATCGCGGGATCGTTAACCGCCTCCGGTGGATGCAGGTCCATTACGGACTGACTGGTGATGATCGATTTGTGCAGAAGACGCCGTTCACCTTCGATGTTTCCGTTTGGGAATTTTTTGCGCCGCTCATCAGCGGCTCATGCCTGGTGATGGCGCGTCCGGAAGGTCATCGCGATCCTGCTTACCTCGCGGAATTGATTGCTGACGAGCAAATCACGATCGTGCACTTCGTGCCCGCGATGCTTCATCCGTTCCTGGAGCAAGTTAATCCCGAGCGTTGCGGCAGCGTGCGCCAGGTGATTTGCAGTGGCGAAGCAGTATCAGTGGAGTTGCAGGAGCGATTCTTCGGAGTTCTGAGCACGCATCTGGATAACCTGTATGGACCAACAGAAGCGGCCGTCGAAGTGACGGCCTGGCGCTGCCGTCCGGAACTCTCTCCGCGCGTACCCATCGGAAAGCCGATCGGCAACGTGCACACGTACATCCTGGACCGCTCCGGCGAGCCGGTGCCGGTGGGCGTAATTGGCGAGTTGTACATCGGCGGGATCGCTGTAGCGCGTGGCTACTTGAACCGGCCTGAGTTGACTGCCGAGCGATTCGTTCCCGATCCGTTCTCCACTGAGCCGGGAGCGCGTCTGTACCGCACCGGCGATCTGGTGCGTTATCGCGCCACTGGCGAGATCGAGTTTTTGGGACGCGCCGACGACCAGGTCAAGATCCGCGGCTTCCGCATTGAGCCGGGCGAGATCGCGAGTGTGTTGAGTGAACATCCGGCGGTGCGACAGGC
>JAICGZ010000502.1 GCA_025922875.1 Pyrinomonadaceae bacterium
AATCCCAACGCTGCAAAAACGGAGCTTCATTCTCCGCCGGATTGAGTGAGTTGGATGAATCGAAGACGTTATTGCGAAAGAATATCGAGGCGAGTCCATGAAACTCATTGCCGCCGCTTTTCGTGATCACGTTGACGATTGCGCCTGACGCCTGCCCAAACTCGGCGCGGAAGCCTGCCGTCAGCACCTGGAACTCAGCGATCGTTTCCTGGTTAAACTGAGAAGCAGCGCCGCCACTGACCGTGTCTTTATTCGGCTGGCCGTCGATCAGAAAGTTGTTGTTGCCCGAACGCTCTCCTAACACAGGCGTCGAGTTGTCGCTTCCTACGTTGGCCTGGCGGTTGATTACTACACCGGGCACGAGTTGCATCAGGTCCAGATAATTACGACCGTTGGTCGGCATTTCCTTGATCTGTTGCGGCGTGACCGTCGAGCCAGTCGCGGCGGAGGTTGGATTCAACAGTTGAGCATTCTCGACTACATCGACCTGTTCCTGGACCGCGCCCACTTCGAGTGGAATGTCGAGTGTGAGAGTCCGGTTGAGCGTCAGTTCCACGTCCTCGAAGGTGCGGGTAGCGAAGCCGGTGTGGGAAATGGTGATCGAATAGTTTCCCGCCGGCAGGGCCGTGATCCGGTAAAAACCGTTAGCATCGCTGGTAGCTGTGCGTTCGATCCCCAGCGTTTGAGACTTCACCAGCACCTGAGCGCCGGCGACAACGCTGCCCTGCGCGTCTTTGATCGTGCCTTCAATCGTCGAGATCGTCGTCTGGGCTGACGCGGTCGCAGCAGTGAGCAAAAAACAAAGGACCACTAACAACGAGCTACCTCGATTGCTTTTCATGATTCCGCCTCCTTCAGGAGAGTCATTGGGAAACGCGGCTAGAACGTATGTAAATCTGTGGCCGCTATATAACATCGACCGTTGCAGCCTGTCAATGCTAGTACAACATCTGTTGCACAAACCGGATCCTGCATGCTATCTTCTCGCGCGCTATGCAGGGTTCCTCAAGCATCTTCGAGCCGCAGGAAACGCACACTACCGCCATCAAAATCGATGGCGTAGAGATCCGCCTGATTCGTTTGCCATTGCTCGAGCCTTTTGAGACGAGCTTCGGGAAAATCGACTCCCGGCTCATCTTTTTGTTATGCCTCAAAGCAGACGGGCTGCAGGGCTGGGGCGAGGTGGTCGCGTCAGAAGAGCCCCGCTACAGCTACGAAACTGTGAGCACTGCCCTTCACGTCATTCGTGACTTTTTTGGACCAGCGTTGTTGACTGGGCCTGTTCGCGACCTCGACGATCTCGCAGAACGTTTAGCACCGTTTCGCGGGCATAACATGGCCAAGGCCGGTCTCGAATTGGCGTTCATGGACTTGCTGGCCCAGACGAAGGAACAGTCGCTTTCGACATTGATTGGCGGTGAACGAAAACACGTAGCAGTGGGCGTGAGTCTTGGGATTCAACCCACCGTGGTTAGGCTGCTCGAGCGCGTTGATCGATACCTCAATCTTGGTTATCAGCGAATCAAATTGAAGATTAAACCGGGCTGGGACCTCGATGTGGTGGCGCAAGTACGCCAGGCTCATCCGGATATTCTGCTGTCAGTAGACGCCAATTCAGCTTACACTCTCGACGATCGGGACCACTTGAAGAAGCTCGATGATTTCAATCTCTTGATGATCGAGCAGCCGCTGCAAAATGACGATCTGGTGGACCATGCAAAGTTGCAGAAGCTCTTGAACACTCCCATCTGTCTCGACGAGAGTATCGTAAGTCAGCGACACGCAAAGGCAGCCCTCGAATTGCAGAGTTGTAGACTAATAAACATCAAGGTGGGCCGAGTGGGCGGCTATTCACAAGCGCTGGGCATACACGACCTGTGTCGCTCACAAGGCGTTCCTGTCTGGTGCGGAGGCATGCTCGAGTCAGGGATAGGTCGCGCGCACAACATCGCGCTTGCGAGCCTGGGTGGGTTTACGTTGCCGGGTGATATTTCCGCCAGTTCGCGCTATTTTGAGCGCGATATTATTTCGCCGGGTGTTGTTGTGGCCGCTGATGGCACGGTCGCCGTTCCCGATCGTCCGGGTCTGGGGTTCGAAGTTGACTTGAGTTTTATTGAAAGTCTGACTGAAACTCGGGTGTACATCTCACGATGAATTCGAGCTCGGTTCTCACACAAAGGAGCAAATATGGCAGCGGGAAATTCGCTCAACCATGGCGACGGTGATGGCTCCGAGGCTTCCCTGACGTCGCTTGAAGTCCGCTTTGCTAAATCACCATTGAGTGGCTCTCGACGTCGGTTGATCAGAGAAATCCTGGATAATCACGAACAGACCTTCTTCCTCTCGTCGCGCGAAATGGCGAAACGTTACAAGGTCGACGCGGCTACCATCGTCCGTTCGGTCCAGGCGCTCGGTTATGAACGCTTTGCGGATTTTGCCGCCGATCTGCGCCGGCACTTCGTCAAACACATCACCCCTTACACAGTACTGAAAGCGGCAACGCAGGAGAAACGCAGTGTCACCGATCAAGTGCAGCATTGCCTGGAACGAGACGTGGAGAGTCTTAGTGTTCTTCGTTCGAGCTTAGAGGCCAATCGTGTGGTGGAACTTGCCAAGCGAATTCATGGAGCACGCCGCATTCTGGTAGTGGGTGTAGATCTCGCAGCATCTCTCGCGTGGTTTCTGGCCTATGGTCTAACGCCACTCGGTTTTGACGCTGAGGCGCCGGTGGGGAGCACGGGTAATTTGCAACACAAGATTGATCTCCTGACGGAAAAGGATCTGCTGGTGGCGATTAGTTTCGGCAGATGTCTTAGAGAAACCGTCGAAGCTGTTCAGCGAGCTCACGCGAGAGGTGTTCCAACGTTTGGTATTACTGACAGCAGTACCACGCCGATCGCTTTACACTGTGATGACCATCTGATTGTCTCCACGAGCAGTCCTTCTTTCACAGGCTCTTATGTAGCGCCCATGGCTCTGTTGAATACCATCATCGTCGCGTGTGCCCACCTGCGTCCCAAGCGAGCGCTGGCGATGTTGAGCCGTACGGAACAGGAGTATCGCACCGGCACGCGCTGGTATCAGGATCCGTTGCGACGGAAAGGTACTAACAACAACAAGAAGAAACGCTAGGCGGGTTGTGATGCAGTTTGAATTCGGATGCCGCACTCCAGGGAGGCGCTAAATTTAAACGCGAGATCCGTCGGGCTCTACTATCTCGTTCGTAGTCTTTCGATCACACCGGCTGCGGCGATTGACGGGTTGCTCTGGAACATCGCGCCGCAAGTGCCGTTCGTGACTGCCGGACTGATCGGACTGGTTGGGACTCTGGTCTTCATCATGACTGTCGATGAACGTTACGCCAGTTAGAATGCAAGCGG
>JAICGZ010000503.1 GCA_025922875.1 Pyrinomonadaceae bacterium
GTAATGGAGGAGGTAGGAGAGAGGCTCGGATTGGAAGCTGAAACAGGGCCTGTGAGCGAAGTGCAGGATGACAACCTGGCCTATGTAATCTACACCTCGGGGTCGACGGGCCGACCTAAAGCGGTCATGGTTACTCATCGTGCGCTAATCAACTACGCAGTTGATTTTGCGCGACGTCTCGGTTTGGGTGACCATGATCGGTTCTTGCAATTCGCCGCTCCTTGCTTTGACGTGGCTGTGGAGGAAATCTTTCCCACTTTGATCAACGGCGCCGCCGTCGTCGTCAGAGATCGTAGTGATCTCGTCCCCCCTGAGAACCTGCTGCGTGTTGTTAAAGAGGATCGTGTGACCGCGATGGAACTGCCGACAGGCTACTGGCATCAGTTAGTGGCTGAACTGTCAACGGCAAATGTGCACTCCCTGGACAGCCTGCGCCTCATGATTATTGCAGGCGAGAAGGTCGTGGCATCGAGATTAGCTAGATGGCAGGTTTTTGGCAAACGAGTGATTCACGTCTATGGGTTGACTGAGGCCACCGTCAGCTCAACCTTTTACGACGTTCCGGAAAACACTGATGCCCAAGTCGTTGAAGCAGGACTGCCGGTAGGGCGGCCGCTCGCCAACACACAGATCTATGTCCTCGACGACAATTTGCAGCCAGTGCCTCCCAGTGTGCGCGGCGACTTGTACATCGGCGGCGACAGCCTTGCGCGTGGCTATCACGAGCCAGCCTCTACCGCGGAAAAATTTATTCCGAACCCATTCAGCCACGAACCTGGCAAACGCCTTTGTAAGACGGGCGACCTTGCCCTTTTCCTGCCGGACGGCAATGTCAGATTTCTAGGCCGGCGGGACCGCCAGATAAGCCATCGCGGCTTCCGCATTGAGCCGGCGGAAATTGAGATGACGCTAAAGCAACATGCGGGCATCGTGGATGCCGTTGTCATTCTTGAGGGTGAGACGTCACAAACATCTCCGATGACGGATAACTCGGTAGAGCGCGAGAACGAAGCATTGTGGCGGACGTTGCTGGACCTGCCGGATGAACTTGCTGAACAGGCGTTAGTACAGGTGGAGGGCCTTTCAGAAGAGGAAGCGGAGTCGATGGTGGTCCAGGAAGCGGCATCCCGTCTCGAACAACGCACACGCAAAGTTCGAAGACTTCGCGACTTTGATGTCGAATTGTCGTTACACAACGACCACTTCATCAAGCCCCCGACGGAGTCGCAGCGGGATTGGCTGTTGCGCCGCGCTCTTGATGAATTTGTGGCGGATCTCAACAGCCTCGATCTACTGGCAAGCCGCATGGTGCCGGGCTCCGGCAGGCCACCCATTCGAGGGCCCTGGGACAAAAGCGACGCCCAATATGCGCCCAGTGAATTAATCGTTCAAGGCCAGCAAGTCATGCAAGATTGGGAGCGGCCCCTAATGAAAGCGATGGCGACCGTGGTTACGGAAACGCACGGAGACGTTCTTGAGTTTGGCTTCGGGATGGGAATTTCAGCCTCATACATCCAGGAGATGGGTGTCAGGTCACACACAATAGTTGAATTGAACGATAAAGTCGTCGAACATTTTGAGCAATGGAGAAGCCAGTTCCCTGATCGAGACATCCGTTTGATTCATGCAGATTGGCATGATGCCGTCGAGCAACTCGGAAAGTACGATGGCGTCTTCTTTGACACCGTTCCGGATAGCGAAGAAAGGTACGCTAAGGAAGTGGTTGACAGCATTGTCATGGCGGAGGAAGTCTTTCCGCTGGCGGCAAGTTGCTTACGTCCAGGCGGCATTTTTACCTGGTATACGAATGAAATTGATTCCTTTAGCCGGCGTCATCAACGGCTTGTGTTCAAATACTTCAGTTCACTATCCCTGAACGTCGTCAGATCATTATTACCCCCGGAGGATTGCCACTACTGGTGGGCGGATTCAATGGTGGTTGCGAAGGCAATTAAATAGCGTCCTTTGAGGAGAAGAGTTTGTTTTTATGATGCTGATGGATCGCATCGCTCAGCTTTCACCAACTAAGCGTAGATTGCTCGCGTTACGACTTAACGTTGACACTAGTTACGTTTCGGCGCCGGCGGATGATGCCAACCCAAAGCGCCTCCTCGCGTATGTAGTGCTCGATAAAAATCAAACATCAACCAAGGAAGAACTGCGGGCCTATCTCAAAAAGCGTTTACCGAGTTACATGGTGCCGTCCGAGTTCATCGCAATCGATGCCTTGCCTCTCACGCCTAATGGCAAAGTCGATCGGCAGGCGCTGCCGCCGCCCCTCAGGCCGGTAATCGAAACTAAGGACCTCGTCTCCGCTACGGCCAATTCGGTGGAACGTGCGCTCTTACTCATTTGGACCGATGTTCTTGGAGTTGAGCGAATCGGCATACATGATAATTTTTTCGAACTCGGCGGGCATTCGCTTTCGGCAACTCAAGTGATGTCGCGGGTGCGGGACCTTTTTAATATAGAGATTCCGTTGCTCGCCATTTTTGAGGAACCCACGATCAAAGATCTGGCTAGACAGATCGAGAGCATCCGCAACAACAAAGGGTTTGAGTTTCGCTCACAAGAGAATCGCGAAGAGATAGAGTTATGACGGTCCTCGAGTTTATTGATCATCTTCGCGGCCTTGATGTAAAGCTCTGGGCCGAGGGCGACCGTCTGCGTTGTAATGCCCCTGATGGAGTACTAACTCCCGAGTTGCGTGAAGAACTGGCGCAACGCAAACAGGAAATACTCAAACTGTTGTCGAGTCGCGCGGCGGCTCATCCCCCTAAAATTCAGCCCGCTGCTCATGCGAACAACCTGCCTCTCTCGTTTGGCCAGGAGCAGTTGTGGTTTCTCGATCAGTTAGAGCCAGGCAACGCCAGCTACAACTTGTCAATCGGTGTAGTGCTGACGGGGAAGCTCCACACTTCTGCACTGGAACGTTCTCTGAACGAAGTTATTCGGCGCCATACAGTGTTGCGAAGTACGTTTCCCACTGTCGAAGGGCGTGCTCATCAAGTTATTTCTCCGTTTTTACCTTTGACCTTGCCTTTGTTGGACCTTAGCCATTTACCGAGAGCTGAGGGCGAGGCAACTGCGCGGGAAGTGGCGGTGGAAGAAGCGAGGCTTCCGTTTGATTTAGGGCAGGGCCCGTTGATGCGGGTGAGGTTGATACGGTTAGCGGCAGAGGAGCACGTAGTGGTGCTGATACTGCACCACATCATCTGCGACGGCTGGTCGCTAATGGTGCTGGTGCGGGAGTTGGGAAGGTTTTATGAGAGTTACGTGGCGGGAGGATCCTCGCCGCTGCCGGAGTTGAGAATACAGTACGGGGATTATGCAGTGTGGCAGCGGGAGTGGCTGCAAGGAGAA
>JAICGZ010000504.1 GCA_025922875.1 Pyrinomonadaceae bacterium
CGTAGCGCACACGGTGAACTCCGTTGGACCATAAGCATCGATCAGTTTTCCTCCGTTGCTTCTCTTCCTCCAACGCTCCGCCGTCTCGTTATCCAAACTCTCTCCGGCCGCAACCACCATGACCAGGTCTTCAAACTCTTCTTCATTCAGCACTCGCAAAACAGTCGGTGGGAATGTCACAGTTGTGACCTTCTGTTCGCGTAGTAACTGCTCTAACTCTCCACCGGGCATCATTGCTTCCTGCCGGCCCAGCACAAGTGTTGCTCCGGCTATGAGCGCTGTGAAGATCTCTGAGACCGACGCGTCGAAACTTGATGACGCAAACTGCAGGACACGATTCTCGGGCTGGATCTCGAAACCTTTGATCTGGGCCTGGACCAGGTTGCAGAGCCCGGCATGCTGGACCATCACGCCTTTCGGTTTTCCGGTCGAGCCTGACGTGTAGATCACGTAAGCCAGGTTCTCAGCTGTTGCCGCGATTACCGGATTTTCCGAAACTTGTTCCGCTATTAACTCGGCGTCGCTGTCGAGACAGATCACTTGTCCCCAGTGAGTCGGCAGACTGTCCATCAACTCATCCTGAGTCAATAGCACTGCCACCTGCGCGTCCTCCAGCATGAAAGCCAGGCGCTCGAGCGGATAGCTCGGATCGAGAGGAAGATAAGCTGCTCCCGCTTTCAATATACCGAGCACACCGACGATCATCTCCACACTTCGGTTTGCACACACTCCCACCAGCATCTCTTCCTGGACACCCAGGTTCCGCAAGTGATGCGCGAGTTGATTTGCGCGCCGGTTTAGCTCGGCATAACTCAACTCCTGACCTTCGAAGATCACCGCGCACGCATTGGGAGTTCTCTCGACCTGCGACTCGAAGAGTTCGTGGACGCAGGTGTCTTTGGAGTACTCCTCTTTGGTTCCTTTGGATTGCTCGATTAGCTGGTCCAACTCTGCTTCATTCAAGAGCGACAGGCGTGAGACTCGTTGCTCCGGGTTTGCTGCGATAGCTTCGAGCAACGTTTCGTAGTGCTCGATCATTCGTCCAATGGTGCTCTCGTCAAACAACTCCGTGCTGTATTGCAGCAAACCACTTAAGAAGTCACCTTCGTCCGACATTGCCAAAGTCAGATCGAATGTTGCCGTGTTGCTTTCGATCTGCAATGGCCTGAGAGTTAACCCCTGAATATCCCAAATGCCGGTTGGGAAGTTTTGCAGCACGAGCTTGGTTTGGAAGAGCGGCGATCGATTGAGGTGACGCTCGGGTTGCAGTGCTTCAACCAATTTTTCAAATGGCAGATCCTGGTGCGCATAAGCTTCCAGCGAGGTCTCGCGCACGCGCCCGAGCAGTTCGCGGAATGTCGGGTCGCCGGAGAGATCGGTGCGTAGTACGAGTTGGTTGATGAAGAACCCGAATAGTGGTTCGATTTCGCGACGATTGCGGTTGGCGACGTCGGTGCCCACCAGAATGTCATCTTGATTTGTGTAGCGGTGGAGCAGGATGTTGAAGGCGGCAAGGAGCGTCATGAAGAGTGTCGCTCCTTCGGCTTCGCTCAACTCTTTGAGCGAGTCAGACAAACTCCTGGGGAACGCTAAAGCCAGAGTGGCGCCACGATAAGTCTGCGTCGCGGGACGAGGACGATCGGTGGGCAACTCCAGCGCGGCCGGAGCGGCGGCGAGTTTCTTTTCCCAGTAGGTGAGCTGTGTGTCGAGCACTTCGCCTTGCAGCCACTCTCTTTGCCAGCTCGCGAAGTCGGCGTATTGCAGCGAGAGTTCCGGAAGCGGTGAAGCCTCGTTTCGAGAGAATGACTCGTAGAGAGTAGTCATCTCTTTCATCAGCAATCCCATCGACCAGCCGTCGGATACGATGTGATGCATCGTCAAGGCAACGATGTGCTCATCTTCTGAAAGCATCATCAGCATCATTCGAAACAGCGGGCCTTCAGCTAAATCGAATGGCCGGCGCGAGTCTTCCGTCGCCAGTCGTCTTGCTTCCGCCTGTCGCTCTTGCTCGTATAAATGCCGCAAGTCAATAATCGAAAGCACCTGCGGTGGCGAGGTTACGATCTGAAAAGGCTCGCCTTCGCGCGTCACGAAAATGGTGCGCAGGACTTCGTGACGGCGAATGATCTCGCTGACCGTCTGCTTGAAGGCCGGGATATCCAGTGGACCACGAAGGAGCAGTGAGAGGTGCACGTTGTAGACAGGGCTGTGAGGCTCCAACTGATGCAGGAACCAAAGACGCTGTTGCGCGAACGAAAGCGGCAACGGCGCATCGCGCGAGACACGCACCATAGCCGGACCGCTCTCTGGCTCCGAAACGGCGGCAACCATCGTCTCGATCTCTTGTGCCAGCTCAGCCACGGTCGGCCGTTCAAAGATCATTCGTACGGGAAACTGGAGATTGAAAACAGTTCTGATTCGAGATATGACCTGCGTCGCGAGCAACGAATGCCCGCCGCACTCGAAGAAGTTGTCATGCACCGAGACCTGGTCCACTTCCAGCACTTCGGCCCAGATGCCGGCCAACAACTCTTCTTCCGGTGTGCGTGGCGCCACGTAATCCACTTCCGCATCTTCGCCTGCTCGCTCCGGCGCCGGTAGCGCTTGCCGGTCTACCTTCCCGCTCACCGTCAACGGTAGCGACTCCAGGTTCACAAAAAGCTGCGGCACCATGTACTCCGGCAGCTTCTCCTTTAAATAGCGCCGCAACTCGCTGGCCGCCGCTTCGCCCACCACATACGCAACCAACTGCTTATCGCCGGACTTCGCTTCTCTCACGACTGCCACCGCTTCGCGTACTTCTGCGTGCCGGCTCAACACCGTCTCGATCTCGCCCAATTCGATCCGGTGTCCGCGCACCTTCACCTGCGCATCACGCCGGCCAATGAACTCAAGCTCGCCATTTGCCAGATAACGCACGATGTCGCCAGTGCGGTACAAGCGCTCACCAACACGGCGCGCATACGGATGGGGCACGAACCGCTCCGCTGTCACGTCGGCGCGGTTCAGATAGCCACGCGCCAAACCGTCGCCGCCCACATACAACTCGCCATTCACGCCAACAGGTGTTAGCTCTAACCGCTCATCCAGCACGTACGCTTCCGTGTTCGCTATCGGCCGCCCGATCGGTACAGTTCCACCATTGCTCACCACCCCGATGTCGTGACAACAACTGAACGTCGTCGCTTCCGTTGGTCCATAGCCATTAATCAGGCGTGTTCCATTCAGCACCGCTTGCGCCTGCCGGATGTGTTTCACTGACAGCGCCTCGCCACCTACCAACAACTGCTTCACTCCGCACAACTCTTCACAGCCTTCGTCCACCACTGCATTGAACAGCGA
>JAICGZ010000505.1 GCA_025922875.1 Pyrinomonadaceae bacterium
AAGTAAAGCGAAAACGCAGTCCAGCATTCGTTTCAATAGAGTTTCTCCTTTTGGTTCTTACGTATTCATTGTCGAAGAAGCAACACCCCTTCACCACTACTGAAGATACCCGCTACGCAACCGATCATGAGAGTCGCCAGCGTCGCGGCCAGCAAAGCTCGTAACCCAAGACTCGCGAGGTCGTCCCGGCGCGACGGGGCGAGAGCGGCCGTTCCGCCGACGAAGATTGCCATAGCGGCGACGTGTGCGAAACCGCAGAGAGCGTAACTCAGAATCACGACGGTGCGCGGATTTGTGATCTGACCGCTGGCGATTACCTGGGCCAGATGGTTGTAGGAGAAGACTTCAGTCAGTATCACTCGCTCCCCCAACAAACGCGCGGCAATTGGAACATCGGTGCTTTGCAGTCCAAGCAGAAACGCGAACGGATAGAACACCCATCCCAAGAGGCGCACGATCGACAAAGGTTCGCTCATCCCAAACCACGTACTCGCCACTCCGAGTATCTTGTCGAGCAACGCAACGATTCCGAGAATCGCGATGATCAAGGCAGAGATCCCCGCCGCGAGCTTCAGCCCATCCATTGCGCCCTGGATAATCGCGCCGATTAAGTTTCTCGATCGCGTCGACTCGTCTTCCGGCGGAACGGCGGCAAGCGTCTCCGGCGTTTCCGTTTCGGGAACCAGCAGCTTCGACACCACGACGCAAGCGGGAATCGCGAGTATCGACGCCGAGATCAAATGACCGGCAATCTGCGGAAACACGCCTGTCAGGAATCCGACATAAACTCCGAGGACACTCGATGCAACCGTGGCCATGCCGGTCGTCAATATCAGTAACAACTCAGAGCGCGTCATCCTCTCGAGATAAGGCCTGACCACGAGCGCCGACTCAATGCCAACAAAGATGTTGGCCGCGCTCGAGAGCGACTCGGCGCCACTGATCCGCATCGTTCGGTGAAAGAGTCTGGCGAAAAGACGAACGAAGATCTGCAACACGCGTAAGTGATAGAGCATGGCGGTGAACGCGGCAAAGAAGATCACCACCGGTAATACTTGAAACACGAGAATGAAACCGACCGACCCAGCCTCTCCCGGACTGGCGGCGAGTGGTCCAAACAAGAAACTCGAACCACTCTTCGACGCGTTGAGCAGTGCCACTACGGCGTCGCTCACCCAGAGTAAGATTCGATGTGAGATGGGCAAACGAAAGATGATCAGACCGATCGCGAGTTGCAGCGCGACGCCCCACGCGATCGTCTTCCACGCCACTCGCCGCCGGTTGCTGGAGAGCAACCACGCGACACCCGCAAAAACGAGGAACCCCAGGAGCGACACCGCCTGATGAATCATCTGCCTTTATCCTTTGTTAGTCTTTTGGGAATGCAGGGGCCGTAAGATACGGGATGCAAGCGACGCGAAGCAAATCGCGCTGGGCCAACCGCTGGCGCGTACATAGGTGGGCCCTAATCTCTTTGTGATGTTGATATTACGGCAGCCGACTCGCAGTTACCGTGTCAGCGAGTTGATGAATCGCATCATCAATTACGATGAAACTCTTCAAGTTTTGTTAATCGTTTGATGGAATGTATCCGACTTGAACGTCTGCCTTAGATAGAAAATCATCGAGACAGTTTCGCATGCGCCCTAAACTCTGTAGAGGTTGATTTTGCGAGATAATCACCCAACTCTTTGACGCAACTTCCGGAAGCCAGACTTGATCATCTTCGTCTGGTTTGTAGTGTTCGCAGTGTCTTTCAACACGTGCACTCTTGGCTTTCAGTGCCTCGTATAAACGTTACTTTCGGCTGCGCGGACAGATAGCTGGAGGATTAATGTCATTGCTTACCCCGCCTGACACTGATTTCTTGTCGCAGTTTGTCGAGGAAGTCGTTTACGGGCATACCCTCAAATGTACGCTTATCGTTTCCATCATCCAACGATGAGACGACTTGATCCTTGATGGAAAAAGCAGTTGAAATTGCGTAGTCCTTGACTGTTTTGTCCGGCCTCCTGAGGAAGAACACATACTGGGTCCCAATTTCCGGGTAGTTACACCCTGCAATAATGAAATGTGTGATGTGGCCAGATTGAAATTGTAAAGTTCCGCCAGGCAACCACGCCGTTATTTCGTCTCGTGCCGAGATTTCACTGTCGGTATCCGGTTTGAGAACATCAGTGACTGCCAATCTGTACTCGCTGAACACTCCGGTGTGCTCTTGATTGATATAAGCCTTGCCGCTGGTAACGGTGCCGATCACGATGATGCTGCCCGATATTGGCAAGCCCATCAGATCTGGAAGCTCCCCTGGTTTCAGTATCGTCACACCATCGACGAACGTTAGATCGACTCCTTCCGCTTGGCCCTGTACTTCCCGAACGCCGGGATCGAGTATCACTTTGTGTGTATAGAGGCCCTTGCTAACGCGGTTTCTACTCTGTCGTCGTTCTTGATCCTGAGGATCTTGAGGTACCGGTGGTTCATCGAATCGCGCGACGGGCGGAACAGCTGAGTGTTTAGACAGCACTTTGCGAAGGTTTACTCTCTGAGGAACGCCGCTCGATACCTGTCCAAACTGAATACGCGGTGGAAGCGCAATCGTAGCTATCACGGTGCCGATCACTAACAAGAGAATTTTGGGCACATAGTTTTTCATGGATTACCCTTTTCAGATGTGCGTTCATGTCGGGCGCTGATTTGATTCTTCTGCACTAACACGACTTGGCAAAGAGAAAAGTGCACCGAAACCTCGTCCAGCGACCTCTGTCCATTTTGGCAGCGCATACGGGACAATCTTCGCAACTTTTTTCTGACGCCACCGGAAGAATGCTCAGTTTTGAGCCAATTCCTGAGTCCGAATCAGAATATGAATGGGATCATTCTGGATGTTCTTTTCTTGTAATCTGCATACCCCGGAACTGAGGTCGCCAAGTATCTTTCTTCATTAAGAATAGTACTCGTAGTTTCCACTGCGAGATAAACGAACATAAGCAAAAACCAGAGAGACCCGCTGACAACGAAATTGCCCACTACCACCAATAACTTTGCCAGATACATCGGATGCCGAGTGAACTTATATGGGCCACTGCATATCAGTTCGAGCGGCACATGAGAATCGAAACACGGTGAATAATTCCTGCCGAGGTGGTTCAACGAACTGAAATACAAGGTTGTGGCATAGGTAATAAGTATCACTCCCACAATGCGCATTGAATCGCTATTGTGAATCTTGAATAGGAGTTGAGAGGTTGACCAAAAGGAAGCTATGCAAAGAACATTTTGTGAAATGTATAAGAAGTAGCTGAGGATCTTATATCTACTGTTTTTGTCAG
>JAICGZ010000506.1 GCA_025922875.1 Pyrinomonadaceae bacterium
GACCCGACTGTGCGGGAAGCGCTGCGGCGCGTACGCAGCGTAGTGCTGGAAGCGCAGATGCATCAGGACCTGCCGTTCGAGAAACTGGTTGAAGAGTTGCAACCGGAGCGAAGTCTGACGCATGCGCCGCTATTCCAGGTCGTATTCGGTTTTCAGCACTCGCAATCCGTTGCCGTTGAAACGCCCGGCTTAGAGTTCAGCCCGGTAGAGGTTGGTGGGACCGCGGCGAAGTTTGATCTGACGATGATGCTCGGCGAGGAGAACGGCAAACTATCCGGCTCGCTGGAGTACAACGCGGAACTATTTGAATCAAGAACGATCGAGCGACTGATTGGTCATTACCTGAGGCTGCTGGAAGCCACGGTAGATGATCCCGAGCAGTTGCTGTCAGAGATCGACGTGCTCTCGAGCGTTGAGCGCCGCGAGTTATTGCGTGAGTGGAACGAGACGAAAGTTCACATCGATGAAAGCTCCACTCATGAACTCTTCGAGGCGCAGGTCGAGCAATCTCCCGACGCTCCTGCTCTCGTGTTTGGTGATGCACAGTTAACGTACGCTGACCTCAATTCTCGCGCCAATCAGCTCGCGCACTACCTGCGAGAGCTGGGAGTTGGACCAGAAGTGGTGGTCGGACTCTGCCTCGAACGATCGATCGACATGGTAGTCGGCGCCCTGGGGATCTTGAAGGCCGGTGGCGCTTACCTGCCTCTCGATCCGAAGAATCCGGTCGAGCGCACGCGCTTTATGCTGGAGGATGCAGGTGCGCTCGTATTGCTCACGCAGCAACATCTCCGCGAGTTGTTGCCTGATTGCTCGAAGATCATAAGTCTGGACGCCGGCTGGGAGACGATTTCAGCGTACAGCGAAAGCAATCCTCGAGTCGCAGTGTCACCCGAGAACCTGGCGTATGTGATGTACACGTCCGGATCGACCGGGAAACCAAAGGGCGTGAGTGTGGTCCATCGCAATATCGTTCGGCTGGTGAAAGAGACTAATTATGCAGACTTTGGACCAGACGAAGTGTTTCTGCAGATGGCGCCGATGTCGTTTGACGCCGCAACCTTCGAGCTTTGGGGCAGCCTGCTGAATGGCGCGAAGCTCGTCGTGCTCTCGCCGCAGCAACCCACCCTCGACGAGTTGGGAGCGGTGCTGGAGCAGTACAAAGTAACCACACTGTGGCTGACGGCGGGACTGTTTCACCTCGCCGTAGACCAGGGGTTGGAGCATCTGCGTGGAGTGCGGCAATTGCTTGCTGGTGGCGATGCACTGAGCCTGAAGCATGTGAAGCAAGTGCTGGCAGGATTGGGTGCAGGGCAGAGACTGATCAATGGCTATGGACCAACCGAAGGCACCACGTTCAGTTGCTGTCATGTGATGGACCGCGAGAGTGAGATCGACGCCACGGTTCCCATCGGACGGCCGATCACCAACACGCAAGTCTATGTTCTCGATCAAAAACTACAGCCAGTACCGGTGGGAGTTGCGGGAGAACTGTATTTGGGCGGAGACGGGTTGGCGCGTGTTTATCTAAACCGTCCGGAGTTGACGGCGGAGAAGTTTGTTCCACATCCATTCAGTGTCGACGGTGGAGAGCGGTTGTACCGGACTGGTGATCGGGTGCGTTACCTCGCCAGTGGTGAGCTGGAGTTTTTAGGACGTCTCGATCAGCAGTTGAAGATCCGCGGCTACCGAATCGAAATCGAAGAGATTGAGGCGGTTCTCAGCGACCATGAAAGTGTCCGAGAAGCAGTGGTCGTGGCGAGGGAAGATACGCCGAGCGAAAAGCGGCTGGTGGCCTATATCGTCCCACGAGGTGATCAGCAACTGGACTTCAACACCTTGCGCAGCCACCTCCGTGAGCGCTTACCTGATTACATGGTACCAAGCGGCTGGGCCCAGTTGGAGCAGTTACCTTTAACAACGAACGGCAAAGTCGATTTCAAGGCGTTGCCTGAACCCGGCCAACTGCGACTCGACGCTGAGCAGAGTTTTGAAGCGCCACGCACGGTGATCGAGGAAGTGCTGGCGGGCATTTGGCGACTCGTACTGGGTCAGGAACGCATCGGCAGAAAGGACAATTTCTTCTGGCTCGGCGGGCACTCGCTGTTAGCTATCCAAATTATTTCCCGCATCCGCGAGAGCTTTAACGTGGAGATGCCGGTACGAGACCTCTTCGAAGCGCCGGTCCTGTCGGAGTTGGCGGTGCGTGTTGAAGCTTTAATGCGAGCAGGCCGGACCGTTGAAGTTCCACCATTGCGGAAGGCGCCGGATAACGAACGGTTGATGTTGTCGTATGCACAGCAGCGTCTGTGGTTCCTCGATGAATTGAACCCCGGCAGTAACGCTTACAACATACCTGCTGCGTTCCGGCTCAATGGACCATTGAACGTTTCCGCGTTCGAGCAAAGCTTGAATGAGACTGTCAGACGGCACGAGTCACTGCGGACCAACTTTACTTATCTCGATGGAGAGCCGGTTCAGATCATTGCACCGCCGCGTCCGCAGGAGGTGCTGGTAGTGGACCTGGAACACCTCGCCGTCGAAGAGCGAGAGTCTGTCCTGCGTGAGTTGAGTATCGCCGAAGCGCAGAGACCTTTTGACCTGATGAATGATGCGCTGCTGCGCACTGTAATAGTGCGACTCAGCAGCGATGAACACGTGCTGATAGCCGTGATGCATCACATCATTTCCGACGGCTGGTCGATGGATATTCTGATCCGTGACATACCGCAGCTCTATGGCGCCTTCACCCAGGGTCAAACTTCACCCCTGCCGGAACTCGCGATTCAGTACAGCGACTACGGTCACTGGCAGCGCACGTGGTTACAAGGCGAAGTGCTCGACGCGGAACTAGCCTACTGGCGCAATCAACTCGAAGGCAGTCCGCCGGTCTTGAATCTCCCGATCGATCGACCCCGGTCAGCGGTGCAGTCGGCCCAGGGCGGGTACATGAAGTTCGAAGTACCTGAAGAGCTGACCGCGAAGCTGAAAGAACTGAGCCGTGCGGAAAGCACCACGTCTTTCATCACTCTGCTGGCTGCGTTCCAGATGTTGCTCTCCCGGTACACGGGCCAGGATGACATCCCTGTGGGCACGCCCGTAGCGGGACGGCGCTGGCTCGAGACTGAAGGACTCATCGGTTTCCTCGTCAACACGCTGGTACTGCGGGCGCGTTTCTCCGGTGACCCGACTGTGCGGGAAGCGCTGCGGCGCGTACGCAGCGTAGTGCTGGAAGCGCAGATGCATCAGGACCTGCCGTTCGAGAAACTGGTTGAAGAGTTGCAACCGGAGCGAAGTCTGACGCATGCGCCGCTATTCCAGGTC
>JAICGZ010000507.1 GCA_025922875.1 Pyrinomonadaceae bacterium
TGGCCGTAGGTGTAGTTGAAATCAAACGTGACGTCTTCACGCAGCCGCTGGCGCAAGCTGAGCTGTAACGAGTTGTAGTTCGATCTCGCGATAGTCGAGAACGCAGAAAGCGCTCCAAACTGTGGCTGGTAGAACATGTTGTTGAACCGCGCTGGTCCACCACCCTCTGGGCAGGTAGTACAATCGGGACGATCGTCCCAGAGCAACTGCAGGAACGTGTAGTCAGTTATGTCAGCGCCGCCGACACTCAAAGGCGCGAGGAACGCGTAAGCGGCCTGCGTATTCGTCAACGACGTGTCGCCCCACCACTCCGCCATGAAGGGAAAGAGATTTTCGAAGAATGCGATCGGTTCAACGGAAGTGATTTCGCGGTTCTGATACCGGTAATCCACCAGCTTGTTGATTGCCTGGTAATAGGTCCACCCCGACTGAGGATCCCGAATGTTGTTGAGCTGCATGATGTCGCGCGCAGCGAGCAGCTTGCGTGCGAAACGTCCAACGTAGCTTGCTTCAAACGAAAGTCCTTTGCCGAGTTCACGGCCGTAAGAGAAGTTGAAGCTGTAGTTGTACGGCGTGGTTATTCCCTGGTCCAACGAACTCTCAATACGCGTCTCTTCATCTGCCGGAACAGTCAGCGGGAAGTTCAGCGATGTTGGAATGGGCGTGGTTGCAGTCGGGAAAGGAAGCGTGCGAACGGCGGGATTGAAGCCGTTGAACTGCGGTCCGAGTTCTCCTTCGATCACATCAAACGTGTTTGCGTTGATGTTGCGGGCGGAGGTGAAGCCGGCCAGGTTGTTCAGATCGAAGTTAACGGCGAGCGCGCTGCCGATGCGATCGTAAGTCATACGAAAGCCGCCACGAATAACACTCTTGCCGTCGCGTCCGAAAACTTTGCCGAACGCGTTGTCGCCAAAATCAGGAGACCAGGCAAACGAAACTGAGGGCGCCCAGTTATTCCAATCCTGTTTGTAATAACCGGGAGCGTTGTTGGCCTTGCCTCCCAGGACGAAAGTGATTGGATCGGTAAACGGGACTCCGCTGTTTGAGCTTGCGACTCGCTGGTTAAAGTAATCAGTCAGATTAACGTTCGGCACGACCTGCAGTCCGTTCCGCTCGTACACCGGTGTCGAAGTGGACCACCGCACGCCGTAATTCAGCGTGAAGTTTGGACGCATGCGCCACGAATCCTGGAAGTAACTTTCGTATTCCTCGGTGGCGAATGAACGTTCGGTTGGCGTGCCGACCGCTTGCAGTTGTCCGCTCGCGTCGTAAACGAGGTTTGCGCTGTACTGCGAGTAACGGCCGATCACGGAAGCGAGTGCATCACGAAAATCGGTCCCGCTCGCGAAATCCGAGAACGGAGTGATGAGAACGCCACCGGATTCATTGTAGAACGTCGGATTGATGATCGCCTGGTCGAATGATGCGCCCAGTGAATTTCGGTTGTTGCGGATCAGACGAATGTTGGCGCCGACTCCGTAGGTGTGATTACCGCGTACCCACGAAACGTCGTCGACGAAGTTGTGCACGGGCGTGGTTCGCCGGAGTGTGCGCTGGAAAGCGGCCGGTGAAAAGATGAAACGGAAGTTGACCTGGTTTTCATTGGAATCACCGTTCTCCGTGAATGCTGCGCGAGTCAAGCCGTAGCTGAAACGGTTCACGACATTGCTATTCACCGTCCAGGTGTGGCCTACCGCGAGACCCTTTGGATGGTTCCAGGTTGTCAGTGGCGGCGTGTCAGGGAAGCACTGAACGTTGTCACCCGGTGTGCTGCAATCAGAACTGAAATAGACCGCACGAGTGACGAGGTCGTTCTGGTAATTACCGCGGACGAACAGTGTCTGGCTGTTGGTCAGGTTGAAATCGAACCGGGCGATGTAGGTATTCAATTCCGTTGGCGTGCGCGCGTTGAAGCGAAAGCCGCCGGTGTTGAGACCATCGCCGACAGTTGTATCGTTGGCGGGGTAACGTTGTGCAGCAGCCGCAAGCACCGCGAGTGCGTTCGGATTGATTCCAGGGCTGGTTCCATTCGCCGCGATGTATGCGGCTTCGATCTCACCGGGTGTCAAACAGCTCACGCCGGCGGGAGTTCCCGCGGGACAGCCTGGATCGCTAGCGCCGCTGTCGGTGCGAAAGCGAACGATGCCCTGGCCCAACGTCGGCAGCGGCACTTCGCGCACGACCGACGTGCCGGTCGCTTCGCGAAACCCTTCGTAAGTGAAAAAGAAAAACGCGCGGTCTTTCTTGATTGGACCACCGATCGAGCCGCCGAAGATGTTTCGCAGTAACTGTGGTCGTTCCACGCCTGCTGCGTTGTTGAAGAAGTCGTTTGCAGTAGTGACAGTGTTACGGTGTGTTTCAAACAGCGACCCGTGCCACTCATTCGATCCGGAGCGCGTCACCAGTGAAACCTGCGCGCCCGATGAACGGCCTTGTTCGGCGTTCGGATTAGTAGTGGTTACGCGAAACTCCTGCAACGAGTCGCGCGTCACTCGCAGGACGCTCGCAAATGCTTCGTCAGTGATCACGTCGAGACCGTCCTGCTGTTCGTTGACGTCAACGCCGTCGAGCGTGATGTTTGACTGGTCAGCGCGTCCACCATTCACAAAACCGCTGCGGCTAACGCCGGGTTGGAGCGATAGCAAGCCCACAACGTTATTGGCATTGAGCGGCAGTTCGACGATGCGCTTTCGCTCAAATGAATTTCCGAGACTGGCATCGCTCGTGTTGATGGCAGCCTCTGTCGCTGAGGTGACGTCTACTGTTTCAGAGACAGCGCCGATTTCGAGTTGCACGTCTCTGACAGTTGGTGTGTCGACTAGTGCGACGAGACCTGAAGCTGAGGCAGTTTTAAAGCCGGGTGCCGAGACGTCGAGTTTGTAGGTGCCTGGCGGGACCGCAGTGAAGACGTAAGCGCCGTCTTCATTCGTGGGCTGAGTGCGAGTGAAGTTTCTTTCCTCGTCCGTGAGAGTTACGCTCGCGCCGCTCACGACGTTGCCGTTTGGATCTTTAACTGTTCCCCGAACAGTGGAACCGCCTGACTGAGCGTAACCACTCACGGTGAACAGTACTAAAACAAGAAATGCAGGGAGGGAAATACTTACAAATCTGCTTTTACTCATGAGCAATCTCCTGGTTCTTTGCCCTATGTTTCAACGAGTTGTTGTATGGGTATTTAGTTTTTTAGGGGAGACAAGTTTGATCGGTGAGGATGCAGTTGTTGTTCCAATTGAGAATGCGAAGAGAATTGCGGACGAATCAACTTTCCCATCCGGCAAACAAGTTCAAAAACCCCATTGCCATTGCTGATTTTGAACTGCGAA
>JAICGZ010000508.1 GCA_025922875.1 Pyrinomonadaceae bacterium
AGATCCTTCTTGCCGACGTAAGACGCCGCCATCGTCTGGAGGAAGATCTCGTTCGGCATGTAAGCGCTGACGTCGTCGGCGCGGGTGATCGCCTGCGAGAGATAGTAGCCGGGCAGCGTTCTCAGCAGGTTGCGGATCAGAAACACGGGACTGTGCGTGAAGCCGTCGGGAAGTTTTTCGATGCCTTTCGCAACTTTGCGATCCTCGAAATAACTGAGACTGCGATCGAAGTCGCGAATCTCTGTTTGCGAACTGTTCATGAGGTGGCCGATCTGTTCCTGAGTAAAACCGATCCGCCAGAGCATGCGTTGATCTCGTTCGCTCGCGAACGCCCGGTCGAAGACACGCAGGCACGCCGCATCCTTGAAGGTATTGAGGTTCTTACGTTCGCCCGTTTCGACGAAGTCCATCACTTGCGCGAAGACCTGGACCAGTGTCCTGGCCCAACCACGTTGCTCCGCCAGTGACGCCGAGTAGCGATCGACGTCCTTAAAACGATACTTGTCGTGCTTCGCCGCAAACTGCCGGATCGATCCGTAATCGAGAATGGCGCCGCTCGCGAGCATGTTGTCGCCGTCCCAGGAGAGCCAGTTGAAGATGTACTCCTCTTCTAGCAGCGCCGCGAGTTTTGCGTAGTTGCGCGCGAAGTAGTCGAGCGCGGTGGCGTAACGTTGCGACGCGTCGTCGGGTATGGTCCAGATACGGTTTTCGATCTCGCGATCGATGAAGTAGTCGACCGAGGCTTTGAGCTCCGCGTGCCGGTTCTGTTTGAGGTAACGAAAGATGTGTGCCGGGCGGATCAGATTCGGAGCGCTTCGAACTCCGATGGCTGTTCCGTCCGGAAAGCCGATCACGGCGAGACAGCGTTCCGTGGGAATTCCCTGCCGGTAGAAGATCTCCGACATCACCGCGCTCCCTAACATTTCGTCCAACTCAGCGAGACCTGAGGCGTAGCCGTATGTTGTGTCGCCCGTCGCGACGACTGTTTGCGCTTCGACGGCGCCGGGGCTAAGGATCGTCGCGCCCGTGCCGCGGCTCGAAATGTCGAACGTGAGACTGTCGTTTCTCAGGTACCCGTTCCAGATGCTTCTGCCGTCGCCGGAAGTCTTGCCTTGTTTGTTGCGATGCTGTGTTTGCAGATAGCGCGTCGCCATGAACGGTTTTGGCCGGACGCTTTCGGGGGGAAACTTCGTTCCGTGCTCGAGGTCGTACTCGTTGATGATGCGCAGAGAAAAAGTGTCGAGGATTGCTTGTTCGAGATCTTTATTGATGCTGGAGGGGTGGTCGTGAGGAATAAGTCCCATCTCTTTTGCGAGTGGGAAGTTAAAAAAGAGAACACGGCCGTGCGGACGGTAACGCGCCCGATAATCAAGATAACCATCGGGACTAACGTTCCGCCAGGGATGCGTGCCGTCTAGTTCCTTAAACTTCTCATACATATTGGGCGGTATGAGAATGGCAACTGGTGAAATTGTTAAGCGGATCGGGCGAGCGCGTCAATACAATTCTTCGTTGGAAACGAATTTAGATTCGCGTTGACACTTCTATCCGAGGTCCGCGGCCGCCATATTCTTTTAGCTGGTTCTTGACAAGCGAATATCCGAAAGTTACGGTTCCAGAGGAGAAACCTCATGATTTACATCCAGATACCGGAAGAGCATGATGCGATCGGATTCCTCGCGTTGGTAAAGAGCGGGGTTCCCGTTTCTTGCCATGCTGACAATTCGTACGGCGTCGCTGACGAACATCTCACTCTGCTCAACTCAAAGCAGATCCCGTTCAAGAAACTGGGGGCTGGCAGCCTCCCCAGACCAAGTCCCTCACAACCTCACGATGAAGAAATATGAGATCTATTTGCCACTGAAATACAACGACGGCACCGAAATCGAGCCGGAAAAACTGAAACAAATAAAAGAGCAGTTGGTGGCTGTCTTCGGCGCCGTTACTGTTAGCCCTCTGGTCGCGCCGTTTCAAGGCACATGGCGATATGGAGGAGTTGAATTTATCGACGAAATAATCAGGTTTGAGATCATCAACGAGCAGGACTTTCGGTCCGACCTGTTCCTCAAAGAGTTTAAGAAGCAACTCAAACGAACTTTACGACAGTTCGACATTCTGATTACCGTGCAGACTATTGAAACGATTTAAATCCGGAGAGCTAGACGCTGATTTCCAGCCACAGGGTGGTCAGTGGCGGGAGATCGATCAAAGTAAACGCGGATTCGGGTTCTAGATCACCGATCGAATTCTCCTCGCGTCCGCCGAATTGTTTTTGATCTGTGTTCAAGACCACTCTGTAGCTACCGTCGCGAGGTAACCGCAGGCGATAGCCAGGTCGCGAGACGGCGGAGAAGTTTGAAACGCAGATCAGTTCCTTCTCCGACTGTGGTGAGCGGCGGAGGAAGGCGACGATGTTTTCGGCGGCGTTGTCGACGTCGATCCATTCGAAGCCGGCGGCTTCACCGTCCGCCTGCCATAAGGCGTCGTGATCGAGATAATTCCGATTCAGATCGCGGATCAGTTTTTGGATGCCACTGTGCAGCGGATTCTCGATCAAGTGCCAATCGAGGCTCTCGGTTTCGGTCCACTCGCGCCACTGCCCAAACTCACCACCCATGAACAACAACTTCTTGCCCGGATGGGCCCACATGTACGCATACAACGCGCGCAAGGTCGCAAACTTCTGCTCCTCGGTACCGGGCATCTTGTTGAGCAGCGAGCCCTTCATGTGCACGACTTCATCGTGGGAAAACGGCAGAATGAAGTTCTCACTCCACGCATAGATCAACCCAAACGTCAGCGCGTTGTGGTTCCCGGCGCGAAACAGCGGATCGGTTTGAAAGTACTTCAACGTGTCGTGCATCCAACCCATGTTCCACTTGAAATCAAACCCCAGACCGCCGGCATACACCGGATGACTCACAGCGGGCCACGCAGTCGACTCTTCGGCGATCATGATCGTCCCCGGACACTCACGATGCGTCACCTCATTCAACTCTTTCAAAAACGAGATCGCTTCGAGGTTCTCGCGGCCGCCAAACACATTCGGCTCCCACTCACCTTCCTTGCGGCTGTAGTCGAGATAAAGCATCGACGCGACCGCATCGACACGCAGTCCATCAAGGTGAAACTCCTTGAACCAGTAAAGCGCGTTGGCAACGAGAAAGTTGCGTACCTCGTTGCGGCCGTAGTTGAAGATGTACGTGCCCCAATCGGGATGCTGCCCTTTGCGCGGATCGAGATGTTCGTACAACGCGGAGCCGTCGAAGCGCGCGAGCGCAAACGCGTCTTTCGG
>JAICGZ010000509.1 GCA_025922875.1 Pyrinomonadaceae bacterium
AGTTTCGCTGCCGCGGAGTTCGGTAGTGGAAACTTCTCGGCGAGGGCTCCGGCGGAGGGACAGGACGAGATCTCACAGCTAGGCGTTAGCTTTAACTCAATGGCAGAGCAACTGCAAAAAAGAGAGGCGCGGTTTGCCGAGTTCGATCATTTGAAATCGGAGTTCGTTTCGAGCGTCTCGCATGAACTGCGCACACCCCTAACCACAATTAAAGCACTTACAAAACTATTGATGCGCGATGGCATCGATGATGTGAAGCGGCGAGAGTATCTTGAGACAATCTCGGTGGAATGTGACCGGCAAATTGATCTGGTTTTGAATCTGCTTGACTTGTCGCGGATCGAAGGCGGTGTACTCCGTGTAACACATGAACGAGTGGACGTTGAACAACTGATCTCATCCGTCGTCAAATCAGAAACCCGCTCCGCCGAGAAGAGGGGGCACGATCTCAGAGTCGAACTTCCAACTTCGATCGCGCCGGTGTGCGCAGATCCCAAAGCATTCCGACGTGTACTTTCCAATATCATTGAGAACGCCATTAAATATACCCCGGATGGCGGACGTATTATCGTATCTGCATACGAGGCGGAAGCTGAGGTCGCAATAAGTGTGACGGACAATGGCCGTGGCATTCCACCTGAGGACATGCCCATTCTGTTCGAGAAGTTCCATCGGGGTCGTCCCGCTCCTCACTCCGCGGCGATGCGTAACGCAACGACCGACGCTGAGTTTTTGGAGGACGCCGATGTGTCCGGTGTTGGTCTCGGCCTATACCTTGCTCGGAACGTAATGGAACAAATGGGTGGACGCATCTCGGTTGAAAGTAAAGTGGGCCAGGGTAGCACGTTCACACTGCACCTGCCTGCGTGGCGCGACGGGGGATGCAACAAACTCGACGATCAAGGAGCATGACAATGGCTAAACAGTTGCTCGTTGTTGACGATGATCCAGGTCTCTTGCTGGCTGTATCAGAAACGTTGCGTGCGGAGAACTACGATGTGATAACTGCTCGCCGTGGTGCTGAGGCGATGGTCCGTATTGCAGAATCGCTACCCGACCTAATCATCAGCGACATTCGCATGCCTGGCATGGACGGTTATGCCCTCGTGCGTAATCTACGAGCTTCACCACGAACCCGGCTGGTTCCCATCGTGTTTCTTACGGCAAAGGATGAAACGACTGACCGGATAGCAGGATTTCGCACTGGCGTTGACGCATACATCACCAAACCGTTTGAGACCGACGAGTTGGTTGCTGTAGTTAAAAGCATCCTTGACCGAGTACAGCGCACTCACTCCGACCTCGCGCGAATGTTTGGAGAGCAGGAAACGGGTGACGAGGAGCTGGTCCGCGACGAGGATCTTACAGACGCTGAGTGGCGTGTGGCCGAGGCCGTTGCGCGCGGACTCTCGAACAAGGAGATCGCCGCCGAGCTAAAACTCAGTCTCCGGACGATAGAAGGACACATCAGTCGCATTTTGGACAAAAAGAACCTGAGTAACCGCGTGGAGTTGGCGCTTCACGTGCGTGAGCGGCGACAACCTGATTGAGTCACCGTACGGACCATTCGCAGACTTCTGCAACACGTTCAATCTACAAACAAGACTTTGATTGCTTGATCAAAGTCTACCCTGAGAACTGCCGCTCTTTCACCGAGTCTCAGGTGTAAATACTCGCAAAATTCAGGTGTTAATACGCTGTCCCGTCTAGTACTGGCCGGCTAGTCTAGCTGCACAAGTAAATCGCTGCCGCAGTCGATCAAAGACAAGAGAGGGATTTGGTAATGGAACAAGTGGTTGAACACGCCGGCGTAGACATATGGGCTGTCATTTCTGAGCGCTTCGCACAGATTAAAAGGGGCCTGCGACGGCTGTTTGGATGCTGGCACCTCAAGCTGAGTCTTCCGTTTACGCGCGGCGCCGAGACTTATCGAACCTGTCTAACTTGCGGTGCTCGCCGCCGATTCGATTTGGACCAATGGACCATGGTTGGCGACTTTTACTACGCGGGGAAGCAAAATTCAGCTCTGGACGGCGGTGCAATATCGGGCAGTGCGCGTTCGGGTTGAGAGTTCTTCCGTCAGTTGAGGTAATAACGCTCGCTCGATCACATTCTTCAACTTGCGAATGTCGCCGGGCCATTCGTATCGGCGAAGTCCTCTTTGACCCGGTCTGTAAATGGTGCCAAAGTGCGACTGCTTTTCTTGGGAAGGCGTGCGAAGTTTTGCGCAGTCAGCAGGTGGATCGCGAAGACGTTTAGCCGGTACATCAGATCTACCCGAAAGGAACCTGCCCTGGTCCTCTGTTCAAGGTCGCGGTTCGTAGCGGCGAGGTTTTGCCAAAAGTCTATTCGCTGCGGCTTCGCCGCCCTGATGTGAGGCGAGGCTATGCCTCGCCGTAAGTTGTGAAATCGCAATTGGGGCTATGCCCCTGGTTCGGCTTCCTCCTCGCAGTCAACACTCGGTTTTCGAGTTGGTGGGTTGAGACAACTCAACGACGGCTTCTTCTGTTTGAGTTGGCAATTCAACCACGGTGACATCCGCAGGACGACCGTTGCTCTCTTCGGCTGCAGTTTCGGCTTCAGAGATCTCAGTGGCATCGGATGATAGCTCCGCCACAACAGTCGGCTCGATCGGCGGCGGTTCATGTTTTTTGCGCTCGCTCAAGTAGAAGAGAACTGGCACGGTCATGCGTGAGAGAAACAGTGAAGCAACTTCGCCTGCCATCAATGAAATTGCAAGACCCTGAAAGATTGGATCAAATAAGATCACGATTGACCCGACAATCACCGCCGCGGCAGTCAGCATCATCGGTCGAAAGCGAACTGCACCCGCATCGATTACGGCATCGGCCAGAGTCATGCCTTGTCTCAACCGCAATTCGATGAAATCAACAAGGATGATCGAATTGCGCACCACGATTCCCGCGCCCGCGATGAAACCGATCATTGAAGTCGCGGTAAAGAACGCTCCCATCAGGGCGTGCCCCGGCAGAATTCCTACTAATGAAAACGGAATCGCCGCCATGATCGTGAAGGGGGTTTTGAACGATTGAAACCAACCTACGACCAGAATATAGATAAGGATTAGAACGGCCGCGAATGCGAGACCGAGATCGCGAAACACTTCGTAGGTGATGTGCCACTCACCGTCCCATTTCATGGCGAGTTTGTCAGAACTGAAAGGCTGACTGGCTACATAGCGTTCCAGACCATAGCCTTCCGGCAACTGCAACTGCTCTATGGCCTGGTTCAATTTAAGAATCGCGTAGACTGGACTCTCCTCGGCGCCGGCAAC
>JAICGZ010000510.1 GCA_025922875.1 Pyrinomonadaceae bacterium
ACCACGATTCGCCAGGCGCTTCACACCCTGAGCGGCCTTTTCAAAAGCCGGGTTTTCACTATCACGAGGAACATCCATGTCGGTTGCTCCTTAGAGACCCGGTCGAGTATTCAACTCTTCGACTGACGTCTTTCGATTGGTTGTCATCTTTAGTTTTTCCCTGCGCAGAACAAGCGCAACGGAACGGTGAAGTAATGCGTGCTGAGACCTGAAGAACGCGCAGTAGACTACAAGCGGCCGTTTTGAACGTAAGGTTTTGTTGTGCGCCGCGCACCCAAAGTTGGCGATCCACCACCTCAAGTAATTTGGGTCACCTGCGGAAACGCCTCGAACGCGCGCTTAAAGAAGTTCTGGCCAACACATTGCCGAAGGCGCTGGATCTCCTCCACTCTCCGGCGAGAGGTAGTCGAGATCAGTGCATCCTGATTCTGAAAGGTCCCGTGATTGACGAGGGGTACAATGAGCGGTACATTCTCATGCACCTCTTTGAAACCTGTATTTACGCCCGCGTAGCTCAGTGGATTAGAGCGTTCGCCTCCGGAGCGAAAGGTCGCAGGTTCGACCCCTGCCGCGGGTACCACATTTTCCGTTTCGTATCCGTATTGAACCTCCGAGTCGGTCAATGTCCAACCTTAGGCCCGGCCTGTGCCGCGAATTGAGGCTTGATTTCAGGTCTTGGGTTGATGGCCGGCCGAGTGAGACGGATTTATTCAATTTAGGGACGCTACCTACGCGGCCTTACGCTTAGCAAAATAGTTCGTAGTCAGGAACACTTCGAGATGCTCGCCGTAGTCTGTGATCGGGACGATGCCGCCCGGGATGATGCGGAAGATGTCGTATCGATCTGAAAGCACGCACCAGAAGTCGTAGAAGTAGGTGCGGGAGTAGATGTTCGCCGGGCCAAACTCAAACTGGATCATTGATATTGCACGGCGTTCGAGCATGTCTTTCGCGCCGCGCAGGACCGCCAGTTCGTGACCTTCAACGTCGAGCTTCAGGAAGTCGATGCGATCTATGCCTTCCGAAGCGCAGAAGCCATCAAGTGTTCGGACGTGTATTTGTTCGGTGTCGGCAACTTCAACTTGCAACACCTGTGTCGGCAATCGTCGATCGATCGATGAGATAACTGACGCGGCCTCGCCTTCAACGGTGTAGGAGTAAAGCTCGACGCTCTTTTCTTGATCGGAAAAGCCGAAGTTGAATGCTTCCAAAGCCGCGGCATTTCCGCCGATGGTTGAAAGGTGCTGCACGAGTTGTTCGTAAACGGGCGCAGCGGGTTCGAAAGCGCAGATCCGCGCCGAAGGAATCAAGCTGTGGACCAACGCGGAGTAGTCGCCCACATTCGCGCCAACGTCGAAAATTAGAGGCTTGGCGACGGCGGCACATGACGGGCGAACCATTTCCGACAGCACCCAGACCTCGCCGCTCGACTCAATAAACGCACCGCCACCGTAGTTCATCGCAAACACGCTGACCGTATGCAGCCGGCTCCACAGTCGCTGCAGACGCGGATGCTTGATTGCCGGACGAAACAGTATTCTTTTCAGAAACCCCGTGACAGGGCCTTGCGAGCGCGGCATCAGTGACACAGGTACGAATGATAATCGAAAACGGCACAACAGTCCTGCATTGACACCGCATGAGCTTTGGCCTTAAGTTCCGATTCATGCTGTTTCGTCGCCCCTCTTACTTAGCCCTGATCGTCACCCTTCTGCTCGGATTCGCCCCGTCGGCGTCTGCCCAGTGCACGAAGAAAATCGCCGAAATCCCCACCGCCCCCGAACTGCTCGGATTCAAACTCGGCATGACGAAGGAGGAGATTAAAGCCCACGTCCCGCAAACAGAATTCGGGAAAACGGACGACTTCGGCGTTTCCAAGACGACGATCAATCCCTACTTCGATCCGAAGATAGACAAAACAAAGTTTGAAGGCGTGCGCAGCATTTCCCTCGACCTGCTGGACCAGAAACTGACGTCGCTCTGGATCGGTTACGACGAAAACTTCAAAGCCAGGACCATCGACGAGTTCATCAAACTCATTACGCCGTCGTTACAACTGCCGGCCGACTGGAGTTCGTGGCGGTCACGCGGCCAGCAGATGCGTTGCGCCGATTTCCAGTTGCTCGTGCAAATGGTTGCAGGTGGACCAAGCCTGCGCATAGTCGACCTCGGCGCGGAAGAGACAGTCGCGTTGCGACGACAGCAAAAAGAAGAACAAGACTCGATGGCTGCAGCCGCCGCAACCGACGCCGAGACAACAGAAGCTGCGGCCGAACCCGAAATCATCGCCGACAAGAAATCCAAGACCTATTACATCGGCGCCTGCCGTCCGGAGAAAGAGATCGCGGAGGCAAACAAGATCGTTTTCAAAACCACGGATGAAGCCGAAAAGGCCGGATTCAAACTCGCGAAGAACTGCCACTAACTCATTGCCAATTGGCAATTTCCGATTGCTGATTTGACTTCAGCGGAAGGTACGAACAGCTAACATCGGCACTTGGCAATTGACAATCGGCAATTATCATACGGAGGCAACATGCTGAAGGAATTCAAAGAATTCATCGCGCGCGGAAACGTTGTCGACCTGGCGGTTGCGGTTGTTATTGGTGCAGCGTTCGGACGGATCGTCGTGTCGCTCGTCGAAGGCGTGATCATGCCGCCGATCGGACTGCTGCTCGGCAAGGTCGATTTCTCGAATTTGTTTATCGACATCTCGGGTGCAGTCCCGGCGCCGACGTCGCTCGCTGACGCGCAGTTGAGAGGTCTTCCAGTCATTGCCTACGGAAGATTCCTTAACGACATCGTCACCTTTCTGATCGTAGCGTTCGTTGTTTTCCTGATCGTGAAAGCCGTCAACCGGCTGCGAGCCGAACCACCACCGCCCCCCAACACCAAGGACTGTCCGTTCTGTCTAACGGCGATTCCGCTTGCCGCGACGCGCTGCGCCGCGTGTACTTCGGAAGTGCCCGCAGCCTGAAAGAACTAACTACCCGATGCGTGAGTGCCCTCGTTGCGAAGTCTGCTATGAAGACGACGTGGCCACGTGCCCGCAGGACGAAGCGGGCACGAAACAGACGCTTCCCGGCGGACGCCTCCTCAACTCACGTTACCTGCTCGAGAAACGACTCGGACGTGGCGCGATGGGCCAGGTCTACCTCGCGCGGGATCAAAACCTGATCACACGCCGCGTCGCAGTAAAAACCGTTCGGCCCGACATTCTCAACGACGAAGATCTACAGGAAG
>JAICGZ010000511.1 GCA_025922875.1 Pyrinomonadaceae bacterium
GGGAAGTGGCCAGCGCTCACGCGCAACAAGTACGGTAAAGGAACTCTGACGTACGAGGGCACCTACCTGACGGACAAGCTGCAAGAGAAGATATTACTCGACGCGTTGAATCTGGCCGGCCTGGCGGGGCCTGACCAGCAGTTGTCCGCATCAGTTCGAGTCAGGCACGGCGTAAGCAACAGTGGCAAGAACCTGCATTACTATCTGAACTATTCAAGTAGCAAACAAACCTTCACTTATCCGTATGCGAGCGGCACCGACATGCTGACGCGAAAGCGCGTGGACAAATCACAGGCGGTAGAACTGGGCCCCTGGGATTTGGCGCTGATCGAAGAGAGGTGAGCTAGAGGCACGGTGTAAGTCGTGTGCGTGGTGCTTATCCGATGTGAAGACTTACGTCTTCTCGCGAACCATCAAACAGCCGAGCCACAGTTCAACGATATTCGTCGATGAAGACGCAGCACGTTCGATTCGGCTCCGTCACTCGTTCTGGTTTCTGGTTTAAAAACACAGGTCCCGGACGGTTTCTTGTTCAAACCCAACTGTTAACTGACTGAAGTGCCGATCTTCGCCTTGGAACTTGTCTTCATTGGCCCACTCATTCGCTGAGCATGATGCATATTAGTTTTCTTTTTGCGGTCTCAGCGAAAAATCTCTGCTCGCTCTCATGGCAGGGAAAGTTTGCCAACAAAGTTGCTTGCAGCTTTAGTTGGCGCATATTCAACAGCTTCGCACTGTCTCAAACTCGGCTTCCAGAGTATGCTGTTATGCTCTCAGGAAGGTGGTCCATACGCGGGAAAAGGAACATTATTGCACTTGACCGGTAGCCGGATGGAGATCAAGAACTTTAGGTGGAACGACCGTCAAAAGGAGATTTTTTTTGTAGCGGCCGCGGTTTTCTTGTTGGCCGCATTCACCTTGCAGCTTGTTTATCACGCCATACGCACAAGCGCGACAGTTGACGAGCCGGATCATATTCTGGCGGGCCATCGTCACTGGCAATGCGGTGATTTCGGCATCAATCCCGAACATCCTCCGCTACTGAAGTTGCTCGCGACGGTGCCGCTCAATTTCCGCGAACTTTCCGAACCGCCGTGGGAATGCGGTTCGCAGCTCACCTCTAAATTCGATGCCTTCAGTTACGGCAGCACGTTCCTCGTGGAGAACGGTGTTGACTGGGTTGTGATATCCGCGCGGTTGGCGGCTTCGTTGATGAGTCTGCTGCTTGCGCTGCTCGTATTGTCGGCGACGTGGGAGATGTTCGGGCGCTGGGAGGCTTTGACGGCGCTGGCGATCGTCGCTTTCGAGCCAAACCTGATCGCACATGGCTCGATCGTGACAACCGATATGGCAATAAGCGCCACCTCTTTCGGCGCCATCTATGCACTGTATAGATTCGGTAAGGACCCAACTTGGCTTCGCTTTGCAGTGTCGGGTCTGGCGTTCGGCCTGATGCTCGGTGCGAAGCATTCTGCTGTGATATTCGTCGGCATTCTGTTCGTCTTATTGATCGGCGACACTGTTCTGTTTCGCCGGTCGGACGTTCATCTTTCACGTCGGATCATTCGGCAGACCGCGGCGTTCGCCGGAATGTTTGTGATAGGGCTTGCGATCCTCTGGTCATTTTATGGATTTCGCTATTACGCGATCCCGAGTGCGACCGAAAGCACTATCTCTGTGGCCGATTACATAAAGGAAAACGGCAGGCCCGAGTCGGTCGCTTCCCTCCCAGCCCAAGTGACGGCCGCTATAAGCCATACTCCGGTCTTACCGGAATCGTACGTTCTCGGTATGGCAGACGTGATTGCGTGGGGCACGCGGAACTCCTGGATCTTTGGACGCAGTTACACGACCGGACAGTGGTTCTATTTTCCAATCGCCTTTTTGGTTAAGACCAGCCTCGCGCTGCTTCTTCTTTTGCCGCTCGGCCTGGTCTATTTACTGTTCAATCGAGAAAAATGGCGTGAAGGAATGTTTTTGCTCGTCCCCGCGATCATATTGTTTCTGTTTGCTTCAAGTTCCAACTTCACCACGGGCGTGCGGCATATTTTACCGGTTTACCCACTACTCATCGTACTAGCGTCGGCGGGTGCAATATGGCTTTGCCGAACCCTCAATGTTTTTCGATACGCACTCGTCGCGTTGCTTGTCTTTAATGCCATTGCGACGGTCAAGGCAGCGCCTAGTTATCTGGCATACGCCAATGTTCTTTGGGGTGGCTACGAGAACACGCACCGGATCTTTGTCGACTCCAACACCGATACGGGGCAGAGCATGAAACTTATCAGTGAGTACCTCGCTCGCGAGGGTGTACAGGACTGCTGGATCGCCGTGTTCATGCATCCTGAGATGATCCGTTCCGTACAACCATGTCGTCCGATGCCCTCAGGCGTACGGATAATGATGAGTCGCAACCTAATCGATCCGGTTCCCTCGGTTATCGAAGGTACGGTCGTCTTGAGCGCTCCCACCCCGTGGTGGTGACGAGTATTTGCCTATCGCACAATCCAAGCCGATCGCCTTTATCGGCGGGAATACGTACATCTATCGCGGGCGATTTGAGGTGCCGCTTGCGGCCGCGATTAGTCATGCGGTTCGTTCCGGACATTTCTTACGTGTGAAAAATCTTGAGGACGCCGTCGCCGAAGGACGTGAGGCGGTGAGGTTAGGGGGCAGTGACCCTCGTACACATTTAGCTCTCGGGCTTGCACTCGCTCGCGCAGGGCAAAAAGAAGAAGCAATACATGAATTGGAAACGACTGTCAGGCAGGCGAAAGCGGATCCGAGGTTCCGGATCGCGGAAGTCAGGGCGCAACAGGAACTCGGTCGACTAAAGATATAGTGACGAAATTTAGTTCGTCTCCGATTTAGTAGTTGACAAGATGAACGGAAGCAGGTCGCGAAGTAATTTCGAAAATTCGGCTTCGAAGACATCGTGATCTTTCCTGCTCGACGATGCCGGATGGCTACGAGTCGCTTGATACCTGAATCAATGGCGCGGAGTAGAGGTATCTGATACGGGCGTCATTGGTACTGATAGGGGAGGATTACTTCATAGGAAATGAGTTTTACTTGTATCGTTGTATCGGATCCCCGTCCGCGTCTCCATCAAGGGCTTGAGGAATCATCTTTACAAACGCTTTAGTTAACTGCTCAATTGCCCACTTCTCATCTTCTTTCCGTCCACTTTCTAAATGCTTCTTTAATACTTTGAAACACGGTTACTGA
>JAICGZ010000512.1 GCA_025922875.1 Pyrinomonadaceae bacterium
ATCCGGCGACGGCAGCGTGCCTTATGACGGTTCGACTGATGCCGGCGAATGGACCAGCTACATACCGATCTCAAAGTTGCCCACTCTTTACGATCCGCCGTCAGGGATGATCGTCACAGCTAATCAGCGCATTGTCGGCACGGACTATCCTTACTTTCTCACGCATTCGTGGGCCCAGCCTTACCGTGCGCGACGGATATTCGACCTGCTGAACGAGAAGCCGAAGCTTAGTATCGAAGATTTCCGTCGAATTCTCGGTGACGTTTACTCGATCGGCGGTGTGACGTTTGCTCGGGAAGCAGTCAAAGTGCTGCGACCAAAGCTGACTCCTGCTGATGATAAGTTACGCGCTACGCTGGACGCGTTTGAAAAGTGGGATGGAAGAGTTAACGCCGAATCAACCGTCGCCCCTATTGTCTCGCAAATGCGACTCACTTTCCGCAGCAAGATTCTGGGTGCGGCGCTTGGGCCCGATCTGTCGAAGAATTATCAGTGGAGCAACTTCGACATTACTCTCGATCGGGTCATCAAAGACCAGCCCCCTGCATGGTTGCCAAAGCAATTTTCAAGCTATGCGGACCTGCTGCGAGTATGTTACGAGGAGGCGATTACCACACTCACGAGGAGTCTCGGTGCAGATCAGACGAAGTGGACGTGGGGCGACCTCGTTAAGGCGCGTTTCAATCACACGCTTGCGGGCGCGCCATTGATAGGCGCACAATTCGCGATTCCTCCTGTTCCACAAAACGGGACTGGAGGTTCGATGGCAACGGTGAATGTCGGAGCAAGTGTGTCGATGCGTTTGATTGCGGACACGAGCGATTGGGATAAGACGCAACAAGGAATCGCACTCGGCGAATCGGGATTGCCGAAGAGTCCACACTGGACGGATCAGTTAGCGGATTGGCGAGCTGTTACGCCGCGCGAGTTTCCGTTTAGCCCCGCGGCCGTTCAAAAAGCCACGAAAGAGACGTTAGTGCTTGAGCCAGGTAAATGAGCCACAAAAGGGCGCAAAAAGCACAAAAAATCTATTCACTGCAAAGAATGTATTACTCGAAAAGATGTATCACTCAACTTACCTAAATCAATCTTTTGTGCCGTTTTGTGGCTGATGCACATGTGGCGGATTTTCTGTGCGGCTGAGCTTCCTGATCAGGTGCGTGTGCGGCTGGAGGAGCATGTTCAGAGGTTGCGCAAAGAGGTTCCGCAGGTGGCGGCGAGTTGGAGCCGTGTTGAGAACATTCACCTCACGCTGAAGTTCTTTGGAAACGTCGCCTTGGATCGAGTTCAAAAGATTTCTGATGCGGCTTCGCGGACGGTCAAAGAGTTTTCTTCGTTTCAGATCGACATCGGCAATACGGGAGTGTTTCCGCGAGCGAGTCGCGCACAAGTGCTATGGATCGGTATTAGCGATCCGTCCGGCAAGCTCTCAGCTCTGCAAAATAGACTTGAAGACGAGTGTGAGGCGGAGGGTTTCGAAAAAGAGGATCGCGCGTTTCGACCACACCTGACCATCGCACGAATCAGAAAACCTGAAGGTGCACGCCGCCTTGCCGGCACTCACCTCAGCATGCAGTTCGAGTCTATACCGGTGACGTTAACGGAACTGATCGTCTTTCGCAGCGAACTCAGCAGCAAAGGCTCGAAGTACACACCAATTTCTCGGCATCAATTAACCAATCCGTGATCAATCCGTGAAATCCGTGGCCCTACCGCGGTAACTCGCGCGGACGCGGCGGCGGTGATGGCTGATCCCTGTCATCCTTGTCGCCAGTCTGCGACAACACTTCCTTGATCGCCCCAACGCTCGACAGCATCGCCGAAGTCTCAACCGGCATAAAGATCACCTTCGCATTGTTGGTTTTGGTCATGTCGCGCAAGCTGTCGATGTAGCGCGTTGTGATCAAATACTGGCTCGGATCGCCGGGAACTGATTGCGCGATCCGGCTGAGTGCTTCCGACTCTGCCTCCGCGGCGCGCAAACGCGCCTGCGCCGCACCTTCCGCTGCAAGTATCGCAGACTGCTTTTCACCTTCCGCGCGTGTCACCGCAGCCTGCTTCTCGCCTTCCGCACGCGTGATCGCCGCCTGGCGATCACCCTCAGCCTGCAACACCAACGCACGGCGGTTGCGCTCGGCCGTCATCTGCTTCTCCATCGTGATGCGAACGTCTTCAGGAGGATTGATGTTCTTCACGTCAACTCGCGTGACCTTCACGCCCCATTTGTCAGTCGCTTCATCGAGGATCAAACGCAGTTTGGAATTGATCTGATCGCGCTGAGACAGTGTGTGGTCCAGGTCCATGTCGCCCATCACGGCGCGCATGCCCGTGATCGTCAACTGCACGATACCACCAACGAGATCGTTCATCTCGTAAACAGCCTTCACTGGATCGGTTATTTGCCAGTAGACAACTGAATCGACATGAATCGTGACATTGTCGCGGGTGATCACCGGCTGCGGCGGGAGATCGATGTATTGCTCGCGCAGATCGATGGAAGTCAGTCCCGGCCGCGTGTTCGTCCAATAAACCGCGCGCGGTTTATCCAGAAACGGCACAAGGATGTTGAGCCCGCTGCTGGCGACCTTATCGAACTTCCCCAGGCGCTCGACCAGCATGACTGTCGCTTGCGGCACTATCCTGATCGTCTTCACTGCGATTACCAGCAGCACGATCGCGATGAACCCGAAAAACAGAAAAGCCAGAACTGAAGTAACTGGTTCCATTATCAAATCCTTTCCAGATAGCGCTGATTATATATCGGAATCTGTGGATAAAGCTTCTTCGACGATTTCCGCAGCTGCCAGGACCATCTCCTCCGCAAAAGGACGTCCCACAATCTGCACTCCTACCGGCAACCCATCATTCGATCGTCCCGCGGGCACTGTTACGACCGGCAGATCGAAGACATTGAACGTCTGCGCATAACTGAACGCTCGAAATGTCCCCATTGTTGCACTGCGAACTGTGACCTTGAGTGTTTCGTGTGCGTAGGCCGGTGTGGCGCCGACAGGAGCAACGATAATCGGCGTCGTTTCCATCCATCGCAGCAAATCTTCACGCATTCGATCTCGTTCCATCCAACTGGCGATGTATTCGTCCAGCGTTGCCGCCGGATTGTTGTCAGCCGTTGCGAGCCGCCAACTCACAAACGATCCGCCCTCGCTTTCGCGACCTGC
>JAICGZ010000513.1 GCA_025922875.1 Pyrinomonadaceae bacterium
AAACCTCACGCCCCCCAAAGTGCGCAAAGACGCACGAGAGAGTCTTACGTTAAATTCTCTCTTTTGCGTCTTTGCGCTTTGCACGAAAATTACCTCAAATCATCACCGGACACAGAGCGGAAACATCATGAGCGAAAATCCTTTTAATGTCCTACGTATACTCCAGGGATCACGTAAGTTCTATTCGCTGCCGCAACTCGAAGCGCAAGGTATTGGTGCGATCTCGCGGCTGCCCGTTTCAATTCGAATCTTGCTTGAATCAGTACTTCGCAACTGCGACGGCGAGCGTATCACAGTGGAGAACGTACAACAGCTCGCGCGCTGGCAGCCTAATGCGGAACGAACTGAAGAAGTGCCGCTTGTGGTTTCGCGAGTTTTGCTACAGGACTTCACGGGAGTGCCGCTGGTTGTCGATCTGGCAGCCATGCGATCGGTGGTGGCGAGACTGGGCCGAGATCCAAACATCGTGAAGCCGATGGTGCCTGTCGATCTCGTTATCGATCACTCCGTGCAGGTCGATTTTTCAACCACGAGCGATGCCTTCACGCGCAACATTGCAATGGAATTCAAGCGCAACCATTCGCGCTATAAGTTTCTGAAGTGGGGCCGGCAGGCATTTGACGGATTTAACGTCATGCCGCCAGGTTTGGGCATCTGCCATCAGGTCAACCTCGAATACCTTGCGCAGTGTGTCATCCATAAAGATGGAACCTGTTATCCGGACACGCTGGTGGGAACCGATTCGCACACGACGATGATCAATGGGTTGGGAGTTGTTGGTTGGGGCGTCGGCGGTATTGAAGCCGAAGCCGCAATGCTGGGCCAGCCGATCTATCTGCTGACACCGGACGTTGTTGGTGTGAACATGACTGGAGCTCTGCGCGAAGGCGTAACTGCAACTGATCTCGTGTTGAGAGTTACTCAGATGCTCCGTGAGGCGAAAGTAGTCGGTAAGTTTGTCGAGTTTCATGGCCAGGGTGCGGCGAGTCTTCCAGTCACCGATCGCGCGACAATTGCCAACATGTCGCCCGAATACGGCGCTACGATGGGTTTCTTTCCGATTGACGAACAGACGTGCAAATACCTCGCGGCTACCGGCAGAAGCAAAGCGCAGGTGGATCTCGTTCACAACTACTTTACTGCGCAAGGCATGCTTGGCATGCCTCGAGCTGGTGAATGTGACTACACCCAGGTGTTTGATCTCGATCTGGCAAGCATCGAGCCGAGTGTGTCTGGTCCAAAACGACCGCAGGATCGAATCGCGCTTTCGGATCTGAAAGAAACGTTCAGCGAGTTGTTAAAGAGACCAGTCGGCGAAGGAGGTTACGGCAGGGAAAAGTCTGAACATCGCTTTCTTACGCACATCGGTGTTTGTGGTGACGAAGGCGCAGGTTTGGGGGCAGGCGGCGGCCAGCAAGCTGAGGAGTCGCGCGAGTTACCGGTCGTCAATGATGTTACGCCGAAAGAGACCAGTTCGCGGAGCGAAATGGAAATGATGAATAATCGTCCCACGCCGGACCGTGTAGTGCCCAAGCTTTCAGAAGAATTTCCGGAAGCACACGTGGAGTTGGGCCATGGCGACGTCCTCATTGCCGCCATCACTTCCTGCACGAACACATCAAACCCAGCGGTGATGTTGGCCGCCGGCTTGCTCGCAAAAAAAGCCGTCGACCGTGGGATGAAGATAAGTCCTTCGATTAAAACTTCACTCGCACCTGGCTCGCGCGTCGTCACCGAGTATCTGCAAAGAACGGGTTTGATGTCGTACCTCGCGGAATTGGGTTTCCATCTTGCGGGTTACGGATGTACCACTTGTATCGGCAACTCGGGACCTATCGATCCTTGTATCGAGCAGGCGATCCGAAAGCACGACCTCGTAGCTGCCAGCGTACTGTCTGGCAATCGCAACTTCGAGGCGCGTGTTCATCAGTCGATCCGCGCCAATTTTTTAATGTCACCGCCGCTGGTGGTTGCATTTGCGCTTGCCGGAACAGTCGCAATCGACATTCAGAATGAGACTCTCGGAAAAGACAAGTACGGGCGCGATGTTTTCCTTCGTGAGCTTTGGCCGAGCGTTGCAGAGATCGGCGCGCTGATGCATTCCGCGTTTGAACCGGAAACCTACCAGCGACTCTATGCAAAAATTACCGGCGAGAGTCCGATGTGGGATGAGATTGAAGAAGTCACAGGCAAAACGTATAGGTGGAACCCTGCTTCAACCTACATTCTCGAGCCGCCTTATTTCGAGAAGTTCTCGCTGGAGCCGGAGAAGTTTGAGGACGTCTGCGGCGCGCGCCCACTCGCGATTTTCGGCGACTCTGTTACCACCGATCACATTTCGCCGGCGGGTGCGATCAAGGCCGACTCACCGGCAGGAGAGTATTTGCAGGAACATGCGATCTCCATCGAAGATTTCAACTCCTATGGCGCGCGGCGTGGCAACCACCAGGTAATGGTTCGAGGCACTTTCGCTAACGTTCGCATTAAAAACCTGATGGTTCCTGGAACGGAGGGCGGCTTCACGCTTCATCAGCCCGGCGGCGAGCGGATGACAATCTATGACGCTGCCGTCAAGTATCGCGCTTCAGGCGTGCCGCTCGTGGTCATTGCCGGAAAGGAATATGGCGCCGGCAGCTCCCGGGACTGGGCCGCTAAAGGAACCATGCTGTTGGGTGTTAGAGCAGTGATTGCCGAAAGCTTCGAACGGATACATCGCTCGAATTTGATCGGCATGGGTGTGCTGCCGTGCCGGTTTAAAGAAGGAGTGAACGCACGCTCGCTTAAGCTTGATGGCACCGAAACCTTTGACATAGTCGGGCTGAAGGATGGAATGGAGCCGCGGGAGGATCTGACGCTAATCATTCATCGGCAAAACGGCGAAACTATGGATCTTCCGTTGACACTACGAATCGAGACACCTGTGGAAGTCGAATATTATCGGCATGGAGGTATCTTGCCTTACGTGCTTAGACAGTTGCTGAAGGGTCAAGTCCAAATCCCGCAAGAAAGCGCGCTCGGCACAAGCGTTTCTTAAAACACATTTGCTCTTTTTGTGCTTGTTGTCGCGTAGAGGAGAGACATGAAAGCCTGGGCCGCCTCTGCAACCTGGGCGATCGCGATCATCACTGGACTCTTGTTCTTCGTGTCCATCTTCAGACGTTTGTGCAGGAACATTT
>JAICGZ010000514.1 GCA_025922875.1 Pyrinomonadaceae bacterium
AGAGTGTGACGTTGGTTCGAGGCGGGAAACGTTGGCAGGTTTCGTGTGATTACGTTGCTTGTGGTTTTCACCTGGTACCGAATGTTGAGCTCGCGGAGTTGTTGGGATGTGTGGTTGAAGGCGGCGCTGTAAGGGTGGATGAGTTTCAACAGACCTCGGTTGCGCATGTTTACAGTGCTGGGGAATCGACGGGCATCGGCGGACTGGAGCTATCCACCGTGGAAGGTGAGATTGCCGGACTCGCGGTAGCGGATAAACATGAAGCAGCGCGTAACCTGTTTCCGGTTCGTGAGAAACAGAGAAGATTTGCTGAGCTGTTGAATCGCACGTTCGCGTTGCGTGATGAGTTGAAGCAATTAGTCGAGCCGGAGACGATCGTGTGCCGGTGTGAAGATGTCACGTTCGATCGTTTGCGTGCACATGATTCATGGCGCACGGCAAAGTTGCAAACGCGCTGTGGTATGGGACCATGTCAGGGCAGAGTTTGTGGTAGCGCGGTTGAGTTTTTGTTTGGTTGGCGTGCTGAGTCAGTCCGTCCACCGGTACTTCCTGTGCGCGTGGAAAGTCTGCTGAGGAGTGAAGAATGAAAATGAAATGGGCGGGCGTCATGCCTGCGACTACGACTGCTTTTGACGAAGATCTCAATATCGATCACGAGTTCGTGGCCCACCACGCGAAGTGGCTGATCGATCATGGATGTACTGGCATAGTGACGCCCGGCTCGTTGGGCGAGAGTGCGACGCTGAGCTTCGATGAGAAAGTTGCGATCTGGAAAACGGTGATCGAGGCCGTGGGAGATCGCGTGCCTGTGGTGGCTGCGATTGCTTCGTTGAGTACGAACGAGGCGGTGCGGCTTGCGCGCAACGCGGCGGAGGTTGGTTGCAGCGGCTTGATGGTGTTGCCGCCGTATGTTTACCGCAGTGACTGGCGCGAAATGAAAGCACACATCGAAGCCGTCTTTCGTGCGACCAAACTCTCCTGCATGCTTTACAACAATCCGGTCGCTTACGGCACCGACTTCCTACCGGAGCAGATTCAGGAACTGGCTGCCGAGCACGAAAATCTCGAGGCGGTCAAAGAGTCGAGCACTGATGTGCGTCGCGTGACGTGGATACGCGAGTTGGTTGGAGACAGGTTAGCGATCTTTGTTGGCGTTGACGACGCGATTGTCGAGAGCATCGCGGTTGGTGCAGTCGGGTGGGTTGCGGGGTTAGTGAATGCGTTACCTCAGCAATCGGTCGATCTTTTCAACTTCGCGATGAACGGCGAACGTGAGAAAGCCATCTCGCTCTACAACTGGTTTCTGCCGTTATTGCGAATGGACACCGTGCCGAAATTCGTGCAACTGATCAAGCTGGTCCAGCAGGAGGTTGGGATGGGCAACGCCCGCGTCCGCCCACCCCGATTAGAACTCGAAGGCGCCGAGTTGGAAGAAGCGTTGAGAGTAATCCGGCACGCGCTCGCCACCCGAACCAGTTTTTCCCGCAAAGGCGCAAAGGGGCAAAGTTAAGGCGCAGTTTTACTTTGCTGTCCTTGCGCCTTTGCGGGAAATTCTTCTGTGACTTGATCCGCGACTTTCAAACCAACATCAAACGCTTCTTCAAACAGTGCGACTCCGCTCAGTTCTGAGTGCGCAAAGTGAATCCCTCGAAAAGGCTTCGCGCCCTCGCGTCGCGCCTGTCCCCACATGAATCCAGTGCGCGGACGGATCATTGCGTGCCCCCAACGCATCACGTCCAATCTTTCCACGAGACCGCGAATGTCCCTGTGCGCGCGTGAAAGGTCGCTCAACGTCACTTCCGCCCAGCCATGCCAATCAGTCTCCAAAAGACGCGTGCGCCCAACGCGCGGGTTCTCGTCACACAGCGGATAATAATAAGTGAGCACAGTTGGACCACGTTCGATCCCGCGCTGGTGTGTGGCGACTACATAACCGAGCGATGGACTCTCGTAAAGAACATTGTCCCACGCGAGCGGAAAGTCACGAGGACCGGTTTTGGGTCGATCTTTCAACGTCAAATTCGCAACCATCCACGAACCAAACTGAAACTCGGCAATGTGTGGCGGCGGATTGTCGCGATACGGCCGCACGACATAGCGCGCCATGAACTGCGGCGCCGCGAAGATCACGCGCCCGGCACGGAAACCTCGCGGTGCGCGTCCCTCTCGATCGAGAGTAATGACGTCGACACCGTCGTCACGCGGGATCAACTCAACCACGGCGCGATCGAGTTGAATGTTTGCTCTGGCTTTCTCGAACAGATGTTGTACCAAACGTCCATTGCCTTCGGGCCAGGTAATCAGCGACTGCGACTCGACCTTCGGTGCTGCGACTCGCGAACAGAAATAAAACAATCCGGCCCAGGCACTGGTCTGTTCGAGCGTCATGCCGTAGTCGTCGCGGCAGGCGTAATCGACCCACCAGCGCAGGCGCGGACTGGTGAGTCCACGCGCATTCATCCAATCGCTAATCGAGATGCGATCGAGCGCGGTTACTTCAGCATCGTCTGAACAAGCAGATACAGGAAGAGTGAACGCCCGGCGACCGCGTCCATCGCGCCACGAGATCCAGTGGTCCACCTCAGTATTGAATTTCTCGAAGTGTTGTTTGTCTTCTTCAGATTCACCGGCGTGTAGATAGAGTCCTTCGTACCAGCGGTCTTTGTAAAAGACACGTTCTTCCGGATCCCGACAGAGAAACTGCTCGCCGATGATGGGCTCGCCATCTTTGTCTTTCCCTTCGACGACACCCATCTCATTGAGCAGCGAGACGAGTTCGGTGTTCTCTTTCATCGGCGCGGGAATGTAATGCGCGCCCCAGGGAAACGAGATCGAACGGTTCGAACCGTAGCGAGACGTGCCGCCTGGCGCACTCTCGAGTTCGAGTAAAACCAAATTCGTGAATCCGGACTTTTGTAATCGCCACGCGGCAGTGAGACCGGCAACGCCGCCGCCAACAATGACGATTGGCACACTGGTCCAAGCATCCTGCGGCACTTCGACGTGCAGCCCATCACGCAAACGATGTCCGAAAACATCCGACGTGCCGACGATCTCACCGGCAGGCAGCGGCGGCACTTCACTGCGCCGGCATGCAGCCAGCGCAAACGGAACGCCAAGAAACGCTGCCAAAATTTCACGCCTGTTCATCGGA
>JAICGZ010000515.1 GCA_025922875.1 Pyrinomonadaceae bacterium
GGTCCATTGCTGCGAGTGAAACTGCTGCGGCTCTCGGCGGAAGAACACGTCCTGCTTCTCTGCATGCATCACATCATTTCTGATGGTTGGTCGCTCGGCGTGCTCGTTAGAGAAGTGGCCGAGCTTTACCGCTGTTTCTCAGAAGACCGGCCGTCAACGCTTCCAGAGTTGCCGATTCAATATGCTGACTTCGTTCTCTGGCAACGAGAGTGGTTGCAGGATGAGCTGCTGACGGAACATCTGGAGTACTGGAAGAAGCAGTTAGCCGGGGTGCCGGCGGTGCTGGAATTGCCGACCGATCGTCCGCGTCCAGCCGTCAATGCTTTCCGCGGCGCAAAACAGAACCTGTCTCTTTCCTCCGAGTTGAGTGCGGCGGTCAGGAGTTTGAGTGAACGCGAAGGAGTGACGGTGTTCATGACGCTACTGGCTGCGTTTCAAACGTTGCTTTTTCGTTATGCGGGTCAGAGTGAGATCGTTGTGGGAACGCCGATCGCGAATCGCAACCGCGCCGAAACCGAGGGCTTGATCGGCTTCTTCGTCAACACGCTCCTGCTGCGCACTGATTTTTCCGGCAACCCGTCCTTTAGAGAACTGCTCGCTCGCGTGCGTGACGTATCGCTTGGCGCATACGCACATCAGGATCTGCCGTTCGAGAAAATCGTTGATGAGTTACAGCCGGAGCGTAGCCTGACTCACACGCCGCTGTTTCAGGTCGTCTTCGTCTTTCAGAATACTCCGCTGGGCAGTCTCGAATTTTCCGGTTTGAAATTGACTCCGTTGGGCGGTGACAACGGCACCGCAAAATTCGATCTCACGCTCGCCATCGAGGACACAGACCATGGATTCAGGGGCAATATCGAATACAACACGGATCTATTCGATGCCGCCACGATCCAACGCATGCTGGGTCATTATCAGACCTTGCTTGAAGACATTGTCGTTGATCCGTACCAGACCGTTAACGAGCTGTCACTTCTGACAGTCGCTGAACATCGACAGTTGCTCGACTGGAACCCCACAGACGTGGTCTACCCGGTCGAAATGTCGCTCAAGGAAAGCTTTGAAGCACAAGCAGCACGAACGCCGGAAAACGTCGCTGTCGTATTCGAGAATCAACAACTCACTTATGAACAGTTGAACCAGCGGGCCAATCAGTTGGCCCATCACCTGCGCGCGCTCGGTGTTTCTGCTGAAGCGAAGGTTGGAGTCAGGCTCGAGCGTTCGCTCGAGATGATCGTCTCGCTCCTGGGAATTCTCAAAGCAGGTGGCGCCTACGTACCCATCGATCCTGATTATCCACCGGATCGAGTAGCGTTCATGCTTAGCGACGCGAACGTGCAGGTGCTGATCACGGAGACGTCTTTTAAGGCTGTGCTGGGCGACGCGCCGTGCGAAGCAGTCTGTTTGGACAGTGAATGGGAAACCATCGCTCGCAACAGCAGCGAGAATCCGGTGAGTGACGTTAGCAGTGGCAACCTGGCTTACGTGATCTACACCTCTGGCTCGACTGGAAAACCGAAAGGCGTCGCAGTCACTCATGGCGACGTCATGAGGCTCTTCTCTGCGACTGACGACTGGTTTCATTTCAACGAACAAGATGTGTGGACGCTCTTTCACTCCTATGCGTTCGACTTTTCAGTTTGGGAGTTGTGGGGCGCACTGCTGTACGGTGGCCGTTTGGTGATCGTTCCTTATCTGGTGAGCCGCTCGCCGGAAGCGTTCTACCAGCTCCTCGTCAACGAACAGGTGACGGTGTTGAATCAAACGCCCTCGGCGTTTCGGCAATTGATCCACGCGGAAGCGAACAGCACCGGCAGCCCGGCAGATCTGGCTCTGCGCCTGGTGATTTTTGGTGGTGAGGCCCTCGAGCTGCAAAGCCTGAAGCCATGGTTCGAACGACACGGCGATCAGCGGCCATTACTGGTGAACATGTATGGCATCACTGAGACGACGGTGCACGTTACTTATCGTCCGTTGACTTTCGCTGATGTGCGTGAAGGGCAGGGCAGCGTCATCGGTGTTCCCATTCCTGACCTCCAGGTTTACGTGCTCGACGCTTTTATGCAGCCCGTGCCGTTGGGTGTGATCGGAGAAATGTATGTGGGCGGCGACGGCCTCGCGCGCGGTTATTCAGGTCAACCAGCGTTGACGGCTACTCGCTTTGTCCCGGACCCATTCAGCACGCAACCAGGCTCGCGCCTCTATCGCAGTGGCGATCTCGCGAGATACCTGGCGAATGGTGATCTGGAATATCTCGGCCGTATAGACCATCAAGTCAAGATCCGAGGCTTCCGCATTGAGTTGGGCGAAATCGAAAATATGCTGCTGAGTCACGACGGTGTGCGTGAAGCAGTTGTTTTGGCGCGCGAGGATTCATCTGGTGAGAAGCGTCTGGTTGCCTATCTGGTCCTGGACCAGGGACAGTCAACTTCCACCGGCGAGTTGCGTGGCGTTCTCAAGGAGAAACTGCCGGAGTACATGATCCCGTCTGCCTTCGTCGTTCTCGAAGCATTGCCTTTGACGCGTAACGGGAAAGTGGACCGCCAGGCTTTGCCCGCGCCGGATGCGGCCCGGCCCGAATTGGAGCGGAGTTACGTCGCGCCGAGCACGGTGACTGAAACGACGTTGGTCGACGTCTGGGCTGAAGCACTTGGCATCGATCAGGTCGGAATCCACGACAACTACTTTGAATTAGGCGGCGACTCAATTCGCAGTGTCAGTTTGTTGGCTCTCGCAAGAGAATCCGGTCTGGATTTTTCGCTGCAGCAACTTTTCCAGCATCAGACGATTTTCGAGCTTGCGAGAGAAATCGACGGTGGAACGGAGAATGATGGGCCATCCATTGAGGTTGTCGAAACTCGCGAGCCGTTCAGTCTGCTTTCTGAAGAAGACCGTCTCAAGTTGCCGGCAGGCTTAGAGGACGCATATCCGTTGACCATGATGCAGGCCGGCATGCTTTTCCATAGCGAGTACAGCCCCGGCTCATCGGTCTACCACAACGTCACCAGCTTTTGTTTACGCACTGCTTTCGACCAGAGTGCTCTGGAGACAGCTCTACGTCAGTTAATCGCCCGACACGCGGTGCTGCGTACGTCGTTCGATCTAATGAACTACAGCGAGCCGGTGCAGCTGGTGCATCGCGAA
>JAICGZ010000516.1 GCA_025922875.1 Pyrinomonadaceae bacterium
CGCAGCGTTAGTCGTAGTCCTGGTTACATCTGAGCGAGGTGTATCCGGGGCCCTGGAATGGATAGGCGGACATGTCGCAAGCCTGTTTGGTCTATAAGGCAGTTCGTTGAAATTCTGCAGCGCCTGCCGGGTGACCCCAGGCCTTGTATCGTCGAGCTCCGTCGCGCAGCTTTCAATTGCGGGTGATATCTTGTTTAGGTATTGATCCACAAAGTTACTGCGTAACTAAGAACACATCCCAAGCCCATCGAGCAAGGTGTCCATCCTTACCATCCTTGACCTTCGCTCTATACCGGAAGTAGTTTCCGTACTCATCCTCTTTCTTAGTCACTTTGTAATCAAGTTCAATCGTCTTCAGACCAACTGCCTGCAAGCCGAATTGCTCTCCTAATTCCGATGTACCGTTGTGATTACGGTCTTGCCACAAACGCAATGAAGCGAAAATTGCATCGGCCGGGTTTATTACTCCGTCTCCGTTGCCTCCGTTAGTTGGCTTATCGTACTCAGCCAAGCCTAAAAATCCGTTTCGATCCTGGCCGACAGGAGGATTAGGTTGAGGCGTGAAATTGCCAAACAATTCTTGTCCATTATCGATTGTGCCGTTGCCATTACGATCAAGGGCGAGCCAAGCGTCGTCAGAGTTGAGTGTTGTCCAAGCAACACGCAAGGGTGAGCCGTTTGCCCTAATGTCAAAGTTAACGCCCACATGCGCTGAGGAGAGTTGGAATCCGTTACCAGCCACGTCAATCAGTATTGGGGAAACGCAGTCTGGCGAGTCAGGATCACATTCGCACGGGTTTGAACCGCCACCGTCAAATGTAAGGCCGCAGCCAGTATCGCCGCCACCGGGAATTGGTATGCACGGCAGGTAAGTACACATTGGAAACGGTTGCAATTCGTTGCTGCTTCTAAAATATCCTGAGCCACAGGGCTGCGGCGCAGGGGGTACGATGCCAACGTGTTCACACGTCTGCTTGTAACAACAACCGTTCTGCAGGTACTCCAAAAAAGGATCACATTTTGGATGTGCAGGATCGGAGCAATCCGCAGGACGGAGAGCGTTGGGATCGCTACAGTTTTGACATTGCTGAGGTGATGGTGAAGGTGAAGGCGTAGGCGTGGGTGCTGGAGCAAACCCACAGTCATAGACGTTGATTTTCTGACAAGCATAGAGAATGTTGCCCGCTACGCAAAGACTGATTCCGTATCGAAGTTCCTTACAAATGCCATTTATCTGGTCAGGCGTCGGCCGGTTTTGGATCCTGCATTCGTTGTTTTGCGGGTCATTGTCATAACAAAGATATCCAGTCCACGGTATTACCGGCGTACACTGCGGAAACAGACAGGTGACAGGAGGCTGGGCTGCGGATGATGTAGCAGTAACCGTGCTTTCCGAGGACAAAAAATTAGCCGACATGAAAGTCGGCTCTGTGAACGTCGATGCGATCTTTAATTGCGCATTCCGCCTTGCTCTCGCTTTTGGCGACTGCGGCAGCTTGTCATTCTTCCCGGCCGCTTTCTGTCTCCCTGGCGGGGATACAGTTCGGTACCCCAATAGCCTGTTCCATCGCCAAAACTCAGGACCTGAATTTCAGCTTTGAACTTAGTTGCTTCAGGCCAGCGCTTGTCACGTATACCCATCTCCCAGGCTGTCGCCTGTCTCGTGGTTAAAATAATTGTCTCTCCTGGTTTAATGGGCACATCATCCCTCGTCGCCTTCGTGACAATATCGCCCAATTCCGGTCGGCCATATGTCAATGGAAAAACAATCTCCGGACCACTACCATCAAACTTCACGCCTGTGTCCATTACGATTTCGAGATAGTAAATCGATTTGTCTCCGGTATTTGTCACTTCAAGTTCAAACTCTCGGAGCCACTTTTCGTTGTTTAGATCCTTGAACGACGTCTCCTTTTCCTTCTTTATTTTGATCTTGATAGGAATATGCGCCGGTATCTTGTTCTCAAAGATTCTTTCCTGCAATGCGGCGGTACTCGGCGATAGGCGCGAAGCGATCATTAGAAAACCAACAACTGAAAGGACCAGTGCTGTGAGCAGAGATTTCGCCAGCGGGTGGGGGTTATTTGCTGAGGCATTCATTACTTGACTCCCTGTGTAGTAAGGAACGATTTCGTGAGTTGGGTCTGCTGCACCTTATTGGCAAGCAGTGAGTAACAGCGCTGTTAAACTACAGTTGCAGTTGAATGTCAAGAAATTCGCGGACTTAAACCTTATGGAGAGCGCTTTCTACCCTGCCGTGTAGATCAGCAAGTGTATGCAGATCAAATGGCTGTCTTCTTCACTAAGCGCTGAGCTTCCAGGTTACGGATCGCCACGGCTGATCTAATCTGCGGAAATGAAGAATGGCCAAAGCCAGCATCATTGCATACGTGGCCCAGTACGTTAGACCGAATGGAAAAGTGGAAATGATTAAAAGGGATCCGACGGCTGGCGCAAGCGGATGCAGAGTCAGCAGGGCAATTATGAGTAGCGATAAATCCCACAGGTGAACGTGAGGAGCAGTAAAGACTGAAACAATCACTCCGATTGAAACCGTCGCGGGAGTCTACCCTTTCGGTTCCAAAGAAAACAGACCAGGAAACTGTTTACGTCGCGGACCAGTTGGGCATAGACTTTGCAGCTAGTAGGCTGGATTTCTCTCTACCTGCACCAGGATTTTAATGAAACAGTGTCCGCAATGTTCCGAGGACTTCGAAGACGAGCAAAATCTCTACGACCCGCCGACGTAATAAACCCTGATTCACAAAGAGGGTAAATTTATGCAAATCGAGAACGGATTTTTGGGCAGGAGAACGCTGAACTTTCTGCTCTTTCTTTTTGTCGTAGCGTTAGCCGTCGTCCTGTTTACATCTGATCGAAGTGTATCCAGGTCATGGAATGGATTGGCGGACTGGTCGCAAGCCTGTTTGGGTTCTAGGTGCCGTAATTCCAATATTGCAACACCGCCAGGACACAGTTCTTCCACACGCAATCTCATCCCTTCGACTCGGGAGTTGGTAACGTCCAATTCAAACTGCCGCGTCACTAACGGGACCACGCCTCGTCTCCCACATTCATGAACAAGACTCTCAGAACGGTTTTCGAAGCGTATGTGTTCGCCTATGC
>JAICGZ010000517.1 GCA_025922875.1 Pyrinomonadaceae bacterium
GAAAGCCAGAAAGAAAACGGGCGTGGCTAGGCGATAAAGGAACCCAATCATCACACACGCAGCCGCCAGACCGATCACAACAAAGTGGACGTACATCCCTGACCCGGGCCAGGGCTTCACCCAACTGAACGCGTAGTAAGTAAAAGTGACGACGGGTTCAACGTAGTAGCGAGTGATCCAGTTGTAATTGAAGTAGCGATAAACCTCCCACACCATGATGCCGCCGAAGAGGATGCGGAAGAAAACCAGGAACGAGATATCGACCGGCTTGAAGAGAGCGGCGCACGCACGTTCGACGAAGTTTGCTTTCGCGCCGCTGGAAGCCTCAACGGTCGGCGCAGCAACCTCCACTTCTTGCGCTGGAACTGTTTGCATTTTTATTTTGGTTCTGAAAGCCAGGCTGCCTTCAGCCAACGCAGTGTACATGTATCCTTGAACCGTTTCCAAAAGTTTTATAAGGTTCCTTCGCCCTGCAGATTGGAGACCTCATGTCGGAAGAAAACAAACAATTAGTCCGTCGCTGGTTTGAAGAAGTCTGGAACAAGGGACGCGCCGATGCCATTGACGAAATGTTCGACGAAAACGGCATCGCTCACGGATTGTCGGATGATCCAGGGAACCCTATTAAGGGTCCGAGTAATTTCATACCGTTTCACACGCTCTTTCGCGAAGCCTTTCCAAACATGATCATCGTTGTCGAGGATCTGGTTGCCGAAGGCGACAAAGTTGCCGCGCGTTGCTCAGTACGTGGCAAGCATGAAGCAGAGTTCCTCGGACGAGCTGCGACCCAGACTCCAGTCGATTTTACCGGCATTACAATCGTCCGGATCGAGAGGGGAAAGATTGTTGAAGCGTGGAACAACTTTGATTTCATGGCCTTGCACAAGCAGGTTGGGCTCTTGTAACCGCGCCTGTTGTTGTTGCCTCAGCTGAACTCCAATGAAAGCGCAACTCCCCGCTGCCGTGCCTGAAATACCGGTAACGGACATGAACGCGGCGCTCGAGTACTATCAAGCCAAACTTGGCTTCGACCTGGACTGGGGCGGCGCCGAAGGAGGCATCGCCGGCATCTCACAAGGAGACTGCAGGCTGTTCCTTACTGACGCCGGCTTCCGCCAGTACCACGGCAATGCTCCGCCAGTGATGATCTGGCTCAATATGAACAGCAAGCAGGAGGTAGATGAGTTGCACCAGATCTGGAATGCCGCTGGAGCAACGATTATCTCGTCTGTCGAGTCGAAACCGTGGAAGCTGCACGAGTTCACAGCGTCGGATTTAGACGGTAATCTATTCCGCGTGTTTTATGACTTCTCTCGCGACTCCTAACAGTTCGAAGCTTCTCCTGCTCGCGCTACTCGTGCTGGCGTGTGGTTCAGCCACCGCGAACGCGCAGACGTGTATCACGCAGGACGAAATAAAACAGATGCTCGCCCGCGTCGATGGTCCAGCACCTGCCAAACCCGACAAGAAGCTCAGAGACGAACTGCTGAAGATGGCCAACAAGCAACGCGAGTTGCTGGTCCAAATGGTGGAGAAGAATCAAAACAAGGAATCAGATGAGGAAAAACTTCGGAAGCTCTACGAAACCAATACGGCCAGACTCTGTGAGGTTTTGAAGACCCATGGTTGGCCCACCACGGCCCTGCTCGATCGCGATGGCATCAACGCCGTCTTCCGAATTCTCATTGCCGGCCCGTTTGAGATGCAACGCGACTTACTACCTGTAATCGCCGCGACCATTAAGAAGGATCCTGGTCAGAAAGCAGATTTCGCCGGATTGTACGATCGGCTTCGCGTGACCGCGGGCTTGAAGCAGCTGTTCGGTACTCAGGCCGTCAGTACGGGCGGCTTCCTCGTGCTTTATCCGATTGAGGACCCGGCAAAACTGAATGCCCGCCGGACGGAGTTTGGTCTGCAGCCGATGGATACTTACATCAAACATCTCGAAACCATTTATGGCAAACCCGTTATCAGGGCGCGCCAACCGCCGAGCAGTGAACTCTCAAAGCAATTAAAAGATTCACTTACCAAAGCCATCGACTCAACTCAACTCGAAGGCGACGAGGTTGATCCCGGCGACGTTATCAAGGTGGAAACGAACCTCGTAAGCCTCAACGTCAGCGTCTTCAATAACAAAGCCCAAATGTTTGTCGGGTCGCTGGCGAAGGAAGAGTTCCGGGTGTTGGAGAACGACCAGGAACAGACGGTGACCTACTTTGCTTCGACTCACGTGCCGTTTGATCTGGTTCTGTTGATCGACTTGTCAGGATCGACAGCGGACAAACGTGACTTGATCAAGAAATCCACACGGCGATTTATCGAAGCTGCGCGTCCGACCGATAGAGTTGCGATCGTGACGTTTTCTAATTCGGTTAACGTAGTGTCACCGTTGACGTTAGACCGCGCTCAGCTCCTGGCTAGTGTCGGAAAGATGGAAGGCGCGGGCGGAACTGCCGTGTGGGATGCAATCAAGTTCGTGCTCGACAAACTGGTAGCCGGAAAGGCGGCGGACCGGCGTCGCGCGGTGGTGTTGATGAGCGATGGCTTCGACGGAAGCTTGATGCGTCTTGGTGGTTTGGTCGGCTCGGTCACGACCTTCGCCGATCTGCTCGAACAGGTGCGACAGACTGATTCGCTCATCGTGCCAATCTACCTCGATACCGAGGACGAGAACCGGTTCGCGAAGAGCGACTACGAGAATGCGCGCCGCATGCTTAACCTGCTTGCGGAGGAGAGTGGCGGATCTTATTACTACGCGCGAAAACTAGCGGACCTGAATGGTGTTTACGAGCAAGTGATAAACGATCTCGGCAAGGTCTACAGCCTCGGATACACACCGACCAACACAACGCGCGACAGCAGTTGGCGGGCGGTCAACGTAACCGTCATTAACCGCCCCGATCTGGTAGCACGCACCCGCCCCGGCTATTACGCTCAGTGAGCAGCGCTCCGATCCATCTGGCGTTCTACACCGTGATGTTCTGCATCACGCGCGTTTCTTTCCTGGCTTTGGCTCTCACTCAATAACGCCCAAGATCGCATCAAAAAGGGACTTACCTGGATTTGCGTGGGAAGAAAAGGTGGGCGAGCGCCAGGAAAGCGGCGGCGAGAGCAAGACAGTA
>JAICGZ010000518.1 GCA_025922875.1 Pyrinomonadaceae bacterium
ACTGAGTTCGAACACAGCGAAATTGAGCAACTTTCGCCTGGCCCGCCGTTGCGTCTCTGCGAGAATGTGATCAATTAGTTGACGAAACCGCCAAATACCTGCACGCTAACACCCGATTTCTCCATCCTTTACAAACGAACTGTTAGAACTCAATTTTTACGGAAGGTAGCAACTGATGGCCAAAGTGAGACCAGCAGCTAATGTTGAAAGCACGCGTTGGATCGATCGTGCGCTTAATACAATCGAGCGATTGGGAAACAAACTGCCCGATCCAGCCGCATTGTTCCTGATATTGCTTGTTTTGGTCTGGGTTTTGTCGGCCTTACTCGCGCCCGTCTCATTTAGCGAGATCGATCCGCGTAACGGTCAGCCGATCAAGATTAATAATCAGCTCACTGGGGCTTCAATCGCTTCATTTCTTTCCAACATGGTAACTACGTTCACCAGTTTCCATCCGTTGGGTGTGGTGCTTGTGGCACTGCTCGGCGTCGGTGTTGCTGAACATGTCGGATTCATCAACGCTTCACTGAAAGGCCTTTTGAGTTTTACTTCCGTGAAGCTGTTGACACCAATGCTCATCCTCGTAGCCATAGTCAGCCACACCGCTGCCGATGCAGGTTATGTTCTCGTGATTCCCCTGGGTGGAGTCATCTTTTATACCGCTGGACGTCATCCACTCGCCGGCATCGCAGCAGCATTCGCAGGAGTCTCTGGCGGCTTCAGCGCTAACTTCGTTCCGTCGAGTCTCGATCCACTGCTTGCCGGATTGACTCAGGCCGCTGCGGGAATTGTGGATCCAAATCGGGCAGTTAACCCGCTGTGCAATTGGTTCTTCACTGGAGTGTCCAGCGTGTTGATTATCGCTGTCGGCTGGTTTCTGACTGATCGTGTCATCGAACCGCGTTTGCGAAACGTTGAGATCGATGGCGACGTCGCCGACATGCCAAAGATGGAACAGCTCGGCGCCCACGAGCGCCGTGGATTGATTGGCGGATTACTTGCACTACTTGCCTGCCTTGCAATATTGGCTCTTGTTTCAATACCACAGGAGTCACCAATGCGTTCGCCGGCAGGTTACAGACTGACGCCACAGTCGGTAGAAAATTTGAGAGCTGCCGGGGTGCCTGAAGACGCAGTAAAGAGAGTCGAAGCTATACGGCAAGAGTTTCCTGGTCAGAGAGCTTTTCAGGACGCACTGAGGACGCGCCTGGGTGACGAACAATTCACGGCGCATGGCCAAACCATCCTGGCGAGTGCAGAAACGACACCGCGGCAATTGACCGCCGCGAACGCACCATTGATGCAAGCCATCGTACCTTTGATCTTCCTGATCTTTTTGCTTCCGGCAATTGTCTACGGATACCTTGCGGGAACTATTGAGAGTCACCGCGACATAATCAAAGGCATGAGCAAGTCGATGAGCACGATGGGATACTACATCGTGCTTGCGTTCTTTGCCGCGCTGTTTATCGCCGCGTTCGGCCAATCAAACATTGGCGCACTGCTGGCTTTGAAGGGTGCAGGACTGCTCAAAGCCATGGCGTTGCCCGGACAGATAACCATAGTCGGCATTATTATCATCACTGCCCTCGTCAACCTGTTGATCGGTTCTGCTTCCGCGAAGTGGGCCTTGCTGGCGCCGATCTTTGTTCCCATGCTGATGCAGTTAGGTCTCTCACCCGAATTGACTCAGTCGGCTTATCGCATTGGCGACTCGACTACCAACATCATTACACCGCTGATGCCTTACTTTCCGCTTGTCGTCGTGTTCGCACAGCGGTATGTGAAGAAAGCCGGCATCGGAACGTTGGTCTCGTTGATGTTGCCGTTTTCAATCACATTCCTTGTGATTTGGACCATCATGCTAATAGTCTACTGGGCGCTCGGAATTCCGTTAGGCCTGCAAGCTCCGTATCATTATCCGGCGTAAAGACATTGCCGATTACGGTTGCAGACCACCAGCACACTGGCAGGAGGTGGTCTGAACTCCCCGCGCTTTGTCCGGACGGTCCTCACCGGGGATTACGCCGGCGAATGCGGGCGACAACGCCAACAATACCGATCCCGAGTAATGCTACCGTCGTAGGCTCAGGAATTGGAGTAAACTCGATATTGTCCACTGTCTCCGCCAAAAACAAGTCTTGTGAAAAACGAAAGCGCGCCCGAGTGATTGTGGCTCCAGAAAATGAGATCTGCTGATTCATGATGTCATCGCGGTTCAGGAGAACAAATATCTCGTCGACAAATTCGTCCTCGAAAGACACCTGCAGGATAGCCGTGTCACCTGGCACAGTTGAGGAAAGATCATCGTTGCCGAACCATAGGCTGAGTGAAGTAACCGGAACCGCAAACTCTATAATCAGATCAGCGTTTGAACCAAAGACGGCCAAACCTCTCGTCCCTAAAACCTGATTCACACCAAAATCCTCGATGATGATAAGAGTGCCTCCGCCAGAAGCACTGAAACGAACGAGATTGGAGTGAACGCTCTGGGAACCGTTTGGGAAGATCCCGATTGGATCAGCTTCGAAAGTAATAATATCGGCTTTGACGCTAGCTTGACTGACCCAGAAGATTCCGAGAAAGAGTAAGCAAGCAGCTAGTGTTCTACAGAGTTTTGCTACCCCCGGCAAGTTATCCTTTATTGTGGACCTGAGCATAAAATCTCCTCTGAATCGGGACGTTGAAACAACGGTTTGCAGACAGAGATCGGGCAAGCTTATGCCTAAACGATGCGATAAGTTAATCTCCATCTACGACAAATTGTTTGCACCGGAGTTGTTTTTCCTTGTCATCGTCGGGGAACCGGCGACCTCCTGGACCGCGGCTTGAGTTACTAAGACACTGGCATCAGCCGCAGTGGACCTTCACCTTCATAGGGAGACTCCCGTTAAGAAGAAGATCACGAACTCTGAACAAACACAAACGCCTCTATGTTGACTCTTCACACACTCCTAGAGGTGTTTTGTTCAAGAGAGGTAGAGTCGCACAAGCAAACCGTCTGACGGGACTCGGATTGCTTCACGTTGTCAAGCATTCTGTGACAAATTGATGGTACGTTGCTTACACACGATGGAGGGAAGAATGCT
>JAICGZ010000519.1 GCA_025922875.1 Pyrinomonadaceae bacterium
GTAGAGAGCCGCCAGTTCGGCTTGCGGCAGGTTACGACGCAGATAACTGATGGGAGACCAGTTTGGTGTGCTCCAGTCGCCGTTGATTTCGCCAATGAGTTCATCGACCTCCCGACGCAAGCGAGTGTACCTCGGCACTCGTTCTCGGGAAGGAACGGCCACCTGGATGAGCACTACTTTGCCGCGCCATTCGGGATAATCCTGCAAAAATTTTCTGTAGGCGCGCAGACGTTCCGGAATGCCCTTGGTGTAGTCCAGTCGATCAACTCCCAGAAGTATCTTGCAGTAGCCAAAACGTTGTTTCAATTCCGCTAACTGCTTCCTCGTTCCCGCTCCTTTGGTCAGCAAGTCAGTAAATTGATGTGGCGCTATGCCGATCGGGAGTGCGTCCAGCCTCACGATACGTTTGCCAAACTCGACGTGATCCATTTGGCTCGCAAGTCCCAGTAACCTCAAGATCGATGTGCGGAAATGTTGCAGGTAACGATGTGTATGGAAGCCCAAGTAGTCGGCGCCCAACATGCCTCGCAGCAATTCTTCACGCTTCGGGATGATGCGAAATACAGATGAAGACGGGAAGGGGACGTGAAGAAAGAATCCGATTGATATGTCAGGCTTCACTTCGCGCAGCATCTGCGGCAACAGCAGGAAGTGATAATCATGAATCCAAACTAAATCATCAGGGCGCACATGTTTCAATATCTCGTCGCGAACTATTTCGTTAGCCTTGACATAAGCTTTCCAATGCGCGGGATCGAATCGCACCAGGGAAGGAAAGTGATGAAAAAGAGGCCACAAAGCCTGGTTCGCAATTCCTTCGTAAAAGCCTTGAACTGTTTCCTCATCAAAATCGACCGCGAAATAACGATGCTTGTCCGCCCATTCTTTTAATATCGCCTTTCGTGTTTCATCGGTTGCTTCTGACGTGTCACCGGACCAGCCGATCCAGATTCCATCACTACCCCGCAGAACAGGATGCATCGCAGTCGCAAGTCCGCCGGCGGTAGCTTTGCTATGCCATAGGGTGCCGCCACGCTTCACACTTACAGGCAGACGGTTTGATACAACAATTACTCTTTGTCGGTTCATGTGTTGTTCTTATCGACGCCCATTAGACATTGAGGCGCCTCGCGGCGCCTCAACTATCCCGGGCTGATGTGACTCCCCATGGTGTTGACGCTCGCCCAGCTTATACAAGCCAATCAACAGTCACATCGTGATGAGCATGTTTATAGTAATGAAGCTGCAATCTAAGCGCATCAGTCTTAATACCTACCGTCCATAAGTGGTTTCACCTATTCGCGTTTTTCACACAGAGAGTCAAAATAAACGCCACCAAAATGGCAAAAGGAGCACACGAGCATTGGCGAAATTTCGGTATGCCGAATGACTGGTATAAAGATGCAATCTTCTACGAAGTCTACGTTCGCGGCTTCTATGACTCTAACGGGGACGGCGTGGGCGACTTTCGCGGTCTCACTGCAAAATTGGACTATCTTCATTGGCTAGGTATTACCTGCATCTGGCTGTTGCCTTTCTACGAATCACCACTTCGGGATGGAGGTTATGACATCTCGAACTATGATGCAGTGCTGCCCGATTACGGCACAATTGCAGATTTCGAACAATTTCTTAGCGCCGCGCACGCCAAAGAGATCCGAGTTATTGCCGATCTGGTAATCAACCACACGTCAGATCATCATCCATGGTTTCAGGACGCACGAAGTTCGCCGGATTCCCCAAAACGCGACTGGTACGTGTGGAGCGACTCAGACCAGAAATACTCGCAAGCACGGATCATATTCACTGACACTGAGCGTTCGAATTGGACCTGGGACGAGCAGGCGGGAGCGTTCTACTGGCATCGTTTCTTTAGTCATCAACCGGATCTCAACTACGACAATCCTGAAGTACGGCAGGCGATGCTCGATGTGGTCTCGTTCTGGCTGGACCTGGGTATTGATGGCTTTCGTGTGGATGCCGTGCCGTACCTTTTCGAGCGGGAGGAAACCAACTGCGAAAACCTGCCGGAGACGCACGCGTTTCTTAAAGCGTTACGCAGATTTGTCGAAGAGCGCTATCCCGATGCGTTATTGCTTGCCGAAGCCAACCAGTGGCCGGAAGACGTGGTCCAATATTTCGGCGACGGTGATGAGTTTCACATGGGCTACAACTTTCCCATCATGCCGCGATTGTTTATGGCGCTGAGACAAGAGGACCGCCGGCCCATCGTTGAGATCCTGGAGCGAACGCCGGACATTCCAGCTAGTTGCCAATGGGGAATGTTTCTGAGGAATCACGATGAACTTACACTGGAAATGGTAACCGATGAGGAACGAGATTATCTGTACGACGAGTATGCAAAAGACCGGCGCATGAGACTCAACATGGGTATCCGGCGGCGGCTTGCTCCGCTGATGGAAAACGGACGTCGCCGGATAGAGTTATTGCATGCCTTACTCTTCAGTCTTCCAGGCAGTCCGTTTTTGTACTACGGCGACGAGATCGGAATGGGCGACAATATTTATCTTGGCGATCGCGATGGAGTACGCACGCCGATGCAGTGGACAGCCGATCGAAACGCGGGGTTCTCGCAGGCTGATTTTGCGCGGCTCTATTTTCCGGTAATCATGGATCCTGTTTACGGCTATCAGGCAGTCAACGTTGAGGCACAGCAACGTTATAGCACGTCCCTTTTAAACTGGGTGAGAGAGATGATTCACCTCCGCAAACGACACCCTGTATTTGGACGCGGCGCAATCAGTTTGATCAAACCGGAGAATCGTAAAGTATTCGCTTTCACCCGGACCTTTTTGGATGAAACGGTGCTTTGCGTTTTTAACCTGGCCCAGTCGGCCCAGCCGGTTGAGTTGGATTTGAACGATTATGCGGGTTGCATGCCAATCGAAATGATGGGAGAGGCGAGATTTCCGTCGATTGACGCCAGCCCTTATCAACTGGCCCTTGGACCGCGAGGGTTCTACTGGTTTCTGCTTTCGAAAACTTATTGAAGCCGGTTGCGGTGATTTGCCGTGAAGGACATA
>JAICGZ010000520.1 GCA_025922875.1 Pyrinomonadaceae bacterium
GTCACTAACGCGGCGAACATTCCTTACACGGGAGAGTTTCCTTTGAGCTCGTTGCCACCGGGAAGTTACGAGTTACAGATGACGATCATGGACCAGACAAAGAAAGCCAGCGCCTCGCAGCAGTTCAAGTTCACTGTGTATTAAGAGTAAACGACAGATGACACACCTTACGTTGAGCGGCCGCGACGGCTTGACTTGCCTTTGAGTCCGGCGTAGTCTGCCGACTTCACCGTGGAGTGGGTGAAGTTAGCTGTTCAGATTCCCCTACGCAAGCATTTACCTGACAACTTGCGCAGTCCCTTTCCAGATTAGCTTCAACTTGTCTTTCTGAGAGCAGTGCCGGTCTGGAATGACCATCAACCTCTGGATCCGAAGGAGACAATATGTCAAAAACACGTTCCCTACTCATCCTCCTCGTGCTATGTGTCGCAGTGGGCATCTCCTGGCTGGCTTACACCAGCAAGGGTGGCGCGACTGCAGCCAATGGTCCAAACCTTTCCGTACGCTCAGACGTCCTCGGTTCACAGTGGGTGGTCCGTGACGAAAACATCTCCGCAAATGCATGCAGCGCGATCGAAGGTGAAGTCACACCAGGACTGCGGAAACTCGTGCGGTTTACCGTTATGACGCCGAATACCGGAAATGAAGACATCTTTGTCGGCGACCCAAACGATCACGTTGCTGCGGACGACGGTTTGTTTGAGCTTGCAACATGCCATAACCATTACCACTTCCGCCATTACGCGCTTTATGAGCTTGTCGATCCACGCACGGGCCAGGTTTGGCGTGCAGCGAAGCGTGGGTTCTGCATGCTCGACACGGATCCGAATCCTGTTCCCGTGGGTGGTGTTGCTCCGGGGCCAGGGAAATTCCGAAGTTGCGGCGCAGTCGGCATTCCAGGCAATCAGGGCGTGACGGCAGGCTGGGCCGATACTTATCGCTTCACACTTGCCGGACAGTACTTTGTTTTGGACGGCGGCGACGGTCAGGCTCCTGTACCGCCCGGCGATTACATCATCCGCATCACAGTCAACCCGCCCTTCATTGCTAAGGGTAAGGAGGCCTGTCCGAACGTCGACCCGCAGGGCTTCTGCCATCAGTTGCCTGAGACCAATTACAACGACAACGTTGGCACGACAATGATTACGATCCCAGCACATCCGGGACGCCAGGGTGTTGGACCACTCGCGGGAAATAATGAACCGAGTGTGGAGTGTGACCACGGCTGCAATCGGTGATGCGGCACGTTTGTCTCCGCTGAGGAGAACAAGGGCGACACGGCAGTGTCGCCCTTGTCGTTTAAAGAAACTCTCGCGCAGAGGCGCAAAGCGCTATCGGGTAAATTGACAATTCTCAACCCGCCGTCTAGTCTATCCGCGGTCCAGGCCCTCAGAACTGTCTTCATCATGCTTGTTTGGACCATCACTGATTAGGATATCGTTCTCCGCAGCCTCTTAGGTTTCACTTTCCGTAGGACGATGGAGAATCCGCCACTCTTCTACTTAAGCTACGCAAGAGCCAACGACAGTCACCTTGTGCGACGGTTCTTCGTTGATCTATCAACCACAATCGGAGATTGCTTGAACTTGCCTAAGGATCTCGCTGGGTTCTACGAAGAAGCCGAGTACCAGCAAACATCTGAATGGAGCGACGCTGCGGCAGAAGCATTGCAAAACAGCCTGACGATGGTCTGCCTGTTATCGCCCGCGTATCTCCGCAGCGATCGCGCAGGCAAGGAATGGCAGGTCTTTAAAAAGCGGAGAAGCCTTGATCCCGGACGGCCGGGGTTGTCCCACGTAATTGTGCCGGTAAGTTGGATCTCCTGCCCGGGTCCTATTCCCGGCATCGTTAGTGAGGTGCTCGCTCATCCCGATCACATCTACCAGAAGCGATCGATGATGGAAATGTTCAGGGCATCAACCATGTTTCGGGGCGAGTACGCGGATTTCGTTAAGGCTTTAGCCAATCAGATCATTGAGACAACCGCAGTCAAAAAACTTCGCGCGTCGGATGTAAGACCAACGATGAGCGCCATCGATACTGCGTTTCAATTATGGGATGGACCAGAGCCGGCTTTTCAGGAGTCTCAAGATCGGTCGAGCGATAGCCCGCAAGTGGAAAGTGTTAAAGCTGAGCCAATTAACGAACGAGTCACGAGAAATTCGGCGCCCAACGTCATCCGTTCGCAGAATCAATCAGTACCAGATTCTCAGACGGAAACAGAAACGAAGAAGTACTCGGTCTTCGCTGTTACTAACGACCAGCAAGTTTTGGACATCATAAAACCGTGTTGCTGGCTTTCTTCGGACATTGAGCTACAAACCTATGCGGACCTCAAGGAAGCAATAGACCGTACAAACGAGCGCATTAAAAACGGTCTGGGATTGCCGGAATTATTTGTGATGGATCTGGATCTGGGGGTACCAGTTAAGAACGTCAAAGAGCTGAATAAAAGCACGTCGAAAGTACTTGGTCTATCCAGTAATTCTGAGCATGAGCTTAACGGAAAAATAACAATCCTCCCCAAACCCCTTGGTAGTTACACTCAGTTAATCGACAAAATTAAGTATCTGGCAAACCTGGCAAGAGCATCCTCCGCTATCTCGCACGACCAATCACGCCCGCGCAGAGTTTTTCTGAGTTTTAGCAGCAAGGATGAAGACAAGGCGAGAGAACTGAGAGAAAGTCTGGTTGCTAAAGGTATTGAACCCAGCTATTCGCCGACGGATATGCAAACCGGAAAGAACTGGAGAGATGAACTCGAGACTTGGCTCGGTAAAGCAGAAGTCTTCCTCGCCCTCATTAGCAACGCGTATCTGGAGTCGCACATGTGCAGGAGTGAACTGATTAGCTTCTGGCGACGTCTGGAAGACCCGAAGTCTGGTAAGCTAGTCCCGGTTTATTACGAACTGCCGGACCGTAACAATCAATTCCTCAAGGAGTTTGTCGAGGACCGCCAACACTTTCATATGTCAGCCTCAGACCTCCTCGATAAAAGCAGCCTTCTCGCCGAGCACATTAACAGCCTGTTAA
>JAICGZ010000521.1 GCA_025922875.1 Pyrinomonadaceae bacterium
CTTCCTTTTCGTTGGGAAGAGTTCTCGTAGCGAATCCGTTGCTCTACTGGTTTGTCGGGCGATCGGGTCCTGTGCGAATGGCGGACTTCTATCGACTATTAGCCCCGTTTACTGGTGCATCTCTGTTTTCGTTGCTCGCGTGTCTGCTGTTTCGGAGGTTCGTTGAAGTGACTAATCCTTTGATCGGGTTCGTCGCTTGCGGAATCATCGTGGCGGTTACGACGCCTCTATTTCTCGCGCTGATGCCGGCAGGCAGAAAAGCACTCGTCGACATTAAAAACTCGATGCTGCTCTTACTGCCGCATAAACCAAAAGTTGTATGAGTGCTGCACTGAAAAAAATCGCCGCCCAATCGAAGACCCTGATCATTGTTCACCGGATCTTCGACAACTGGCGCCGGCGCAGAGCATTCAAAGCCGGGAACACCGTTTCGGCTTATGGCTCGACGCACGAGTTTTGGAGTCTGGAGAAGAGCGTCAGTTATATCGACATGGTCTATCGCGAATACATCGAGTATTCGGGTTTGGGTCCGGAAGCTTTTCGCGGGAGTCGAATTCTTGAAGTTGGTCCGGGAGACAACTTCGGTGTCGCGCTTAAGTTTCTGGCCGCAGCGGGCGCGGATAAGGTTGTTTGTCTCGACAAGTTTTATTCAGAGCGAAACGTGGAACAGCAGACGCGAATTTATCAGGAGTTAAGAAAACAACTCGGCGCGGATGAAGCCAGGGTGTTCGACGAGTGCATCAATCTGAACAACGGAATCGATTTGAACCCGGAACGGCTGCAGTACATTTACGGGCACGGAATCGAAGAAGCAGATCAAATCCTGGAGCCCGGTTCATTTAATTTCATACTTTCGCGCGCGGTCATTCACAACGTTTACGACATCGAGCGCGGCTTTGAAGCAATGGATCGCCTACTGGCGCCGGGTGGTTACATGCTTCATAAAATCGACCTGAGCGACGAGAACATGTTTAGTAGCCGCGGCATGCACCCGCTAACGTTTCTCACGATTCCGGAGCGGATTTACTACTTGATGGCGAGCGATTCCGGAAAACCAAATCGCAAGTTGATTGGCGACTACCGGGAGCAGGTGGTCAACCGTGGTTACGACACGAAGATCTTGATTACTGCGGTCCTTGCCGAGGGCCCGCTGGTGCCGCACAAGGAAAGGATCGAATCGGGGGTGGATTACGGTGGAAAGACGCGTTTTCTGATAAACGAGATCCGTCCAAAACTCACTGCTCCGTACCGGAAATGTTCCGACGATGAACTGGCCACGACCGGCATCTTCCTCGTAGCCACAAAAAAGCACCAAAATCACAAATGATTAAGGAAACAGAATGGGTTAGATCCGCCATTTGTGCCTTTTAGTAGTGATGCAGTTTGAAATTTGGTTCGTCCGTACCGAGCGCCTCCCTGGAGTGCGGCTGCCGCACTCCAGGGAGGCGCCTGAACTTCAAACTGTTGGAAAAGGCGGCATTTTCGTTGTTTAATGGCCTGAGATGAGAGTGCTCGAAATCATCTTCTGGATCGGTGTCGTGGCTATCGTCTACACCTACGCCGGCTACCCTCTGCTGCTGATGCTCATGAGCAGGCTGCGCGGCAAACCTGTTCTGCGCCGGGAGTTTACGCCATCCGTAACCGTGATCATCGCTGCCTACAACGAAGAGCGCGATCTGGCGGAGAAGCTTGAGAACACGCTCGCGCTCGATTATCCGAAGTCAAAACTCGAAATCCTCGTTACCTCGGATTGTTCCACCGATCGAACCGACGAGATTGTTCGCAGCTTCGCGCCTCGCGGCGTGCGACTGCATCGCCAGACCGAGCGACTCGGAAAAACGGCCGCGCAAAACGCCGCGGTCGAAAAAGCCTCGGGCGAAATCCTTTTATTCTCCGACGCCACGACCCACTATCGCCCTGACGTTCTGCGCCGCATGGCGCCGTCTTTCGCGGACGCAAGCGTCGGCTGCGTCACCGGAAACGTGATTTACACGCACGCCACCGATTCGAGTGTCAGCCATGGAACCCGCTCGTACTGGAATTACGAGTTTCTGTTGAAGAAGCACGAGAGCGCTATCACCTCGCTGATCGGTGTTTGCGGTTGCATGTACGCGGTACGCAAGTCGGCGTACGTGCCGCTTTACCACGAAGCGTGCAGCGATTTCCTGGTGGCGACGACGATGGTCAGGCAGGGATTGCGCGCCGTGTACGAGCCCGAGGCTGTGTGCATGGAAGAACCGAACAAGAAAGGCAGCAAGGAACTGGCGGTTCGGGTCCGGATCATCACGCAGACTCTCGCCGATCTCTGGCGCAACCGCGACGTGCTGAACCCATTTCGCAAAGGCTTCTATGCCGTGCAACTTCTCTCTCACAAGGTAATGCGGTATCTTGTTCCCCTGTTTTTAATCACGGTACTCATCACATCGGCGTTTCTTGCGTTCAAGAACCTCTTCTACGCTGCTGTTTTCATCGCGCAAATTGGTTTCTATCTTGCCGCGGCGGCATCTGCTTTGATGGTCCGGCTCGGTATTAATTCGCGGTGGCTGGCTTTGCCGCAGTATTTCGTAATCACCAACGTCGCGTGCCTGATCGCTTTGATCAAGCTCCTCCGTGGAGAGCGCTACGTCAGGTGGGAGCCGGTTCGAGAACGTATTGCCAATATATGAAGAACGCTATCTCCATCGATCTTGAAGACTGGTTTTGTGTGCACAACTTGAGCGGAGTTATCAAACTCCGCGACTGGGATAGTTGTGAGTTGCGAGTTCGTGAGAGCACTGAACGTCTTTTGACGCTTTTCGATCAGCATCAAACTCGCGCGACGTTTTTTGTGCTTGGCTGGGTTGCGGAACGTCTGCCTGACCTGATTCGAAAAGTTGAAGCGCAGGGCCACGAGATCGCGGTCCACGGTTACAACCACCTGCTGCTGACTGAAATCTCTCCGCAGGAATTCGAAGAAGATCTCGCGAAAGCACTTAAGGCGATTGAAGACTGTGGCGTGAAATCGCGCCCGATCGGATTTCGCGC
>JAICGZ010000522.1 GCA_025922875.1 Pyrinomonadaceae bacterium
CTCCATAATTCTTGTCCGTGTTTACCGAGCCAGCCTCCAGACGGATCAGACCCGCTAATAACGCTTAACATTCGGATCCCTCGAGCTCTCTTCAGAACTCGAAAAGTTGCTAAGTTGCTTCGGAAAGTGGCCGCCGCCAAAGAAAACCATTTGACCTCACGGTTAGTGAACAGCAATACCAGCGTCCGAACAAATGCCCAGATAGCCCAGAAGGAGCAGATTATGGCCTGCCTCAAAGATGCCGTGCTGCGAGGTGTTCTTCTCGTCGTCAGCCTATTACTTTTCGTTTCTGCCGCTCAAGCGGATCCAATCGTGTTGACTAGTGGGATATTTTCCTCCACCGCGTCGGGCTCAGGACCCAACGGCGTATTGATCACTGACGTGGTTGGGACGGGGCCAGACCTGTCGTTTCAGGGACACAATAACAACGACCTGTGTAATCCCTGCTTAGCATCCCAAGGAGGATCAATTACGACCTTAAACTTTGGGTTGTTAGGGTCCGGAACCGTGATCTACCAGGGAGTCCAATACAATAACTTCAGTCTCACTTTTGGATTCACCAACGATACGATCACTGGACAGATCACAATATTTGAAACCTCCCAGCCGGCCAACAACAATACGATCTTATTCACGCTCGACTTTGTCGGGAATGGCTTCAGTTCGGAATCGTTCTTCCCCGAATCTCAATCACAAACGCATAAGTTTACAGTCGGGGCTGTACCCGAACCAGCTAGTCTCCTGCTGATCGCGAGCGGTCTTGTCGCGTTAGGCGTCAAGCGAAGGCGCGCTAAAACGAACAGCGGGGATTAAAACTTCGGAAGTCAGGTGACGAAAAGTTACTGTCCCACTCTCCCGGTTTTTTCTATCGACCACTGAGCGACGGAACAACGCGAAGCATTAAGCTTTACGCTCGACCAGCATTTACCGCTCCGGGTGTTACACTCTGGTGCTCGTGTAAGGTGTTATTGTAGGTCTGCAAAATCTTCAGGCCGCAATTCCTTCAACTCATGAAAAGAACCCTTACCTGTTTGTCTCTGTTCGTTCTCCTTAGTCCTTCAAACACCCTCGCTCAGTCATCAGCCGCTCGCTACCAGGTACCCGCGGCGCGCGATGATGGTTGGAAGACAGCGGCAGCCGATTCACTCGACGTCGATTCACGGCAGCTTGCCAACCTCGCTGAATCCATTCGCGGGTGGCCGGAACTCGGGGTGCACGCAATTCTGATCGAGCGCCGTGGCAAGCTGATCTACGAAGAGTACTTCGCAGGTTTCGATGAACGGTGGGGATTGCCACTCGGTAAAGTATCGATGACGCCCGAAACGAAGCACGACCTAAGGTCGGTTACGAAAAGCGTCGTCAGCGCGCTCGTCGGAATTGCTCATAGTGAAGGTAAGATTCCGTCGCTGGACCAACCGATCGTCGAGTGGTTCCCCGAATACCCCGAACTCAACACTCCAGACCGCAGACGCGTGACGCTGGCGCACGTCTTGTCGATGACGTCGGGTTTCGAGTGGAACGAAAACGTTCCCTACAACGATCCGCGCAATGACGAGATCCGCATGACGCGCGACTCGCAACCGCTTCGTTATGCACTGTCGCGTTCCTTTGCCGTCGATCCAGGTAGTGACTTCAACTACAACGGTGGTCTAACTCAAGTAATGGCGGCGGTACTCGTTCGCGCAACCAAAAGTTCGCTGCAGGATTACGCGCGAACGAAGCTGTTCGAGCCGCTTGGGATCACTGACTTCGAGTGGCTTGGGGATCTTGCCGGTATGCCGGCTGCTGCATCCGGCTTGCGTTTGCGCGCACGAGATCTCGCCAAGTTCGGGTCGTTATATCTCCATGGCGGCAAATGGAATGGAAAGCAAATTATTCCGGCAAGCTGGATCGAGATGTCCACGCGTCGCCACTTTCGCTTTCGACCGCGAACCGGCCGCGATGCCGGTGGTGAATTCGGGTATGCGTATTTCTGGTGGTATTCGTGTTATCCGTCGGCAGCCGGTTTAATCGAAGCGCGCACGGCAATCGGTAATGGACAACAGCGCATCTTTGTTCTTCCCGGACTCGACATGGTAGTAACGATCTTCGCCGGTCGTTATAACGATTTCACGACTGGCGGCACACTCGCCTCTACAATCCTGCGCGACCACGTGCTTCCGGCGGTAAAAACCGGAATACGTGCGGGCTGTCCTGGCTCGTCGTCAAACTAGCGTGCTTATTAGGTATTGGTTTTTGCTCAGTAGATTAATAGAATGCACGCCCACGCGGTAACTTCGGCTCAGGAGAAAACAAAATCAGCATGAAACCCAGTAGAACCCAGATGCTTTATCGATCCGCCTGCATCATTGCCCTGCTCACGATCTGCGCCGCGCCTGCGTTTGCGCAGCTAAGTGGGCTCGGCGGTGTGACGGACAAACTGAAGAAGAAGGCTCCCAATCTCCTTGGAGGTAAGCCTCCGATAACAACCAGCCTTGACGATGCCAAATGGGGCGACGGATCGAAAGACGGTTTCACACCACGCGAAGAGGCTCGCTCGTTGATGGTGCTGCAGCGAACACCCAACGGAGGTTTCGTGCTACAGCCCGGCTCCTATCACCTGCAGACGCAAAGTTACTGCTTGAAGGCGGGAACGCATGGCCCAGGCGGCGGCGACGGGTATCTGTATGCGCCAACGAAGGGACCAGCAGAAGATGCTGTGATGAGCGTCGTTCGTAACTCAGTGCAGCATCCGGAGATTGAACAGCGCGACGTGCAGACGCTCCTATGGGCCATCATCGCCCGTGCGAAATTCGAAGACCTGCAACCGGAGATGAAAGCGACCGCTGCGAAGTTGTTAACGCCGCGACAACTCGCCTCTCTGAACCGCAGCGCGCTGGACGTGCTCTCCGGCAATGCATTAACGGATGCGCTGGGCGGTGTTCCCGAACCGTTACGACAGATCGCTCAAGCAGAAGCGCAACTGCGCCAGATGATGACTACGCCCGGTGCGTCATTCGCAGAGATGGAGCGTGTCGCA
>JAICGZ010000523.1 GCA_025922875.1 Pyrinomonadaceae bacterium
CGAGCGAATCCTCAAATCGATAGTTTTCTCGCAGCAAGGTTGACTTGTATGTCCACGTCCAGATTTACGGGTCGGGCGAGAACAAGATGAGTTGGATCTCTTATACTGATGTGGCTTCGAAGATTGACGAACCATGCTCTAATTCCAGCAAGAAAGTTGGATCAAAAACTCTTTATTAAGGAATGTACTCAGAATGCTCAGAATGGTAAGGCTTACCGCGTTTCAACCACTCGCACACTATACGCACACAAACTCCGAAAACCATTTGAGCGGATCGCTTGTAAACTGTTGAAATGATTGGTGGAGCCGAGGGGGATCGAACCCCTGACCTCATGACTGCCAGTCATGCGCTCTCCCAGCTGAGCTACGGCCCCAATTTGAGAAATGGCTGGTCGTAAGAGACTGATGCAGACTAGCCTAGCGTTTTGCGTTGAGTCAAGCCACCGCCCGTGTAGTCAGTTGTATTTTCAAATGTAGCCACGAGCATACTTCAGTGAGATGTTTGTTCCTTGCCTCGCGCTATACGAGCGCCTTGCTGATCTCTTTGCAGATCCGAACCAACTCCTCCTCCTGCTGGGCCTCGCTCATGCCCTTGAGCGGGTTTTTCGGATTGTTTACGGCCTGGAAGTTCGCAAGCGCCGTTTCCTCATATCCGCTGTCCCCGACCGCCACCCAAAGTAACGTGAGGCCGTCCTCCTTCGAAGCACGTATGAATTCCGGCAGCTCAACGGTCTTGATGAAGTCCGAAGCCAGGTAGTTGATCGTCACCAACAACACCGCAACTTTCGCCGCTGCCAGTGCTTTCTTGATCTCCGTGTCCCAGTCGGCGCCGGGAGGAATTCTCGTGTCAGCCCATAGATTCAGCGATCGGTTCCAGGTGAAAGGCTGGAGGGCGTCCTGCAACTTATGAAGCCATGCTGAATCTTTGCGGCTGTAGCTAATGAAAACCTGATCGCGTTTCGCGGGCAGGGCGTTGATGAGACTCTGTATCGCCTCCCTACCGGCGTCCTCAGGATTACTCTGTGCCACGCTAGTTTCGACTTGCGGCAAACTTAAGGGTACCGTTCGAAGAAGGTCTTTCAACTCACTCTCCACCGCGGCACGCCCGCTCCTTACCAGCGACTTCCTTTCCTCCGGCGAGAGATCAAACTGATCGAATTCAATATCACCGCAGTCTATCTCTATCAAACGGACACGCGGCATCTGTTGGATGAGGTAATAATCGCGACTGCCCCCGCCCAGATCGATTATGCTCGCCAGGTAATCCTTGATGCCTGAGGGCGCTGGCCGGGCGACGTTTTTCTGAGGCCTCAGCACGACGATCGGTAATTCGTCATTGTAAGCGGTGGCGAGCCAGACAGGACTCTGCGAAACCAACGCTCCGTCCAAAAGCAGGTTCTCGCCCTCTTCCTGCACTGGAAACAGGAATGGCGCCGCAGTTGAGATCCTGAGAGCGTCGGCCACAGACATTTGCGGCGTCGCGAGGCGCGAGTAGACGTGTATCTTGTGTGACCGGAGCTCAACGCCGAAGGTAGCGAACGACAATTTCAGATCTTCAAACTTTGGATCACCACCTACAATGTCGCGGAACCGCTCGGCGACTAACGACTTCTGGTACTGCGCAAACGGCTTCTGCACCAGGTTCAGTCCCGGCACCCATGATCGGCCTTCTCCAAGAGACGATAGTTGCAGACCAGTCGCTGCGTTCTTGAAACCCTCCAGTCCGACGTTGGAACACAAGATCGCACCGATGAAAGAACCGGCGGATGATCCGGACACACTCGCAAACTCGAACCCGTTCTCGTCCAACGCCGTGACTGCACCCGCATAGCTGATACATTTCGCGCCGCCTGCGCTCAGCACCAGATGCACACGCCGGCTCGCGCCGGGTGAAGTCAGTTTTTCGTCTTGCCCCATAAGACCTGCTTCCCCTCAGTGTAAGTTTCCACCAACATTCCTTACATGTTATCGCGATCACTTCGTTAGAAAGGGTGTCAGTTTCTTCACGATCACTTGCCGGCAACGCCGCAGAATGGGCGATTGAGGTTTCGCATATTGGGTTGACTCGGCTGCGTTTTTCAATGTTTGCCGCGCCCTTTGTCCGCGTTTTCTATCATCCGCGAAAACAACTTAGCATCTCAATCGAATTTCTCAACTTTGATCTCTTGAACATAGCCCGGGGTGCCGTTTTTATTCCCGCGTCCTATACTCACGATGGACTCATACAATGACAATTCAGATCGGGATCGTTCTGGCGTTACTCCTTGCCGCTCTGGTGCTATTTAGCACCGAGCGAATACCCATTGAAGTTGTCGCCATCCTGTTGGTAATGGCGCTGGTCATCACAAAGACGTTGACCCCGAGCGAAGCCTTCGCCGGGTTTGGCAACGACATCGTGATCACAATCGCCGGACTATTTATTCTGACGGGAGGACTTGCGAAGACAGGCGTAATCGATCTCGTGGGACGCCGCTTGCACCGAACAGCAGGGGACAGTGAGTTTCGAATCGCCGCGCTGATCATGTTTGCCGCCGCATTCTGCGCCGCTGTGATGAAGAACACGACTACGACCGCCATGTTTCTTCCGGTGGTGTTAGGTATTGCCGCACGCAGAAATATTAGTCCCTCAAAACTCCTCATGCCTCTTGCTTTTGGAGCAATCCTGGGCGGCACATGCACGTTGATTGGGACGTCAACCAATCTTGCCGTCAGTGGCGCGTTGCCGCGTTACGGAATCCAGCCATTTACGATGTTCGAACTGACGAGCGTCGGTGTGGTTATCGTGGGTGTTGGCATGTTGTACATGTTGCTGGTAGGTCTCCGGTTGCTGCCGAGTCGCAAACCGGCGGACTCTCTAACCGAGCAATACCACATCAGGCAATACGTGACGGAAGTAATCGTGCTGGACGATTCACCGCTCATTGGCAAATCGCTCGCTGAAACCCGCATAGGCGACGAGCTCGATCTGACTGTGCTCGGAATCCTCAGAGGTGAAGACCAGGTCAGGATAGCG
>JAICGZ010000524.1 GCA_025922875.1 Pyrinomonadaceae bacterium
AGCAGCGTGTTGAAGCGCGATCGCGCGACCCATTCAGACATCACCTGATTCATCGTGCGCACATCCGAAACAGGTTGATTAGGATCCAGCGAACGAATTTCTCGCTGGACCGCGGGTGCAATTGCCGACGGCTCGCCGTCAGTGCGAATGACGAGCGTCATAAACGAATAAGCAAGATCCGGGTGTGGAAAGTAAACCGCCGGTGGCAACTCATCTATCAAACTGTCGTACCTTACGTTGCCGACAACGCCGATGATCTCCGCCGGCGTCGGCTTCTCAAACATCGCAACGTCCAGTCGCTTTCCGATCGGATCTTCATCCGCGAAATACTTTCGCGCCAGAACTTCATTTATCAATATCACCTGCTTCGGTTCTTTGAGTTCGAGGTCTGAGAAGTTGCGACCGCGCAGCAGCGGTATACCCATAGTCGGAAAGTATCCTGCATCGACAACGCGAACGTCAGTACTTGGACTTTGTCCCGGCGGCGGCTCCGGCCGGCCGATGATCTTAAAACCGGTATTAGAACCGAGACCGCCATACAGCGGCAGGTGGTTAACCATGCCTGCCGTGCGGACTCCCGGCAACTGCCGGATTCGATCAAGCGCCTGACTAAAGAAAGTAACGAGCTGAGGGTCTTCTTGATACCTGGCTTCAGGTAGCCGGACCACCATCGATAAAACATTATCCGTCTCAAACCCGCGATCTACCTGTTGCAGACGCACAAAGCTTCTAATCAGCAATCCCGCACTCGCAAGCAATACAACCGCGAGTGCGATTTCGGAGACGACCAGCGCATTGCGCAAGCGACGGCTTCCGCTCGCCTGGCCCGACTCCGATTTGCCGCCCTCTTTGAGCGAGTCGTTGAGGTTGAGTCGTGAAATGTGTAGCGCCGGTGCTAATCCAAAAATGATTCCCGTTAACAGCGATACACCGAGAGTCCAGAGCAGTACAGTCGTGTTTAAACTGACGCTTTGAAGACTCACGAGATCGCGCGGACTGATCAGCATCAGTGCCTTGATGCCCAGCCATGCGAGGCCCAGACCGAGCACACTGCCGAGCAGTGCGAGCAGCAGGCTCTCAGTCAACAATTGCCTGACGATTCGACCACGGCGGGCGCCGAGCGCAGCCCGCACTGCAATCTCTTTTTCGCGAGACGTGGCGAGCGAGAGCAGAAGATTTGCGACGTTGGCGCAAGCGATAAGTAAAACGAACCCAACCGCGCCCAGCATCAGCCATAACGGGCGTCGAACGTTGCCGAAGAATTGTTCGCGCAACGGCAGGACTTCCGCGCTGTAGTTTTTATTAAACTGCGGCGCCTCATCGCTTAACCTCGCTTCGATCGTGCGCAACTCCGCCTCGGCATGTTCCCGCGTAACGCCGTCTTTCAATCGAGCTACCGAAGAAAGAAACCGGCCTCTTTCGTTTACGCCCGGTGCGATCGTCATGGGCAGCACGGTCCAAAGTTCCGCCGGCCGGCCTGTGCCTGATCGCTGTTTAATGTGGAATTGAAAGTTTGGCGGCATTACACCGATGATGGAAAACTTAACGCTGTTGAGTGTTATCTGTTGTCCAACAATACTCGGCTGTCCACCAAAGCGCCGTTGCCAGAGTCCATAGCTGAGAACGGCAACTGGAGGGCTCTGAGGTTGGTCGTCCTCGGGTAAAAACGTTCGACCGAGAATCGGATCGACTCCCAGCACTTTGAAAAACTCTCCCGTGGCGAATTGCACGGAAAGTTCTTCAGGTTCTCCACTGCCCGTGAGATTAAGACGTTGGTCCGTGAAGGCTGCGACGTGCTCGTAACTCGTGCTCTGAGCGCGCCAAGCGCGAAAGTTGGCGCGCGAAGTGGTGTTCTGGTGCCGGCCTTCGGGTGTGACTTCCCACAACATCACGATTCGCTCTGCATCACGATAAGGAAGCGGGCGAAGGAGCAGCTCGTTGACGACTGAAAAGATTGCAGTGTTAGCACCGATGCCCAATGCAAGTGTGATAACGGCGATTGAAGTGAACGCCTTGTGTTTGGCGAGCATGCGAATGCCGTAGCGAATGTCCTGCATCAGCGTCTCAAACACTCCGCCGCCCTTCACGTCGTAAGCTGCGTCAACAGCCCTGTTGATATTGCCAAAACTGCGCATCGCCTTTTCGCGCGCTTCGACCGGCGACATCCCCGCCTTGATGTTTGCTTCGACTTGCAACTCCAGATGCGAGCGCATCTCGCGATCGATATCGTTGATAACCGTTTCGCGGTGCCGCAGTGCACGCACCCGGTCGCGCAGTATGTTGAACCACTTCATTCTAAAAATCCTTCTACCCTTCTTTTGTGCTTTTGTGCTTTTTGTGGCCCCAGTCCTTATGTGGCCTGTCGCACCTTCGCGATCGCGAGCACGAGGCGATCCCAACTCGCCTCCTGCGTCTCGAGTTGCTTTCGTCCCGTTCGTGTCAGTTTGTAAAACTTCGCCTCACGCCCGGTGTCGTGCACGTCCCATCGCGCTGAGACCCAGCCTTTCTGTTCGATACGATACAGGGCCGGATACAACGATCCCTGTTCGACGTTGAGCATCTCGTCCGAAAGTTGGCGAATGCGTTGAATTATCCCGTAACCGTGTAACTCTCCCAGCGAGAGTGCTTTGAGGATGAGCATGTCGAGCGTGCCCTGCAGCAGATCGGCTTTGTCCTTTGCCACATTGAACTCCTTCGAGAAATCGCGATACCTAGAAACGGTAGGCATCATAAGTATCGATGCCTAGATTGTCAAAGCATGACAGATGAGTTCAAGATTCGCGGTGCGGTGTGTTAGCCTGCGTCCATTCACCCTATGAATGTCGAGGCTTACTTAAAACGGATCAACTACAGCGGTTCGCTTGCGGTAACTCCCGAAACCTTGCG
>JAICGZ010000525.1 GCA_025922875.1 Pyrinomonadaceae bacterium
AACTGTCTCAATGGAGGGGTTCACCCCAAAAACTTGTGGCCAATTTGTGGACAGAATTTACAACCCAGCAGGGTGACTCGCTGGCAACGAATGGGAAGAACTGCAAAACCCTTGATTTTCCTCGGTGGCTGCAACTTTCGAAAAGGCAAATACTTACATTTTTGCCGGTTGTCTAATTCGCAATGCGGAGGTCAGGGGTTCGATCCCCCTCTGCTCCACCAATAGAATCAAGTACTTACGGCAGGGCGGCGACCCTGCCGTTTTCATTTGTCACGCTTTTGCGGGAGTTTGACGTGGCGGATTGGAAACCAGCTTCTCCAAGGCCATTCGCTTTCGTTCGTGCATCCCGTGGGAGTACCTCTTGGTCATCCTGATATCGGTATGACCGAGAATCTCAGCGACGGTCACAAGCTCTTCGCCTTTGTCCGAAAGCCGCGTCGCACAACTGTGACGAAGATCCCGCAACTGAAAATCAGGTAGTCGGACCATTGACGCGGGGCAAACCTGGGGTACCGGAATCAACAACAAACAATTCACGGTCGATACGTCAACGAATAGGCTTGGTGTCCCTGGGGCTTAGAGGAGCGTCAGTGTACCGTAATTACTCGATACGGAACGGGACAGCGATAGCAACATTTGTAGGCGACAGATATCCTAACAAGGAGACAGGGAATCATGTTGCCGATTTCCTGCATCACACGGACCATGGAATCATGGTGCTCGAGCAAATAAAAGGGCACATCCAGAGGCGCGAGATCGCTGGTCCCGAGGGTTCGGGCTATTTTAACGATCCCCGAGCATATTCTGTGATCATGAAGTGGAGGTACGCTCCGGGGGAGCTTAGACTTTCGACCGGCGAAAAGCTGCCGGTGATAAAATGACGCGCGTGGTAGGGATCTTGGAGGTATTGAATGAGAGCACTTTCTCATCCGTTTAGAATCACACGCCAGATTCCGCTCTGGATTGCTATCTTTGTTGCAGCCACTGCGCTTGGCGTTGGTGTAATGGGGTTGAAGGGCAAGTTAAATCGCCATTCCGCAAAGGAGGCGAACAACGCAGTGCCTGTAGTAGCGACAACTGATACATCTGCTCCAGTAAGCTCCTTCAAGCTTCAAACGCTTTGCTTCGCCAGAGGCGATGACATTTATCTCATGGATATGAACACCGGTCGCGTTCGTAAGATCGTCACGGGCGACGAACCCAATATTTCACCTAATGGTGAGCGCATCGCGTTTGTGCTCGGCGACAACCGCGCTTTGAAGACAGTCGACACGAAGTCGGGCGCCATTAAGGAATTCACTTCACTGCAAACCCTCAAGGCTAAAGCACCACAATGGTCTCCCGACGGATCAAAGATCGCGTTTGAGTATAAGAAAGACCTGACTTGGCGCGTTGCCATATTGGACACGTCCACCGAGCAATGGCATGACATAACTGCTTCTTATCCCGCCGAGGAGGATTATTTCCTTAGCTCATGGGCCACGAAAGGACTATCCCTGGTGATTCAAGATCTCCGGAGCGTCTACGAAATCGATGTTCACGGTAAGGAGCTGCAGCGGATCGACATCAAAAAGTTGTTAAAAGGAGAGGAAAATATTTCGAGCCTGAGTCGCTTCTCGTTTTCAGCCGACAGAAAATACCTGCTCTTCGATACCGCCCTGCACCCGGAACAAAGCGCCGTGATCTATAAACTCGACATCAAGTCTTCAGCTCTTGAACGCATCACACCTGCGACTGTTGACGGCGGAGAACCACACTGGCTTCCAACTGAAAAGGAAATCCTGTTTCGTCAACTAACAGAGAACAAGGCGCCATACGTCTACAGCATCTCGAAGCTTTCACTGGACAAGGCTGATACTCCTGAGATTCTGGCGCGAAACGCGTCGAACATTTCTTACGCGCCAAGATAGTCAACCAATCTCAATAAGAATTGAGCGAAGCAACTCGTTGAAGACTTTGGATCTGGCTATCGCGGTTTGAGTCCCCGCCTCCCCGCCATACATTCCAAGCACTTCCGACGTGCAAGTTATGGAACAAGATGTCAAAATCCCCACAACTCTCAGGGGCGGATTCACAACGCCAAGGTCGGCGGTTCCACCTAAGTCGCATTCTGATTTTGGCGTCAGATTGACGCGACCGTAGGGCAATGAATGAGAATGAGTAGGAAACTATAGACTGCGAAATGTCTTTCGGGCCGTTGGGTTTGCAACTGCAAATACTACTCTGGGACTTATCACGTTCGTGTGTAATGCGGAGGGCACGCCGAGCTCGCTTAATTACCGCCGGCATAGTCCGGAAGTAACCCTTCTAATAGTTGCGTACGTGCCGGTGCCACAACGCTGTTGGTCCGACATCGTTCCTGTGAACTGCGAACTAATACTCTGATCCGGCTTTATACCTGGACCTTGATACTCCCACCCGTTTTGGCGCTGTGGATCTTGGCGGCTGCTTTTCTCCCCGAGTTCTGGATGCCTGATGCATTCAACGCTGCCCACAGCACTCCACACCAGTTGCACTTGCTGGGAGATCTCACCGCAACGGTAGAACCGAAGTAGGCGGCTTCATCTCCAAATTAGTCACAACTAGTAGAGCTGTAAGAGCAATATTCGGGAGCGCGTCGCGCCGATAATCAGTGCCAACAAACGTGAGTGATCGGAAAGCAATGGCGACTACAAACCTCTCTATGGGTGCAGTAAGAGCTGGCTACAATTAGGCTCGCTGTTTCAGTGCTGCCAATTTACTCGGCGCGAAAACGAAATTGAATCGCCGTATGTGAGCGCTTTGGTCCAACTCACAGTGCATCGTAAAGAATGAAGCATGACCGGGCCGCACGCGACTCCGGTCTATGAGCATGGCTGGTTCACCGTTCACGTTCCG
>JAICGZ010000526.1 GCA_025922875.1 Pyrinomonadaceae bacterium
CGTAGCGCACACGGTGAACTCCGTTGGACCATAAGCATCGATCAGTTTTCCTCCGTTGCTTCTCTTCCTCCAACGCTCCGCCGTCTCGTTATCCAAACTCTCTCCGGCCGCAACCACCATGACCAGGTCTTCAAACTCTTCCTCATTCAGCACCCGCAAAACAGTCGGCGGAAGGGTTGCAATCGTGACCTTCTGTTCGCGCAGTAACTTCTCTAACTCTCCGCCGGGCGTCATTGCTTCCTGCCGGCCCAGCAAAAGTGTTGCGCCGGCTGCGAGTGACGAAAAGATCTCCCAGACCGACGCGTCGAAACTCGATGACGCAAACTGCAGGACTCGACTCTCAGGCCGGATCTCCAGGGCCTTGATCTGCGCCTGGACCAGGTTACACAGTCCGGCATGCTGGACCATCACGCCTTTCGGTCTTCCGGTCGAGCCTGACGTGTAGATCACGTAAGCCAGATTCTCAGCCGTTGCCGTGATTATCGGATTTTCCGAAACTTGTTCCGCTATTAACTCCGCATCGCTGTCGAGAGAGATCACGTGTCCCCAGTGACTCGGCAAGCTGTTAATCAACTCCTCTTGAGTCAATAGCACCGCCACCTGCGCGTCCTCCAGCATGAAAGCAATGCGCTCTAGCGGGTAGCTGGGATCGAGAGGAAGATAAGCTGCACCCGCCTTCAATATGCCGAGGACAGCGACGATCATCTCCACACTTCGGTTTGCGCACACTCCCACCAACATCTCTTCTCGAACACCCAACTCGCGCAAGTAATTCGCGAGTTGATTCGCGCGCTGGTTCAGTTCTCCATAAGTCAACTCCTGATCTTCGAAGACAACCGCAAGCGCATTAGGAGTTCTTTCGGCTTGAGCGGCCAAGAGTTCGTGGACGCACGTGTCTTTGGGATAGATCTCTTTTGCTCCGGTGGATTGCTTGAGCAGTTGGTCCAATTCGGCTTCACTCAACAATGACAGGCCTGAGATGCGTTGCTCCGGATTTGCTGCAATAGCTTCCAGCAACGTCTCGTAATGCTTCAGCATTCGTCTAACGGTGCTCTCGTCAAACAGTTCCGTGCTGTATTGCAGCAAACCACTTAAGTAGTCGCCTGCGTCCGTCATTGCGAGTGTCAGATCGAATGTTGAACTGATTTTTTCGATCTCCACGGGGCTGAGAGTCAACTCGCGAAGTTCCAATGCGCTGGTTGGGAAGTTTTGCAACAGGAGCTTGGTTTGAAATAGCGGCGATCTGCTGAGGTGACGCTCCGGTTGCAGTGCTTCGACCAATTTCTCAAACGGTAGGTCCTGGTGCGCATAAGCTTCCAGCGAGGTCTCGCGCACGCGCGCGAGCAGTTCACGGAATGTCGGATCGCCGGAGAGATCCGTGCGCACCACGAGTTGGTTGATAAAGAACCCGAGTAGTGGTTCTACTTCGCGATGGTTGCGGTTGGCAATGTCTGTACCCACCAGAATGTCGTCTTGATTAGTGTAGCGGTGGAGCAGGACATTGAAAGCGGCAAGGAGCGTCATGAAGAGTGTCGCACCTTCCGCTCTGCTCAACTGTTTGAGCGACTCGGATAAACTCCTGGACAACTCCAAGGTCGTAGTGGCGCCGCGATAGGTCTGCGTCGCTGGACGAGGACGATCGGTTGGCAACTCCAGCATGGCCGGAGCGCCGGCGAGCTTCCTTTCCCAGTAGGCGAGTTGTGTATCGAGAATTTCACCTTGTAGCCACTCGCGTTGCCAGCTCGCGAAATCGGCGTATTGCAGCGAGAGTTCCGGAAGCGGTGAAGCCTCGTTGCGAGAGAATGACTCGTAGAGAGTGGTGATCTCCTTGATCATCAACCCCATGGACCAGCCGTCGGAAATGATGTGATGCATTGTGAAAGCAACGACGTGCTCATCTTCCGAAAGCCTCATCAGGATCATTCTAAACAGCGGGCCTCGAGCTAAATTGAATGGCTGGCGCGACTCTCTTGTTGACAGTCGTTTCGCTTCCGCCTGTCGCTCGTCATCGTGTAGATGCCGCAAGTCAACAATCGAAAGCACCTGCGGTGGCGATGTTACGACCTGGAAAGGCTCGCCCTCGCGCGTGACGAAAATAGTGCGCAGGACTTCATGACGGCGAATGATCTCGTTGATAGTCTGCTTGAAGGCCGGGATGTTAAGTGGACCACGAACGAGCAACGACATGTGCACGTTGTAGACGGGGCTGTAAGGCTCCAGTTGATGCAGGAACCAGAGACGCTGTTGCGCGAACGAAAGTGGCAACGGCGCATCGCGCGAAACACGCACCATAGCTGGAAGGCTGTCTTGATCCGGAACGGCGGCAACCATCGCACTGATCTCTTGTGCCAGCTCAGCTACAGTCGGCCGTTCAAAGATAGTGCGTAAGGGAAAGTCGAGCTTGAAGACAATTCTGATTCGAGATGTGACCTGCGTCGCCAGCAGTGAGTGGCCGCCTAGTTCAAAGAAGTTGTCATGCACCGAGACTTGTTCTAGTCCGAGCACTTCCGCCCAGATGCCTGCCAACAACTCTTCTTCCGGTGTCCGCGGCGCTACATAGTCTTCCGCTTCTGCACCGGCTCGTTCAGGCGCGGGTAGTGCTTGCCGATCTACCTTTCCACTCGCCGTAAGCGGCAACTGGTCCAGCATCACAAACAGTTGCGGCACCATGTACTCCGGCAGCTTCTCCTTTAAATAGAACCGCAACTCGCTGGCGGTCGCTTCGCTCACCACATACGCCACTAGCTGCTTGTTCCCCGGCTGCGGTTCTCTCACGACTGCCACCGCCTCGCGCACCTGTGCGTGCCGGCTCAACACCGTCTCGATCTCTCCCAACTCGATCCGGTGGCC
>JAICGZ010000527.1 GCA_025922875.1 Pyrinomonadaceae bacterium
CCGCTGGTGTTGAAGTTGGCCCAGGATTGCGGCCTTGCGATTCCGCAAACATTGATTACAAACGATGTGGAAGGTTTTCTCTCGAGCCGCGCGGGTGTGGTGAAGCCGATCAACGGCGGCGGTTACTGCGAACCGTTGGCAGACGTGCTGGAACGCACGCCGGTGAAGGATGGCCGCGTCGCCGCACCGGCGATCGTGCAGCAACGACTCGTGCCGCCGGAGTTGCGCATCTACGCGATTGGTGATCGTTACTTCGCCTTCAACGTGATATCGCCGGAACTCGACTATCGAGCGACACAAAACTGCCGCGTCGAACCAACCGCGGTCCCTGCCGAGTTGAGCGGTCGTTTCGGAGCGCTGCTCGCGAAGCTCGGTCTCGATTTCGCTGCTGCAGACTTCAAAAGCTGCCCCGACACCGGACAACTGCTCTTTCTCGAAGTGAACACCGGTCCGATGTTCGCGGCGTTCGATCATGCGACAAACGGGGAACTATGCGGCACAATGCTGCAGACGTTGATCAAAGGGCGTGATCGCGCAGCACGATCCGCTAACGAATAGCAAACACCGCTAAGACGAATCCTTTGAGGTCGCGAATATCGAGGTTTAGTCTAGCGTCCTCCCTCAGGCCCACATATTCAAACCTCCCCCTAGCCCGATCGGACGGCAACTCCCAAGTCTAACTGTGGTTCTCTACGCGCGAGGATCTGATGTTTGAGCTGTAGATCGAGCTGACCGGGTTGTTTCGTGGCTGATTGGACAGGGGAGTTCCCCTGGCGTTTCCGACTCTCAGCCGCTGAGCGCCTGGCCCACGGCGCGCATCGTTCGGTGCGCGCCGATTTCTGAAGAGACAAGACTGAGCTCGCGATGTATCGGCGCGCCTAAGACCTAATCGGCTTGTTTGGTTCGACTAAATGTCTGGTCGTGTTTTCAGTCACACTGGTTGGAACTGCATCCGCGAAGTTTGCCTCGTTTAATGACCTTGCCGTTGATGCTGATTTGAACGGGCGATCTGGTTCGGCGTGGGGTTCAGTTAGCGGTCTTCTTCGTTGCCACTGCTTCTTCAGCATCTCGGTTCTTATGAGTGACTGAATATGCCACGCGCCGATCGCGATCAGCAGTCCGGCCGTAACGTAGATCAGCGGATGCGGGCTGGGCAGGATAGCGAACAGCAAAAACGACAACGTAAAACTCACACTTACGGTTAACGCGCTGAGAATCGAGTTCGCTTTTAGATGATCTTCAGGTGGAAGTTCACGTTTGAGAGGCTTAGACAAATCAGGTAGAAACAGTCCGCACTGACGGCAGAAAGTTTCTGGCGTCTGGTCGGCTTTTCCGCATCGTGGGCAGTACATAGGATTGATAACGATTCTAGCAACAAAAAGTTTTAGCGAGCGCGATCAGCCACGCTAAAGTGTCCCGATAGACCAAACGGCGCAAAGGGAATCCCGATGCGCCGTTTGTATTTGTAATTGGGGCGCGCCGTCTAGCCGTCCAGCTTCTTCGGATTTGAGTTTATTCTTTCCAGCACATCTGGTTGCTCACCCTCGAACTGCTGATAGCGCTCTAAATCGCGTGCACTAAACTGAACGGTGAATTGCAAGTTTCCACAATGGACGCAGCCATACGCTTGAATGGCTTTGTTCCCAATACCAAAAATACGTTTAAGAGATGGCGTGTCGCTCGGGTAAAACCCAGGCGATGTTCCGTCGCCACCCATGATTGTGCCAATGACGAGCGATGAACTTCCACATGCTGTGCACTTCATCTGTTTGCGGCCTCCCGAGGTATGCTCACCGTCCACGGATGATCTTTTCTTAAAAATTTTCGAAAACATCCTTTATTGATTTCTCACCGAGTTGTTCTGCCAGCGCGACCATAATACCCTCGGGGCCACGCAGGTAGCAGAGTTTGTACATGTTCTCGTACGGCACCACTTCGCCAACAAGTTCCGCCCCCTGCTTCTGCAGGCGAGCCACGACGTCGTCGATGTCCGTGACAGCGAACATGATGCGACGTATGCCGAGCGTGTTTACCGGCGCGTTGGGATCAGACTTGATTGCCGTCGGTGTGTGAAACTTGCTCAGCTCAAGGCGGCTATGACCATCAGGAGTGCGCATCATAACAATGTCGCATCGAACGCCGTCGAGCCCCACGATGCGATCAACCCATTCTCCCTCAACGGTCGTCTGGCCTTCGAGCTCCAGCCCGAGTTCGGTAAAGAACGCGACGACGGGTTTGAGGTCGTCGACGATAATGGCGACGTTGTCCATTCGTATTAGTGCAGATTGTTTCGATTCCATAATCGTTACTTTTAACTTAATCAGAGTTTCAACTGAAGCGCCGAGCGCCGTTGTTACAATCTATGCGCTGTGATTTCCGTCAATATGGATTTTAGGGGTGAGATCGTACTAGTGAAGGAAGAAATCAGCAGACACCCATTGAACGCTCCCGGCAGGTATTACGTTGACTGTAATACCTGTCTTGACCACCAATGCTGTATTGACGCAGCGCCGAGCAACTTTACGATGGATGAACACTACACCGCTTACGTGTTTAAGCAGCCTGGCACTCCGCAGGAAGAGGCGCAATGTCGGCAGGCGTTGGAAGAATGCCCGATCGCGGCAATCCATGACGACGGCGTGTAGCTCAACTTCCGGTGCTAGGGCTGTACGAACTCCGCACGATTCAACGCCTCAATAACTCACAGCTTAGCCGCAAAAGTCCTTTGCAACGGCTCTGCCGCCTGATGTGCGGCGAGGCTCCGCCTCGTCGGCTAGCCTGGATTAGCAATGGCGATTTCACAACTTGGGCAGTCGGCTTCTACTGCACGCCAGGAGCCTCCGCCGCGA
>JAICGZ010000528.1 GCA_025922875.1 Pyrinomonadaceae bacterium
CGCGGTCAGGTAACCGGCGCAACACTCAATCCCGGATTGTTGGGCCAACCGGATCCCGGCACGTTTGGGAATTTCCCGAAGAACAGTTTGAACAGCGGCGACTACTTCAATCTTGATATGTCGCTTACCAAGCGAGTGCCGGTTGGAGAACGCGTCAGTCTTGAGTTGAAGACGACGTTTATCAATATCTTGAACAAGCCAAACTTCACCTACGGCAACACACAGTTTGACAGTACGCAATTTGGCCGTATCACATCTACCACTGGTAGCTCCCGGGTTATCCACTTCCAGGGTAGTGTGAGGTTCTAAGGTGCTCCTTCAGAAGTCACGAAGCTTTGTGACTTTTTAGGCCAACGGGAAGCTGGCCACTACAGGCGTTGTCGCCTTAACCCGACAACGCCACCTTTTTTCGAAAGGGCGTCAGGAGTTTGAGGATGCTGGTTCGCTCACAGAGAATGTTGCAGCATTTGGCGATTGCTGTTGTTTACCTCTTGTTCTTTTTAACCTCATCAGTTTTCTGCCAAATCTCTGGTATTTCCGACAGTGCAAGTCAGACGAATTTAGGTGGTAACAATTCAATCATTGGAACGGTTTTTGATCCTTCAGGTCGACCTCTGCAGCAGCGGGTACGGATTCGCCTTTCAACAATGACCCGAGGCGATCGAGTCTTCACAACGAATGAGAACGGAGCATTCGCCTTTCGCGGGCTCCCAAGCGGGAGTTACACGATAAATATCGATCGAGAGGCGGAATATAAGCCCTATACAACGTCGGTCGACGTGATTCAAACCTCAAGTGGGGGCCGTCCCACGCCTACAGTCGTCACCGTAAATATCCGGCTGGAATATAAAGATCGGACTAAGGCCGGCATTGTTGACGCGGAGCTCTTGAGTGTTCCCTCAAAAGCTCGAATGCATTACAACAAAGGGCTCGAAGAAGCTGAAAAAGGTAATCGTGAAACCGCAATTGCAGAATTCAAGCAGGCGATCGTAGAGCATCCCTCCTTTAAAATGGCATTCAACGAACTTGGGGTTCAGTACCTCAAGTTAGAGCGTCCGGAAGAGGCCGACCAGGCGTTTCAAAACGCACTGAAGATCGATCCCGATTCATTTCCGGCGCTCACGAACCGAGGTATTGCGATCATCATGATGAAGCGCTACGGCGAGGCAGTGCCCGTCCTTCGCAGAGCGCTCAAGCAGAATGATCAATCGGCCGTCGGCCATTACCTTCTGGGCCAGGCTCTGGCAAACCTTGGTCTTTTTGACGAAGCGGAAAAGGAGCTTGTGGTCTCTCTCAAACTGGGCAAGGAGCAGATGAAAGAGGCCCATCGAATACTGGCGATTATTTACAGCTCTCGCGGAGCGAAGAAACAAGCGGCACAAGAATTACAGACTTACCTGAAGCTGGCGCCTGATACTCCAGACGCTGATCAACTCAGGGAAATGATTCGCCGGCTTAAGGAAAACTAACAAAGCTCACAAAATCAACGACGGTTTTCACGAATAGAACCGGCGGACGCGCAGCCCGCCGGTTCTCTTTTGCACTGGAGTTCCCCATGAACCCGTGCGCAAAATTCGTGGGGAGTCTAACCTCGACGGGCGTTAACGTACATGAGCATTAACACTTATTTGCCATGAGTGGAAAGACCCATCCGAGTGATACCTTCGTCAGCATTGGGCCATAAACCGGCAATGACTTAACGGACGGTGCCCTTGACTATTTGCGCTGCTAAAGCGGCTTGAACCGCAGTCTCCGCTGAACTAATCGGAGGAATTTTCAAGACAACGACATATCGCGTTTCTTCTTTATCGGTTGTATAGGACCACGCATAGGCACGGCGTGCTGTTGGATGACCATATACCTCGAACACTGCTACCTCGCCTTGCCAAACTGCGTTCTTATGAAAACTCACAGAAGGCTGGGAAACAGTTATTGTTTCGACGTATTTCGACTGGCAACCGTTTAGCCGGAAAATGGCATTCTGCAGGCGTACCAGATAATGATCGGGAGCGTTAGTTTTCGGCATTTACGATTTGCGAAATGACTGCCGCCAGAAACCACAGAATCGCGACGCTGCAGAGTAGGGTAATTGTGACGGCTGCTGCTGTCTGGCTGGCCTGGGCAAAAGAGCGTCTCTTCTGTCCGCCGAACATGATGATCAGCACCATCAAAAAAAATCCGGCAAATGGAACTGATAGATTCATCAGCGTACTTCGCGGCCCTTGGATCCCTGCTCAAACAGCCTGCTTCGATTAATGGCCCAGGGTGTGGGAAAGGTTGTGATCACTGCTCGGAGATACTGCCGGAGATCACCATAGATAAGTCCTCACGCGCAGTGCAATCGTGAAAACGCTCACGAGAACTAGGTGATAACACTCAGAGTCGAGAAAAAATTTGCGGGGCAAATTGCGGGGCAAGGCCTGCAATGAGAAGGCGAGGTGCTGATTTCCTTATGAAAATGGTGCCCCCGGCGCGATTCCAACGCGCGACCTTCCGCTTAGGAGTCGGATTCACGAGCTTTTGTTTTCAACAGTTACGAAATAGCTTAACAAAAATGCGTGTGCATGAGTTGCATATTGTTCTTAAGGTGCTCAATTTGTAAAGAACTGCGGGACAAGTGCGGGACAAATTGGACCAACCGCAACGTTGCTCAACGTTAACAAAAATCTTCATCCTCAATTCCCCGGCAACCAGTGGTCGTCGGGCAAAAGCGCCACAGTTAACGTGACATTCGCCGTTGATCTTGGCGCCGTTCTGGGTCCGACGTCTCAATAAGGATTCGACACTCCATGTGTCGTGAATAAGACAAGGGAAGTTCCCGCCA
>JAICGZ010000529.1 GCA_025922875.1 Pyrinomonadaceae bacterium
CGAGACGCGCGGCGATCGTAGTGAGATCAGCCTGCGCTTGTTCCAGGGTAACTCCCGGTTTGAGACGTCCGATCACGCGAAGGAAGTGCGCGCCGCGTTGTGTAGTGACCGGTGTTTTTCCCGAAGCATCACCGGCGATTGTGGTCCATAGCTCGACCGGCTCGTTCTGAATCGGAAACTCGAAACCCGCGGGCATGACGCCGACAACCGTATAACGGACGCCGTTGAGAGTGATTGCCTGGTTGAGTATCGACGGATCGGCGTTGAAGCGCTTCTGAAAGAGCGGCTGGCTCAGAATTACAACGCGGCCAGTTTCAGACGGCTTGTCTTCATCAGGTAGAAACACGCGGCCCAGCATTGGCTGCACGCCTAACAGCGGAAAGAGATCCGCGGTGACGACGGAGCCTTGCAGTCGTGCAGGTTCACCCTGGCCGGTCATGATGTAATCGCCGCTGCGATATGTGGAGACGCGCTCCAGGACCGTGTTCTGTGAACGAATGTCGAAGAAGTTTGGATAAGAATGCGAGCCGCGTTGCAAACCACGCTGGAGGTCCGTTTCAAAGAGAGCGACGAGCGAATCGGGATCCGGAAACGGGAGCGGGCGCAGCAACACTGCGTTCACGACGCTGAAGATCGCGGTGTTAGCGCCGATACCCAGCGCGAGCGCGATAGTAGCGACGATGCTGATGCTCGGCGACTTGAGCAACATGCGGAGTCCGAAGCGAATGTCTTGAAGTAGTGTGTTCATGGTATTGATCCTTGCCAACTGGTCGTCTCATTCCTCTCTTAGTGCAACCATTGGATCGACGCGCGCCGCGCGCCGCGCCGGAACGTAACCTGCTAAAGCCGCGACCGCCGCGAGCAGCAACGTCGCCGACGCGATTGTGAGCGGATCGTTTGGCTTCAATTCGTAAAGCAATGACGCGGCGGTTTTCGTCACGGCGAGTGAAGCCAGCACTCCAACGACGAGCCCGATCGCCACCAGCGTTAACGCCTCACGCAACACGAGCCACAGAACACTGCGATTACGAGCACCGAGCGCCATGCGAATACCAATCTCGTTCGTACGCCGCGCCACGCCATACGACATCACGCCGTACAGCCCAACACACGCCAGCAACAACGCGAGCAGTCCAAAGAAAGTGGCGAGCCTCGCCACGAGTTTCTGCTGCACCAAAGAACGTCCAATGTGATCCGAGAGACTCACCACATCATCGACGGGCAGGTTGCGATTGATCTGCTTGAGCGTTTGCCGGATCTGCGGCACGATCACACTCGGCGATCCTGAAATACGCACGACCAAATTGCCGAGCGCGCCCGGCTGTTGCGAATGCGTATAGAAAGCCATCGGTCGAAACTTTTCGGTCAAGCTTCCATACTTCGCATCCTTCACCACGCCGATAACTTCGATCTTGTCAGTCGACTCAGGACCATCGATACCGAAGCGCTGGCCCAACGGAGAGATGTTGGGAAAGAAGCGTTGCGCCATCGATTCACTGATCACCGCAACTTTCTGAGACTTGTCCGTATCCCCTGGTCCAAAAGTTCGACCAGCGATCACGGGGATTCCCATAGCGGCAAAGAAATCCGGGCCTACATTGTTGTGCCTGATTGAGCGGGTCTCGTCCGTCAGAGAATTCTGCGCGCGCGTATAAGCCGGGCCGGTCCAAAATCCCTGGTTGAAAGTGATGAAAGCGAACGAAGCTGCCTGCACTCCGGGTATCGACTTCGTCTTCTCTTCAACTTCACGCAGCAGAGCAGGCAGCCGCGGATCGTCATCCTTGTAACCAGTGGACGAGGAATCCACATGCAGTAGCAACACGTTCTCCTGGTTGAATCCGCTCGGGATGCTCTGGAGATTGATCAGCGTGCGTACGAAGAGTCCCGCGCCGACAAGCAGCAAAAGTGAAAGCGCCACCTGCCCAATCACTAATGCTTTACCCAGTGGATTTCGCAGCGTGTTGAGAGCCGTACTCTTGCCGCCTTTGAGCGACGTGTTCGGTTCTATTCGAGAAGCACGCAAAGCGGGAACAGTTCCGAAAACGATCGCGCAGAGCAGCGAAACGCCGATCGTGAATCCGAGGACGCGAATGTTTGGGGTAACGTCTATCGGAACCGCTTCCGGACCATCAGACGCCATGAGCAGCAGCAGACGACTGCCCCACCACGCCAGACCGACGCCCGCGATTGCACCGAGCAAGGCAAGCAGTGCGCTCTCGGTGAACAATTGCCTGATGAGACGTATACGTCCCGCGCCTACGGCCAGGCGCACCGCAAATTCCCTGCTGCGCGCGGCGCCATGGGCCAACAGCAAATTGGCAACGTTAGCGCTTGCTATCAACAACACCAGCCCGACGACACCCATCAGGACCTTCAATGACAGTGAAAACTGGGTACGCAGCGTAGACAAACCCCGGCTTACAGGCGTCAGTTCAACTGACGCGTTTTGAATGTCCTGCAATCTTTCAGGATCGGGTTGCGCACCGGCGCGCGCGTGTAATGCCTGTTTGAAAAGCAGGTTGACGACTGAGTTCGCTTGCTCTGCCGTCACGCCATCCTTCAGACGCGCGATGACATGAAGCGACTGGGCCTTTTCGTTGTTTCGACCATCCCAATGCGCGGGCGGCAAATGCTTTTCCATCGCGAGCGGCACCCACAAGTCCGGAACTGAACCAACCGTGGTGCCGAAAAACTCTTTTGGACCAACGCCGACGATGGTGTAAGTAATATCGTCAATCGCGATTGTCTTGCCGACCGCGGCTGGATCTCCGCC
>JAICGZ010000530.1 GCA_025922875.1 Pyrinomonadaceae bacterium
TAAGAACCATGGCAGGCAGCAATAGTAATGTCGAACGAATAAAACTTCTTGGATTGATTTCCAACTGGTACTCTCCCTTCTAGTTAAGTGAATTCACCGATCCCAGTAGCATCATAAGCGAGTTTATTTAGTGTGACATCGGTAGCACTACCTATATCTCATAGGTGTTTCCACCTGTATCGCGTCGTACCTATCTAATACTAGAATGACAGCATGGACATAGATTGGACCAAGATGTTCACACACCTGATAAGTGTGACTGTAGCTTACGTACTTGCGCTCCCTATTGCCTGGGACCGTGAGAAAGAAGTCAGGAGTGCCGGACTACGAACGTTTCCGTTGGTCGCCGTCGCGAGTTGCGGATACGCGCTGGTCGCGATGAGTATCTTAGGCAGTAGCGCTGACGGCTTATCTCGAATAATTCAAGGCTTGCTCACTGGTATCGGATTTATCGGCGGCGGCGCCATCCTGAAGGATCGTGGAAGCGTACACGGTACTACCACAGCGGCCAGCATTTGGAACACGGGAGCTATCGGCGCGGCCGCTGCTTTCGGACACTACGATATTGCGATCGTTTTAAGCGTGATCAACTTTGCGACGTTGCGGCTGTTAACTCCGCTCAAGCAAAGCGTGAATAATTGACTTACGTCTGAACGAGAATAAGAACGAGCGACCATGAAGAAAGATCACCTCCGCACTTTGAAGACATTTAAAGTGGGCGACCATACCGCAGGCCTGTATTCGCTTCCGCAACTCGAAGCTCAAGGTATCGCAACCATCTCGCGGCTGCCGGTTTCGGTTCGAATTTTGCTCGAATCAGTACTTCGGAACTGCGACGGGGAGCGTATCACCGAGGAGAACGTACAGCGTCTCGCGCGCTGGCACCCTAATGCGGAACGAACTGCAGAAGTACCGTTCGTGGTCTCGCGAGTTCTGTTGCAGGACTTCACGGGGGTGCCGCTCGTCGTGGATCTGGCAGCCATGCGATCGGCGGTAGCGAGATTGGGGCGCAATCCAAACATCGTGGAGCCGATGGTGCGTGTCGATCTCGTCATCGATCATTCCGTGCAGGTCGATTTCTCAACTACGAGCGATGCCTTCACGCGCAACATTGCAATGGAATTCAAGCGCAACCATTCGCGCTATAAGTTTTTGAAGTGGGGCCGGCAGGCATTTGACGAGTTTACGGTGATGCCGCCGGGCTTGGGCATCTGCCATCAGGTCAACCTTGAATACCTGGCGCAGTGTGTCATCGAGAAAGATGGAATCTGTTACCCCGACACGTTGGTAGGCACCGACTCTCACACGACGATGATCAACGGGTTGGGAGTCGTTGGTTGGGGCGTCGGAGGCATTGAAGCTGAAGCCGCGATGCTGGGCCAGCCCGTGTATCTGCTGACTCCTGACGTTGTCGGTGTAAACATTGCAGGCGTTTTACGTGACGGCGTAACCGCAACTGATCTCGTACTGAGAGTTACAGAGATGCTGCGTGCGGCAAAGGTAGTCGGCAAGTTTATAGAATTTCATGGTGAGGGTGCGGTTAGTCTGCCAGTCCCAGATCGCGCCACCATTGCCAACATGTCGCCTGAATACGGCGCCACAATGGGTTTCTTTCCAATTGACGAAGAGACGTGCAAATACCTCGCGGCCACCGGCAGAAGCAAAGCGCATGTGGATCTCGTTCGTAACTACTTTACTGCGCAAGACATGTTTGGCATGCCTCGAGCTGGTGAATGTGACTACACCCAGGTGTTCGATCTCGATCTCGCAAGCATTGAGCCGAGCGTGGCTGGTCCAAAACGGCCGCAGGACCGAATCGCGCTTTCGGATTTGAAAGAAACATTCAGCGAGCTCTTAAAGAGACCAGCCGGCGAAGGAGGTTACGGCAGGAAAAAGTCTGAATCTCGCTTTCCCACGCACATCGGTGTTTGCGCTGACGAAAGCCCCGGTTTGGCGACGCTGGCGGGCGGCGGCCAGCAAGCTGAGGAATCGCGCGAGTTACCTGTTATCAACGATGTTACGCCGAAAGAGACCAGCGCGTGGACCGAAGTGGAAATGATGAATAATCGTCCCACGCCGGACCGTGTAGCGCCCCGGCTTTCCGAAGAATTTCCGGAAGCACACGTGGAATTGGGCCATGGCGACGTGCTCATTGCGGCCATCACTTCCTGCACAAACACGTCAAACCCTTCCGTGATGTTGGCCGCCGGACTCGTGGCAAAGAAAGCCGTCGAACGTGGGATGAAGATAAGTCCCGCCGTTAAGACTTCACTTGCGCCTGGCTCTCGCGTAGTCACGGCATACTTGGAAAGAACGGGTTTGATGCCGTACCTCGCGGAGTTAGGTTTCCATCTTGCGGGTTACGGCTGCACCACTTGCATCGGCAACTCGGGACCCATCGATCCTTGTATCGAGCAAGCGATTCGCGAGCACGATCTTGTAGTTGCAAGCGTGCTATCCGGTAATCGCAATTTCGAGGCTCGCGTTCATCAATCGCTCCGCGCCAACTTCCTTATGTCGCCACCGCTGGTGGTGGCATTCGCGCTCGCCGGAACCGTCGCGATTGATATGCAAAATGAGCCGCTCGGAAAGGACAAGAACGGGCGCGATGTTTTCCTTCGTGAGATTTGGCCGAGTGTTACGGAGATTGGCACACTGATGCACTCAGCATATGAACCGGAAACTTACCGCCGCCTCTACGCAAACCTCGGCAGCGGAAGTCCGATGTGGGATGAGATTGA
>JAICGZ010000531.1 GCA_025922875.1 Pyrinomonadaceae bacterium
GACTTTGCGGGCTTTGCTGATCGAGAAGCCATGTTTGCTCTAATCCTCCGTTGCGGGCCGAATGCTAATTACTACCGATTTCGATGCCGGCGTATTGCTCTTTGCGGCAACGCTGCGTACTGGTACCAAAACATTCGCTTCCGGAAAGTAAGTCGCGGCACAGCGCCGTGGAATATCGTAGGGCACAATAACAAATTGCCGCGCAATTCGCTCTTCGCCTTCGAAATGGCTCACTAAGTCTACAACTTGTCGCGCGCGCAGACCCACCGCGGCAATGTCCTCCTCGTTAAGAAACACGACGCGTCTTCCGTTACTGATTCCTCGATACCGATCGTTCGCGCTGTAGACCGAAGTATTAAACTGATCGTGACTGCGAATTGTCATCATTAAAAGCTGATCCGGACGAAGGTTATGCTCGGGTAATTCATGAATAGTGAACTGCGCCTTGCCGCTCGTCGTGTTGAAGACTCGATTTCGCGCGGCGTTAGGCAGATAAAATCCACCAGGCTGGCGCACGCGCGTATTGTAGTCATCAAAACCCGGCAACACTCGTTCGATAGCATCGCGAATTTTATCGTAGTCACGCGCCAGATCTTCCCAATCAACTGTGGTCCGGTGCTCGAGTGTAGCTCTCGCCAGCCGCGCCACGATCTGAGGTTCGCTCAGAAGTTCTGTCGAAGCGGGCGCGAGTGAACCACGGGAGATCTGCACGACGCCCATCGAGTTCTCCGTGGTGACCAACTGCGCTCCAGTCGCCTGCATGTCGATCTCGGTGCGGCCGAGGCACGGAAGAATCAACGCGCGATCTCCGGTTATCAAGTGAGATCGATTTAGTTTAGTCGACACGTGCGCAGTTAACCGGCAACGCCGTAAGGCAGCTGTCGTAAACTCTGTGTCGGGAGTAGCGGACAGAAAGTTGCCGCCGAGTGCAAAGAACACCTTGCCTTGCCCGTCGTGCATCGCCTGGATTGCTCTCACAGTGTCGAACCCATGATTGCGTGGCGGATTGAAATTAAACTCGGCGCCAAGCTTATCTAAAAATGCGGCGGTGGGTCGTTCCCAAATGCCCACGGTGCGATCGCCTTGCACGTTGCTATGCCCGCGCACTGGACACAATCCCGCGCCGGGCTTTCCAATCTGGCCGCGCAAGAGCATCAGGTTCACAATCTCCTGAATGTTTGAAACTGCGTTGTGGTGTTGGGTGAGGCCCATGGCCCAACAGAAGATCGTGCGCTCGGATTCGACAAAGATTTGCGCCGCTTGTTCGATCTTTTCTTTGGAGACGCCGCTCTGTTCGACGATCTCCGTCCATGAAACATCTCGCAACGCCGAAGCGAATTCATCGAAACCGGTGGTGAATTGAGCGATGAAGTCTCGATCGAGAGCACCTTCACGCGCCATCACCGCTTTCATGATCCCTTTCAGTAATGGCACATCCCCATTGATTCGCACCTGAAGAAACAGATCAGCCAGTGCCGTTCCTGAACCGAGTAGTCCGAGAACGTGCTGCGGATGTTTGAAGCGTGTCATCCCGACTTCCGGCAGCGGATTGATATGAACCAGCTTGCAGCCGTTGCGCTTAGCATGTTCCAGGGCGGCCAGCATTCGCGGGTGATTCGTGCCGGGGTTTTGACCGATAACAAAGATCGCGTCGGCTTTATTGAAATCTTCGAGCGTTACAGTCCCCTTCCCGACGCCGATCGTTTCACTCAGCGCCGACCCGCTCGACTCATGACACATGTTCGAACAATCAGGCAGATTGTTGGTGCCGAACTGGCGTACGAAGAGTTGATAAAGGAACGCTGCTTCGTTGCTGGTTCTCCCGGAGGTGTAGAAGATTGCCTGATCCGGATAGTTTAGTGAATTCAGTTCAGCGGCGAGCAGCTCGAAAGCATCGTCCCAGCTCACCGGCTCGTAATGAGTCGCGCCACGACGCAGGAGCATCGGATGAGTGAGCCGCCCTTGTGCGCCTAGCCATTGATCCGACTGCTCTAAAAGTTCGGCAACGCTCCACTTCTGAAAAAATTCCGGCGTGACGCGCTTGGTTGTCGCTTCGTCTGCAATGTGCTTTGCGCCGTTTTCACAAAACTCGAAATGCGAACGTTTCTGATCTGGTTCCGGCCACGCACAGCCCGGACAATCAACTCCGCCCGCTTGATTTACTTTGAGCAGCGTGCGCACGCCGCGAACAAGCCCCGTCTCCTCTGAGAGAGTTTTAACCGTAGCAATTATCGCCGGCACTCCACCAGCAGCCTTGGATTTCTTTGGTTGATCTGACATCTGATAACAGATTACACAGATTTCACTGATTTCAAAAATCTGTGTAATCTGTGTATCTGTGAAAGCCCTACCGAGGAAAAAACTATATGACCTTATTGCGTCCCCATCGCTTGCTCCTGGTGTGCGTTCTCTCCCTTTCAGCCTTCGGAGCAATTACTAACGCTCAAACAAAACCCGGTCGCGATCCGAATCAACCGATCGATCAGGAGTACACCAACAAGATTCGCGAGTATACAACCGAGCCGTTCTTCAACTCGCCGTTGACTGATTACCTGCCTGCTTCGCCCAACGTGCCAACTCCCAAGGCAGTGCTCGGTGACGTTGCCGGCGCGCCCGGCAAGTTGCCGTATGCCGAAGACGTTTACAAGTACATGCGCATGCTGGAGCGTGCGAGTTCGCGAGTAAAAGTATATTCAATCGGC
>JAICGZ010000532.1 GCA_025922875.1 Pyrinomonadaceae bacterium
CTTGAAGAAAAAATGAATCCGTATCAATCCGTGTTTATCTGTGTTTCCCTGATTCTAATGACCATGCTTTCCAATGCCAGTGCCCAGACTCGCCGGCAGCCGGTCGATCTGCTTGTGCTTGGCGGCACGATCGTGACGATGGACCAGACGCGCCGAGTCATAACAGATGGTGGTATCGCCGTTTCGAACGGTCGCATCATGGCCATTGGCTCACGGGCGGAGATTGAACGTGATTACACGTCACGACAGAAAGTGAGCGCTGCCGGGAAAGTCATCACACCGGGTTTAATCAACGGCCACACGCATATTCCGATGGTCCTGTTTCGGGGCCTCGCCGATGATCTCGACCTCCAGGAGTGGCTCACGAAATACATCTTTCCGGCCGAAGCAAAAAACGTGACGGAGGAATTTGTACGGGTCGGCACGCGGCTGGGACTGGCGGAGATGATTCGCGGCGGGACTACAACCTACTGCGACATGTATTACTTTGAAGACGCGATTGCCGACGAGACTGCGAAAGCCGGCGTTCGCGGTGTTCTTGGTGAAACCATCATCGACTTTCCCGTCGCTGACAACAAGACCAACGCCGAAGGCATGGCCTACGTTGAGAAGTTTGTTGCTCGCTGGAAAGGACATGAACTCATCATTCCGGCAATTGCACCTCACGCGCCGTACACAGTTTCAGAACAACATCTGAAAGCCGCGCGGGCGTTCGCCGATCGTACGGGCGCGCCAATCGTCATACATATTTCAGAGACGAAGCGTGAAGTCGACGATAGTGTAAAAGAGAAAGGCGCTAGTCCGGTTGCTTATCTCGACCGCATCGGTTTTTTGAACGACCAAGTGATTGCGGCGCACGTGGTGTGGCCGCAGGGAACAGACATCGCCATTCTGAAGCGACGCGGTGTGGGTGTGATCCACAATCCGCAGTCAAACATGAAACTCGCGGCCGGTGTTGCGCCTGTTCCGAAGATGATGACAGAGAATTTGTTGCTGGGTTTGGGTACTGACGGAGCGGCGTCGAACAACGATCTGAACATGTGGGAAGAGATGGATACTGTCGCGAAACTGCACAAGGTGTTCAGCGGCGATCCGAAAGTAATCTCTGCGCAGCAGGCATTCGAGTTAGCCACGATTCGCGGTGCACAGGCACTACATCTCGAGAAAGAGATTGGCTCACTCGAAAAAGGGAAGCGCGCGGATCTCCTCGTCATCAATCGCGACACCCTCAACCAGATTCCGCTGTATAACGTCTACTCCGATCTCGTCTACGCCACCAAAGCTTCGGACGTGGAGACCGTCATCATCAACGGCCGCATCGTCATGCGTAACCGCCGTTTGTTAACCCTCAACGAAACCGCGGTCAAAAACGACGCCCGCGCCTTCCGCGACAAGATCATCAAGAGCCTCGGCACCTCGAGCGCGAAGTAGGCCACAAAAAGGCACAAAACTCTTTTGCCGTCAGTCCTCACTCTCCGATTCTTTTGCGCTTTTTGTGCCTCTTTGTGGCCTCGCTTGCCTCATTCGGGACAATGCGGCCATAATGCCTTTGATGAGTTCTTTTTACTTTCGCCCCTACTTCAATGTAATCCTCCCGACAGTTTTAATTCTAATCACAACCGTTATGGCGGTGGGTCAGTCGACTGGCTCCGCCGAAGACGCGTCAGGCGTCAATTCCGTTTTCCAACGGATTCAGCGTGCTCGCGCACTCGCCGCGGTCCATCAGCTTCAAGCTGCCGCCGCCGAACTGGAAAACATCCGCGCGTCCGCCAACGACGTCACACTGCGCAATGTCGCGACTTTAATGTTGCTCGGCATTTACCTCGAAGAGGGAAATTATGGTCGCTCGCAGTCGTTGCTTGAAGAGACGTTCCAGAAGCGTGCGGCGCAAAAAGATGAATCGCTGCGCACTTACTTTGCCGCAGCGGGTCAAACGATCATTGGCATTCGTTCACACCTCGCTCGCTATCGTAGTTACGGTATCAACCCGACTGACACCGATCTGCCCGTCGAAGCGAACACTGACCTGGAACGAGTTCGCGGCTTGTTAGAACGTGTAATCGCGCAAGCGACAGAGATCTCGAAAGAAGCAGGTCGAACTTACGATGCCCTGGCCCTGCAGGAAGACGTGCTGGGCATTCGGTTGTCGCTCGCGCGAAATGCGGATGATCGCGCCAAATGGCAGACCGAATACCTGATGGCGCGAGAGAAGATGGCTGCCTCGCAAAAACAGGTGGCCTCGTTGGGGCGATCGCCTGCGCTTGACGCAGTCACCAACAGAATCCCCAATCCCTTCGCCACCAAACCAAGCGTTACGCCGAACAACTCCGACGCGGCGCCCGCCCCCACTCCGCTCCCGACGGCAAATACCTCGGCTCCCGAACCGCAACTGATCACTACCGGATCGCTCAACGGTCGCGAGACAAAACGCGTAACGCCGGTCTACCCAGCGCAGGCAAAAACGCATAACGTGACCGGCACCGTGCGGGTTTTTGCGATTGTGGATGAAAACGGGAAGATCTGGATCACTAACTCCGAAGGTCCCATGCTGCTTCGCAAGGCGGCCGAAGAGGCTGCTCGGGCCTGGGCTTTCCCACCCTCAACCTTCGGCGGCAAACCTGTGCGCTTCGCCGGGTATATCGACTTCGATTTTAAGCTGTAGAACTGGTTCAGAGTTCAAGAGTTCAAGC
>JAICGZ010000533.1 GCA_025922875.1 Pyrinomonadaceae bacterium
GATCAACAGTCTACTGGCTCAGCGCACGATATAGAGTGGTTCGCCCAACAGACAATGGACTATTTCAATGAGCGTTTTACCACAGCCAAACATCGTCAGCGCCGAATTCAAAGCTGATCCGTTTCCCTTCCTCGCACAGCTGCGCGCCACTGAACCGGTATACCGAACGACACTTCCTGACGGAACTCCGGTTTGGCTCGTGGCGCGCTATAACGATGTACTGACGTTACTTCGCGATGAGCGCTTCACAAAAAACCGCCGCAGTGCTTTGACGCCAGAACAAGCGCGAAAGCTACCCTGGACACCGCCGATGTTTCGTCCGCTGGAGCGCAACATGCTCGACCTCGATCCTCCCGATCACACACGACTACGTTCATTGGTGCATAAAGCATTTACGCCACAACTCGTCGATAAGATGAGAACACGTGTACAAGCGCTTGCCGACGAACTGCTGGACCTCGTTGGACCACGCAGCGAGATCGACTTAATCAAGGACTATGCGCTTCCGTTGCCGATGACAATCATTACCGAAATTTTGGGCGTCCCAACAAAAGACCGCGATAACTTCCATAAGTGGTCCAACGCCGTTGTCTCTCTAACCTCGCCTAAACCTACCTTGCGCGTAATCCCAAGCGTGTGGAGGTTCATCCGCTATTTACGCCGATTCTTCAAAGTGCGCCGTCGAGATCCGCGAGATGACCTCGTCAGCGCACTGATTAGGGCAGAAGAGGCAGGCGACAGATTGAATGAAGACGAATTACTGGCAATGGTTTTCCTGCTCTTAATTGCGGGACAGGAAACAACAGTAAACCTTATTGGTAACGGAATGCTGGCTCTTTTGCAGAACCCGCACCAAATGGAAAGACTTCGTAGTGAGCCTTCGCTTATCAAATTCGCGGTAGAGGAACTTCTCCGCTACACATCGCCCGTTTTGATGACGACTGAACGCTATGCACTCGATAATGCGACAATGCAGGAGGTAAAGATTCCGCGCGGAGAAATGATTTTAGGCGTAATTGGATCAGCAAACCGGGACGAGACTGTATTCGATACTCCTGATGAATTGAATCTCGCACGCGAACCAAACAAACACCTCTCATTTGGTCAGGGAATTCACTTCTGCCTGGGCGCACCGCTGGCCCGGATGGAATCTCAGATCGCCATTAATACTTTATTGGCGCGGGTACCAAACTTGCAGTTAAAGATAGATCCTGAATCGTTGCGCTGGCGTCCGAGTATGCTGTTGAGAGGACTACAGACTTTACCGGTAAAGTTTTTGAGGTAGGGATTACATGAAAAAGCTACTTCCCATAATTCTTCTAATTTCAATCGGACTATGCGCGAGTGCGCACCCGGCATACTACGCCCAGCGCACTGATCCGGTCGCAGTCGGAGAAGTTGCTCCCGACTTCACCCTGGAAGATCAAAACGGACAGAAAGTCACCCTGTCTGACGCCCGCAGCAAAAGCCCGGTTGTGCTTGTGTTTTATCGCGGTTACTGGTGACCGTACTGTGCTCGGCAGTTAGCCGAACTGCGATCGCTGTTAATGAAAGATGATAATGTAAAACTCTACGCGATCAGCGTGGATCCTCCGGACATCAGCAAGAACTTCTCGGAGAAGATCGCGTCAGACGGCAAAGGTAAGGTTGGCTTTCCACTCCTAAGCGATCCGGGCCACAAAGTTATCGACGCCTACGGCCTCCGCGATCCCGCATATAAAGGGCAAAATGTTGACGGCATCCCTCACCCGGCCGTTTACATTATTAATAAGGACGGGAAAGTGACCTGGGCAAAGATCGAATCGGATTATCGCAAGCGGCCCACCAACGCTGAATTACGCGCCGTGCTGAATACCTTGAAATAGGTTGCGTTCTGTATTGTGCAGGGCATTGCCGCAGCATTCGGTTTTTGCCGCCGTGGCTCTGGAGCCCGGTATCATCGGTTCATGCTTTATCGAGCGACACAATTCGCTTGCAGGAATTGGTCGATTCCCGTTGAGGATCTGGACCTCTCAATTGAACCGATAAGTGGAGGTCTCGAATCGCACGTGATGCGAGCGGCCTTCCGTTCACCTTTGACCAAAGATTAGCGACGCAGCAGCTTTGTAGTGAAGGAACTCCGCGGTTTGCAGAGACGCGAAACCGAGGTCTACCGCGATCTGTGGACTCGTTCAACGTTCGTTTCGATGATGCAAGTCTTTTTTGAATAGATTCGGACCACTTCGACGATTCTTAAAGCAATCGAGCCTGGGGTGCGTTACGGGCTCGACTTCAACGAACACGACGGTTTTGATAAGATTTTCCCACTGTTCGGATGAGCTTTCAGTATTTCAAACCGGGACTAACCGACTTGCGCGGCCTTCTAGTTATTGCCGCACTACTCTCACTCTGTATTTCCAGCAATGTCGGCCCACGGCTTCTTCCACTGCCAGATGTAATAAACCCGGTTGAAGAGCGATGCGAAAAGAAGGTTGGGATATCTCGTTCGCGCGGTCCACAAGCTGAAAGTTTTCGGGTGCCGATGATGGCCCAGAGACGGGCCGATCGGGAGGCGCCGCCTCAACCGCTTGCCGCATTGCCCAAGGTTAGTTTCGTTTCACCAAACGAGACGCGTTTTGCTGCGGAATGCAGTCAGCCGAGTTTCTTTTTTACCTCGGCCTCACTGTCACGACCGTTCGGAC
>JAICGZ010000534.1 GCA_025922875.1 Pyrinomonadaceae bacterium
GAGCCAACGCTCTACGTAGTCGGCTACGCGCATCTCGACACTGAGTGGCGTTGGGAGTATCCGCAAACTATCGGCGAGTATCTCCCGAAGACGATGCGGAATAACTTCGCCCTGTTTGAAAAATATCCCAACTACATCTTCAACTTCAGCGGTGCAAATCGCTACCGGTTGATCAAGGAGTATTACCCTTCCGATTTCGAACGACTCAAACAGTACATAGCCGCGGGCCGATGGTTTCCCGCCGGTTCGTCAATGGAAGAAGGAGACGTTAATTCTCCGAGCGCCGAATCGATCTTTCGACAAATCCTTTACGGCAATAATTGGTTTCGCAAAGAGTTTGGCCTGGCCAGCGAAGAGTACATGCTGCCCGACTGTTTCGGCTTTCCCGCGTCCCTGCCCAGCATACTTTCCCACGCAGGCATCAAAGGTTTCTCCACGCAAAAACTTTCCTCAGCATGGCAGCCCGCGCCGCATGTCGGCGGACCGGATTCACCGCAACAGACTCCCGCAGGCATTCCCTTCAACGTTGGGTTATGGGAAGGACCAGACGGCCAAACAGTAATCGCGGCTTTGAACCCGCTGAGCTACGGCAGCCAGGTAACTTACGACATCAGCAAGTCTCCGGCCGGCGCAGCGGCGTCACGCGGCAGAGCGCAGGAAGATTGGGTCAAACGAATCCAGATCAACGGCAACTTGACGGGTGTCTTTGCCGACTATCACTACGTCGGCACCGGGGACGTGGGCGGCTCACCGAACGAAAACTCGGTACGACTGATGGAGGCGATCACCACGAAGCGCAAGGCATTTCTACCGCAAACTGGTCCGCCCTCTCCTGCAAATACTGAGTCGATGGTCCAGGTCGGTGATGGTCCAATCAACGTCATCTGGTCCAAAGCCGATCAGATGTTCCAGGATCTACTCCGCTGCTGCCCAACCACCAAACTGCCGCGATACAAAGGCGATCTCGAGTTGATCAACCATTCCGCCGGCTCGCTGACGTCGCAGGCTTATCAAAAACGTTGGAACCGCAAGAACGAACTGCTGGCTGATGCGGCTGAGAACGCGTCGCTCGCGGCTGAATGGTTAGGCGCGCGTTCGTATCCGCGCGAGAGACTAAACAATGCCTGGACGCTCGTAATGGGAGGACAGTTCCACGATCTCTTACCGGGCACCTCCACGCCAAAGGCGTTTCAATTTGCGTGGAACGATCAGATTCTCGCGATGAACCAGTTCGCTGGTGTCTTGACGAGTGCGACGGAAGGCGTCGTATCCGGGCTCGATACGCAGGTCAAAGGCGTGGCGCTCGCCGTCTACAATCCGTTGAATATTGATCGTGAGGACGTAGTTGAAGCGAAGGTGAGTTGGCCCAACGGCACACCACGAGGCGTGCGTGTGTGGGGACCGGACGGGCGTGAAGTTCCGGCGCAGTTGAGCAATGGGAAAGTGTTGTTTCTGGCGAAGGTTCCGTCAGCGGGTTATGCCGTTTTCGATGTGCAGCCAGCTGATACACCGTCGGTCTCGCCAGCACTCAAAGTCACCGAGTCATCACTCGAGAATGATCGTTATCGCGTTCAGATCGATCAAAACGGCGACGCGTCGAGCATCTTTGACAAGAAGATCGATCGCGAACTCCTGTCTGCTCCACATCGTCTCGCACTCTCAACCGACAACCCTCGTCAATGGCCCGCATGGAACATGGATTTCGAAGATGTGCAGCGCGCACCTCGCGCTTTTGTCAGCGGGCCGGCAAAGATTCGAGTCGTCGAACAAGGCCCGGTGCGCGTGTCGTTGGAAATCACACGCGAGTCGGACGGCTCTCGCTTCTCGCAGACGATCAGTCTTGCTGCCGGCGACGCAGGCAACCGTGTCGAATTCGGCAACGTCGTCGACTGGAAAAACAAAGAGACCAACCTGAAAGCTACATTCAACTTAACCGCGCAAAACCAGTTGGCTACCTACAACTGGGACATCGGCACGATTCAGCGACCCAATGCTTATGACCGGCAATTTGAAGTTGCCTCGCACCAATGGATCGATCTGACGGACCAAAGCAATGCCCACGGAGTGACTGTGCTTACGGATTGTAAATATGGATCCGATAAACCAAACGACCAGACGCTCCGATTGACGCTGGTGCGCACGCCGGGAACTCGAGGCGGTTATGCCGATCAAGGTACACAGGATTGGGGACGGCATGAGTTTACTTACGGTCTTGCCGGACACGCAGGTGATTGGCGCGCGGCACAAACCGATTGGCAGGCGTACCGGTTAAACCAGCCGCTGATTGCATTCGAAACTTCGAAACATCCAGGACCACTCGGCAAAGACTTTTCCCTGCTCCGCATCAACAACTCGCGCATAAGAGTGCTCGCCACAAAGAAAGCGGAAAACAGTGACGAGTGGATCGTTCGACTCGTGGAGCTTGATGGCAAGCAAGCGGACGATGTGCGCGTCTCTTTTGCTGGTCCTGTCTCTGCGGCGCGCGAGGTTAACGGCCAGGAGCAACCATTAACGTCCGCCCCTGTTACTAAAATTACTAA
>JAICGZ010000535.1 GCA_025922875.1 Pyrinomonadaceae bacterium
GAAATTGCCGGATTACATGATTCCGGCGGCCTTCGAGATACTCGACGCTTTGCCGTTGACACCCAACGGAAAGCTCGATCGAAAACGACTACCAGCGCCAGCCCAAACGACAACTGAATCGAAACGAAACTACGTCGCGCCACGCACACCGATCGAAGAGACGCTGACGAACATTTGGGCCGAGGTGTTGAAACTCGAGCGCGTCGGCATACACGACAACTTCTTTGAATTGGGCGGCGATTCGATTCGCAGTATTCAAGTCAAAGCCGCGGCACAACGAGTGGGCCTGGAATTTTCTCTTGAGCAATTGTTCGGGCACCAGTCTGTCTTCGAGTTGGCCCAGGAACTCAAGACCACACAGCCGCTCGCCTTAGTGCCAACGAAGACCGAGCCGTTTAGTCTCATCAGTGACGAGGACCGATCGCGAATGCCCGCGACGGTTGAAGACGCATACCCGTTGACGATGTTGCAATCAGGGATGCTCTTTCATCGGGAATACAGTCCTGACACGGCGATCTATCACGACCTCAGCAGTTTTCATTTACGCGGGCAGGTCGATATAAATGCTCTCGAAACGGCCGTCAAGCAACTTGCCGCTCGGCATCCGATACTGCGCACTGGTTTTGATCTGACGAGCTTCAGCGAACCTCTGCAGTTGGTCTATCAGTCCGCCGAGATTCCTTTGCAAGTAGTTGACTTGCGCTGGTTGTCAGAGGCTGAGCAAAAGCGCGCCTTGGAGGATTGGATGGAGACGCAGAAGATGCGCGTCTTTGATTCTTCTTGTCCTCCATTAATGCGCTTCACGGTGCATCGTCGCAGCGAAGAGACCATACAGTTCACGATGAACTGCCACCACGCCATCCTCGATGGCTGGAGTGTGGCGGCCATGATCTCTGAACTGTTTCAACTTTATTTCGTGGCGATAGGAAACCCGGCGTCGCTTCCTGCTCCTCCGTCAGCGAGCTTCAGTGAGTTCGTAGCTCTCGAAAGAAAAGCTCTCGAATCTGAAGTGTGTGCCGACTACTGGTTGCAAAGGTTGAGCGATCACGTGGTGCTTACGCTGCCGCGTTGGCGCGAGTCTATCGAAGCAGCAGTCGAATCCTCTCATCCGTTATTGCATGAAGTGCGGTTGTCGAATGAAGTCTCCGAGGGTTTGCGACGACTTTCTCGTGTTGCAGGCGTGCCGATGAAGAGCGTGTTGCTGGCCGCCCACTTGCGCGTCATGAGTCTGGTCGGTGGCCAGACGGACGTGCTCACCGGCGTGGTAACAAACTGCCGCCTGGAGGAGTCTGATGGCGAACGCGCTCTTGGTCTCTTTCTCAATACAATCCCATTCCGGCAGCAGTTATCTGGAGGGGAATGGATCGATCTTGTGCGCGAGACCTTCGCTTCCGAGATCGAAATGTTGCCACATCGTTGGTTTCCTCTCGCTGAGATGCAGCGTCGCCTGGGCGGCCAGCATCTGTTTGAGACGGCCTTCAATTTTATTCACTTTCATATCTACGAGAGTGTTTCAGCATTCTCAGAGATCCAGCCCCTGAGCGCTGATACGTTTGAACAGACGAACCACACATTGACAGCCAGCTTCAGCCTCGAAGTCCCGTCGTTACAAGTTAATCTGAGTCTTCTCTGCGATGCGACGCAGTTAGATGAGGAGCAGGTCAAAACAATTGCCGGCTATTACGTGAAAACGCTGGAAGCGATGGCGAATGAGCCTCGCCAGCGTTACGAACGATCCGTGCTCATCTCGGATCAGGAACAACAGCAACTGCTCGTCGAATGGAACCAGACAGCGGGTGATTACGAACTGGTCCGCTGCCTCCACGAAAGAATCGAAGCACAGGCTGCAAGCACGCCTGAAGCCGTGGCTGTCACCTTTGAAGATAGAAGTCTCTCGTATCGTCAGCTCAACACACGCGCCAACGAATTGGCCCATCATCTGCGGACGTTCGGCGTAGGGCCGGAAATGATAGTTGGCGTCCTGATGGAACGATCGTTCGAGATGATGATCGGATTGCTGGCTATCCTGAAAGCCGGCGCAGCCTATTTACCGCTCGACCCTGAGCAGCCATCCGAACGTCTCTCGTTGATATTGGACGATGCCAGGCCGCCAGTGCTGCTGACGCAGGAAACTTTCCGGAACCGGTTACAGCGCGACGGCATGCAAGTCATCTGCGTCGACAGCGACTGGAGAGTGTTCGGTCTTGAGAACGTTGAAAATGTCTGCTGCGGTGTGACGCCGGCGAATGTGGCGTACGTGATCTATACCTCGGGTTCGACGGGCCAGCCGAAAGGCGTAGCGATCTCGCATGCCGCGATCTGTAACCGGTTGCGGTGGATGCAAGAGCGCTTTCCGCTGGGTGCGACAGACCGGGTGTTGCAAAAGACGGTTTACAACTTTGACGCTTCGGTC
>JAICGZ010000536.1 GCA_025922875.1 Pyrinomonadaceae bacterium
AAGTAATTGGTCGGGTAATTGGTCGGAAAGAAAAGAAAAAGAACGAAAAGGCCCTTTATTATTGGGGTTCGTGAGGGTAAAGCGTCGCGTTGACACGGTAGGGGTCTGCGGTTCAAATCCCCACGCGCCTACCAATATAAATCAGTAGTTTGCGAGGAAGCGGCTGTGAGGGCCGCTTTTTGTGTCGTAACTTGTGACGTGACGGCCCTGCGCCAGGGCTTCGACGACCACTCACAACTAAGGCAGGATTGCGCTGATTGCGCTTTCACGATCTACGGCATCACCTGATTACAGAACTATGCGAGAGTGGCGCAAGCGAGCAAACGATCAAAGCGATTGCGGGCCATGTCTCAAAGCGGATGCTTGATCGCTAAAGGCACAGCCTACTCTTGCGCAGTCTCGGTTGCTTGGCTGGAAGGCCGATCAGAAATGATCGACTCTTCGGTTTTTCAGAATTTCCGTACTCGCATCTCGATCAGACGTTAGGGAATGTTAGCCCGGCCGGCACAGCTTTCGATCGCGCCACCTTGCTGACCCGTGATGGTGCCGGCTTTCTTCAGGTCATTAGTCACGTCGGAGACACAACGCACGAATTGACCATGAGTGCCGGCACCCTCGGCGCATGCCGCAATGCGGTCAGAGATCGTGCAGCCGCTTGGAAACAACGTATTGGGAACCCCAGAATTGCAACCATCAATGACAACGGTGGTGCTCAGATCCGAATTGGGGCACTCGTCCACCGTACCTCTCAGAAGGAATGAGAAGCTCCCGGGAGGTGTGTCGAACCACGTCACACCGCCGTTGAACGACCGCGCGAAGTTACCGACTTCATGTTTCCCGGCCCACGCCCAGTTATCGTCCGTATCGCCAGTCGTATTGTTAACTATCGTCAACCAGTATCTTGTGCCCCCCAGGAGACTCACCCCGGCAAAACTCGCCGTGTACGTGTAAAGGTCGATCCCAAAGACATCCGTGCCCGTGTCGGTGCGGTCCAAATTCGCGAGAGCAATCTGCGTTACGATGGACAGCGGATCTGGTAGGCCCATGTTGTCGTTATAGATAGTCAGTGTAAACGAATCGGTCTGCGGCGTGCTTGTGGGAAAGTAACCGCCGAGAAACGTGATGCTGGTGACGATTACCGGATCGGGAAAGCTGAAATCTTCCGCCAGCCGTTGACCACCAGATCTGAGTCATTAGCGCCAAGGTCATTCACATCGCCTGGAGCGATGCTTCCTTCAAAAAGAATAGGATCAGCGCTGGGAGCATTGACCGAACCGCCCACTGGGGCGCCTGCAAGGCTGCTTAGACACAGGACTATCAGCATGGTCAATCCCTGTTTGAGTCGAAGCGTGTGGGATGAATGTGCCATCATGGAGGACTCCTTGATTGAAAGAGGAACTGACAAGGCTGAATAAAGCGAGTGTGCGAGGACGCAGAGGCTCGGGCTCAGCCTTCGTTTGCGAAGCGTTGAGATTATCCGTGTTGACGGTAAGAAGTCAACGTAATCCGCTACTTCGCGACGTTAACCTGCTGGCCTCCACTTGTTGCAATGTTGAACTGTAAGGCTGGCGTGTTGCGTGAGAGTTTTCGCGACCCGAACAAGAGTCTCACAAGCTCGAGTGAAACGCCGTTCCGCCGCACTCAAACGTTTCTCCCAATACATCCGTAAGTGAGAACTTCCCTCGAAAAGCTCGGGCTCGCGGCGTTTTGCTCATCGTCGACGGTAAAAATAGCCACCGCCACCGAAGAGTAGGAGTAGAACGATAATGAGAATGATTATTGTGGTATTACTCATAGTCTCTAGAGAATACCACCGTTCCGCACAGCCGTCGATGCGGACAGTGAGTGAAGGAAAAACCCTCGGTCGCGAATTGTCCCGTTAATCTGACAGTGAATCCGTAAGCAGTTACGATTGACAAGGGACGGATAGTTCCTGCTGTCGGCTGCCAACATTGTGGCCCAGCTTTGGATTACTTTTCAATCGATACGGACCAACTTGAGTTTGACGGCTTGACGCGTCAACCCCGCGATGTCGCGCACGTTGAGTTTGCCCATAATGTTGTTGCGGTGAGTTTTGACTGTGGTTTCGCCAATGCCCAAAATGGCAGCGATTTCCTTCGATGATTTTCCCTCCGCAACCAGCTGCAGGATTTCACGTTCGCGCTGCGACAGAGGGCGCATCGCACACTCAGCGCTCGCTCGGCCATAGGCTCCAGCATGATGTGCTCCGCCCATGATTTCCTGGCTGAAGTAGACCCTGCCTCTGGACGCAGTACGGATTGCCTGGATGAGGTCTTTGGCAGCACCGCTTTTGATGATATAAGCGACCACGCCTGCGTCGATCATGTCTCGAATGTACGCTTCATCGGTATAGGCGGAAAGCGCAATAACTCGCGTTCGGG
>JAICGZ010000537.1 GCA_025922875.1 Pyrinomonadaceae bacterium
GGCACGGCATAAAGCATTGCGCGCACGCCTTTTGCGTCCGTGAGATTGCGAGCTGTTGGCACGTCTTGTCCTGAGGCAGGAGCGTCGGCAGGATTCACGGCGTAGACGTTGTAATTCTCGTCGCCGGCTTTGTCCTGGACGAAGAGGATGTACTTGCCGTCGCGCGACCAGAAGTAAGCGGGAATCGGTCGCTTGGTATCGGCGGTGACTGGCTTCGCGTTGGTGAATGGATCGGCAGTCTTCTTCACCCAGACGTTGCGCACGCCTTTGAAGGGTTTGATAAAGGCGATGAAGGCGCCGTCCGGGGAGATCTGCGCGCCCGCGATCTCCGGATCCCCAAAGAACAGCTCGCGGTCGATTAGCGGCGGTTGCTGCGCCCACGCGGGCGCCGCCAGTGTCACTATTAATAGGACAGAAAGTATCAGCAAACCAATAATTGAGCGGCGCGATTGGCGGTTAGAACGCATAAACACCTCTTTCGTTTGAGTGATTGTTGATGGGTTTACCCCGTGAATGAACGGTTGAGTACGCAGTGGAGCCCTTTAGAGTTTCAAATCAAACAGTTAATGGTTATTTTTCTTGCTACAAAACTTGCATAATTTCTGCACCCCGAGGTCCCGCCACCCCTTGACAATATGTCAATTCGCGACTTACGCTGTCTAGCTCATCGAAGGGTGAAGATATGACTGCTCCAGGAATTAAAGAAATAGAAGGAGCAGTCAACTCTGATGTCACCCATCACGCCTCCGCGCCTTTCGCCTCTCGAAGCCACAAGGAAGATTCGACTGCTACTGGAAGAAGGTACAACTGATTATTCAGGCCATTGCTGGCACGAGCGAATGCCGGAGAGAAAATGTTAGCACACTGGATGTGGAACAGGTGCTTGGGAAAGGGCAGGTTATTCGGAACGCCGAGTGGGATTCCGATTTTTGTAATTGGAAGTATCGGGTGGAAGGAACTGACATTGACGGCGAGGAGTTGACAGCGATCACCGTGATTTTCGAGCAGGATTTCTCACTGCTGGTTGTTACCGTTTTTTAACAATAGTCAATGCAAAATGAAGTGTGACGTTTGCCGTAAAGGCGAGATCAGAACCAGGAGCCGGCAGACCTACCGTTATAAAGAATGCGGTCTGGACAACGTCTATCTTCTGAATCTGGAGTTTCGGGTGTGTGATGCTTGCGGGATGAAAGTTCCTCGTTTGAAGAAGATGCCCGAACTACATGCAACCATTGCGCGAGCAGTAGCGATGCAGCCGTGTCCGCTTAGAGGTCAAGATATCCGGTTCTTGAGGAAGCAACTGGGTTATAGCGCAAAGGAGTGGGCGACCTTGCTTCGTACTAACGCCAGCACCCTGTCTCGATGGGAGAACAATCAGCAGGAAATCGGCCCGCAGTCTGATACGTTGATACGGTTGCTTTACTTTCGGATACGAGACGAGAAGGAAGGCACGCTGAGTAAGGAAAGTGTTGCCACGGCTGCCGCTGCCGTTAGCACCGGGTGCTTTCTGGATCTGTGCGTTAACATGAACAATCCGAGTGTTTACTCCTACAAGCTACGGACACCGCGTGGAACTGGTGACTTAGTGCTAACGTAGTGGCCTAATCTGGGGGATCCCCTGGTGAAGTTAGCGATCATTCATCATCAGTTTGAGAGTATTCATCCCTTCTATGACGGCAATGGGCGCACCGGACGAATAATCAACATTCTGTACCTGGTAATCAAAGATCTATTAGATCTGCCGATCCTCTATCTGAGTGGCTACATTATTCAGAATAAAGCCGAGTACTATCGCTTGTTACAAAGCGTAAGAGAAACGAACGATTGGGAGAGTTGGCTAATCTTCGTTCTGCGAGGCGTGGAGCAGACTGCAAGTGAAACGATTTTCCTCGTACAACAGATCCGGTCCATGATGACGAAATACAAACAGGGTTTGAAGAAGGACTTGCCGAAACTGTATAGTCAGGACCTGCTCAACAATCTATTTCGACACCCTTACACAAAGATCGAGTTCATTGAGGACGAGTTGGGTGTCAGTCGTAAGACCGCATCGCTGTATCTGAAACAGCTAGTAGAGAAGAACTATCTCAAGCTTCTCAAGATCGGCCGCAGTAATTTCTATCTAAATGAGCCGCTTTTCAATTTGTTCGTAGCCCGTCACGGTATTGAGGAAAAGAAAGAAGTACCGTTGATTGAATCGGTGTGAGTAGAAAAGTCAAAAACCTACCCATATGGGATTTGATGTGGGTAGAAAATCGAAAAATCTACTCATGTTCAACAACATCACATAACCACAACCGTCAATAGCTTCACTGCACTGTCAATGCGAGCGGCAGCCGGCTCAGGCCACGAAAGCTCAGATTCGAGCGCCAGGCGGGAAGGGCGTGGA
>JAICGZ010000538.1 GCA_025922875.1 Pyrinomonadaceae bacterium
TAGTTACAGTTACGGACAACATGCCGGGGTGGCGGAATGGCAGACGCTGCGGACTTAAAATCCGTTGTCCGAAAGGACGTGCGGGTTCGACTCCCGCCCTCGGCACCACTCTAACCTTTCTGCTACAACAACTAGCATTGTTCGCCCATTTATGCATGCGCGCTGATCTCGGCGCGATGAGGGAAAGATGTGGTCTAAATTTATCTCGCTCTTTCTCCAATGGTTGTCACTTCCGCTGTGCATCCCGTGTGACGTCGTTCCGAGAGCTCGGCAGTTGAAGCGAATTCGGTGATATCCTCGTTTTGTTCTTTCCCCAGCTCCACTTAGAAAACAAACTTCGTCGGCCTCACCAGATCATAAGAGCGGCGGCTGACCACCAGATACTTGTCAGTCCAGCGCAATCTGCGGAACCCCAACAGGTGAAATACCTGAAGGGGCAGAATCCGCGCGATGCGTGTGTTGATAATCAAGCAGTTTTCGTTGAGTGGATCGCGGCGAACTCCGGGAAGAAGATGCATGTAGTGCCCAACCTTCAGTTTGCGAAGCAATGCCGACAACCTGAGCCAGAAGAGCTTAACTTCACGCACAAGAAAGAAGCCGTCATCACCTAATGCCTGGTAAAGAGGCATCAGGATCAATCCTGTCTCGGAAGCTTTTATCGCGCCCACACGATCTCGGGCTAGAATCTTCCCGCGCCGCACGGCCTGAAAATTCTTAAAGCCCGGTTCCATCTCGAAGTGATCATCAGGCACAATCGCATGCCGGTGGCGTACCTCCACCACTTTCTCCCCACCACTTGCCCGCTTGAGCACGGATCGACTTTTATCGAGTTCCGGCAGATCCTCGCGACGAAAGTTTTCCGTCGCCACGGTCGCGATCCAAATTACTGCCTCATGATTGTCCACAGAAGTCATGGCCTCATGCTGTCCGGCCTCGACGCCCATCGTTATAGCACCCAGATTGTTGGCGTATTCGAGCAGAGTCCCGTCAATCTGTTCCTCCAGCCCAAGCACAATAGTCAAGGGAAAGTTCAGTGCAAAGCGGCGATTCCGTAGAGTATCGCCGACCGTTGCAAATGGCTGTCCGTGGGCCGAGGTGGTGTGCAAGTCAAGAAAGTAAATCTCGCCTAGTGCGCGGTTGATCGCTTCCCTAATTACTATAAGCAATTCGTTTTGTTCGAGGAGTTCCGACACTTCAGGAGTGCCTTGTTCCAGCTCGGCGGTTCGAACATTCTCAGCCGTCCATTGCCTGTTTAGATCAGCATTGATGTAACGAACTCTCTGCTCGAGCGCCCGTGTGTTTCCTCGAAGCAAAACCACCTCGCCACGCAAGACAGCTCTCCGTTTTTGCATGCGAAGCCACACGCGTTCCGCAGCCAGCACACCAGCCGGCTCGTTTCCGTGAATGCCACCAAGGATTATCAGAGTTGGACCAGGCAGGGCTCCCCGAATGGACGCAATTAGATGTGCGGCTGGCCTGGCAAACTGACTCTCAGGTTTGAGCTGTGCGGTTGAGATCATAGTGTCCTGCAATCTGTTCGTCATGTAGCGGCTTCATAGATGTTGCTCCGCTGTTTCTTCGGGAGGAGCGACGGCGGTAAAGTCCTCGCTAAAGCGCCGCGCATACTCCGTCAGGAGATTTACGACTCGTCCATGATCAGGAGAGCGCACTATCAGGCCGACATGCCACGGCTTGCGCACGCGATACACGATCTCGGGATCGTCATAGTTGGTAGTACAGGGGTTTTCCTGACGTGCCAGTGACAAAGCAATGCCGCCATAATCTTTGCGAATGGGTGGGAGAATGTAGGGCCGTTCGGGCGTAGCGAGTTCAATTCTGGCCCATTCGCGCCAAAGATTAATACCAGTCGCCGCTTCGATAGTGTCCGCCGTATAGGCACCACCGACTCGTGCTGCGACTTCAAGAAAAATAAACTGATCGCTCTCATGCTGCGCCAAGTCCGCGGGCCGGATGAATTCAGCGTGCGTCACGCCCTGCTCGAAGCCGAAGCCCTTCAGCAACTTCTTGTTCAGCGCGAGCAGAGCGCGTTGTTCCTGAGAACCATGCTTCACGAAGTATGAGATGGGAACCCCGCCAAAGTGCGAAACCTCAAACGGTGGTGCGCCGTAACGTTCGACGCTGGCGAAAAGCACCTTGCCTCCCGAAACTAACGAATCGACGTGATAGACAGCTCCGTGAATAAATTGTTCAAGCAGATGAAAAGCAGATCTTTCGTGGAACAGCTCTCGCGCGTCGAGGTCGGTAATTGAGCGCCACACTGCGTCGGGGTCGTGGATTCTTTTTATGCCCATCGAGGACGCGCCGGTTCGAGGTTTCAACATCAACGGCGATGA
>JAICGZ010000539.1 GCA_025922875.1 Pyrinomonadaceae bacterium
CGTAGAGGAGAGACATGAAAGCCCATATCAAGCTCGGTCGCATCTTTGGTGTCGCGGTCGGACTCCACTATAGTTGGATCATAATCGCGCTGTTGGTGACACTCTCGTTACGCAGCCAGTTTGCCATTGACCATCCCAACTGGGCCGCTTCTACAACCTGGGCGATTGCGATCATCACTGGACTCTTGTTCTTCGTGTCCATCCTGCTGCATGAACTCTCGCACGCTGCTGTAGCAAAGCTGCGAGGAATTCCTGTGCGCGCGATTACTCTTTTTGCATTGGGCGGCGTGGCGCAGATTGAGAAAGACGCTGCTGATGCGAAGTCCGAGTTTTGGATGGGCATTATTGGTCCAATCGCTAGTATGGTGATTGGAGTAGTTTGCCTTGTCCTTGCCTGGCTGTTGGGCTGGAGCTTTGCGGAAGAACCAGGTTCACCTCTTACCGCAATGTTCATGTGGCTGGGCTATATCAACATTGCCCTTGCTGTCTTCAACATGATTCCCGGATTTCCGCTCGACGGTGGACGCGTGCTACGTGCCGTTGTGTGGTGGATAACGGGAGACGCAAATCGTTCCACTCGGATCGCTTCGGGAGTGGGCCAATTTGTCGCGGTGGGTTTCATTCTATTGGGCATCTTGCGTTTCTTTAGCGGAGCGGGCTTCGGGGGTTTGTGGATTGCCTTTATCGGTTGGTTCCTGCTCGAGGCGGCGCGTGCCAGCGGCGCACAGGTTGAGATTACCGAGCGTCTGACGGGCGTAAGAGTCGGCGACGTGATGGCGCAGCAATTCCCAATCGTTGATGCGAACGCCAATCTTCAGACGTTTGTGCAGGAACATTTGCTGCCGACTGGTCACCGCTGTTTCGTGGTGTCAGAACAGGGAAGGCCGGCAGGGATTATTACCCCTCACGAAGTGAAGGCCATTGATCGCGCGCGCTGGCCTTACACAACAGTTGGCGATGTAATGCGTCCGCTTGAGAGTTTGCGCACTGTGAGTCCGGAACGGCCAGTAGCTGAGGCACTGGAGATGATGGGCCGAGAGGATGTCAATCAGGTGCCGGTGGTCCAGGAGGGAAAGCTTGCCGGAATCATCTCCCGCGGCCACATCCTACGTCTGCTGCAAACCCGCGCCGAGCTCGACATTTGAGTTGGCCGTGGCCGCTTACAGCGCGTTAAAGCCACAAAAAGGCACAAACACGTGCCTCTTTGTGACTGAATCGTCTACCGAACCAAACTTTCTCCCTTTACCATCAGCTCGTTAGTTACTGCGAACAGTCCGGACACTCCACGGGCGCGAATGTACGCCTGATCCTTATCTGCTTGCGTGTCAACCACTCCCTTGAGCGTGGCCCGTCCGCCGTCGACAATGATGTGAATCGCCTGACGCGAGCCGATGCCGTATCTGAAAAGTGGAGAGTTGGAGCCATAGATTGCGTTGTAGAGCTCACGGCGAAGGCGAGCGTCATTGGGTGATACGGGCAATACTCGGATCTCGTTGACCACACGGCTCACGCCAGAAACGTCTTTGACCACGGCTTCCGCCCGCGATTTTGTGTCAGGCGGGGTGGTCACCTCTCCCCTGAGAACAACTGTATTGTCAGGCAACACCTCAAATTCGATCCAGTCGAAGACAGTGTAGTAAGGCAGCTCCGACAGAAGTTCATGCCTCACTTCACGTGCAACCGCATTCAACGGGCGATTGCTCATCATGCTCAACCCGACGCGTTCACCCTGCGCTTGCGCAACATTCCTGGCGACAGGTGCGACGTTGGATCTCCTGCTCCAATCCCATGCGACTCGATTGATAAAAGCAAGATCGTCGAGGTTTGCTTTCACGCGAGCCCAGTCGCGCCGTGTTCGCTCAGGAAGCGTGTGTCGCCTTAAGAAATCCTCGATGGCGGCGGCATTGGTTAATGCCAATGTGATGTCGGTGGAATCGAGTTGCTTTGAGCTGTTGGCGTCATCTTCGAGTTTGTCCACTGAGCGTTCAAACTGCGCCATTACACTATTCATGAAGTCTTCGTAAGATGACCCGTCGATGCGGCTGCGATCAAGACCGGCGTCGAAGCTGCTGCGAAACTGGTCAGTGGTCTCTTCCAGACGTTGAATGACCTGCTTCGTCCATGACTTGTTCAGCGCAGAATTTTGAATCGACCCGGGCACCCACGTCCACGTCACGGCGAAAAGGCGAGCCATCCGATCGAGGTCGGTCCTGACCAGCAGCCAGTCACGTTCCGCTGCGGGCGA
>JAICGZ010000540.1 GCA_025922875.1 Pyrinomonadaceae bacterium
CAGTCTCTTACCTGTCACAGTTCACTTACGCACCGGAAGGAATACTGGTCGGCGGCAACAGATTTCCGATCCTCTTCATGAACTGGATCGATGGTCCTACTTTGGACCTTTACATCAGCGAGATGCTTCACCGGCCAGACGTGCTGCTGCATCTTTCCGAGGAGTGGTTGCGATTGATGGGCGCGTTGCGGGCGTCAGGCGTTGCTCACGGTGATTTGCAGCATGGCAACATCATCGTCGAACACGGACAGTTACGTTTGGTCGATCACGATGGAATATTTGTCAGCGGGATGGCTGGTTGGGGCGCGAGCGAGGTTGGCCATCAACACTATCAGCATCCCCGAAGAGATGCTCGGCACTTCGACGCGAACCTGGATAGTTTCTCAGCGCTCGTCATCTATCTATCACTGCTGGCGCTCGCCGAACGTCCGGATCTCTGGCAGGAGCATCACGACGAGAATCTACTCTTTACTAAAGCAGATTTCGTCGATCCAGCGTCGTCAAGTCTCTTTGGTAAGATCAGAGAACTTGGACCAGAGCATCGCAGGCTTGCCGGCGTTCTCGCCGATGCTGCCAGCGGACAACCTGGTGACGCACCCTGCCTTCTCGATCTCGTCACGACAAAGTCCGCGCTTCCGGCGTGGATGACTGCGCCCGAGAATCTCGATACCACCAACAAGACGCGAGAGGTCGTTTCGACGCAACTGCCCTGGGATAGAAGAAACGTTCGTTGGATTCCGTGGCAGGAAAAGAACCGCGGAGCTTCGGTTCCTTCATCACCGACATCAACGGTGTTCACGACTCTTTTTGCGGGCGCACCGGCGCACACGCCCAGCGTTCGCGATCCAAGTGATGTGTTGAGCAATACAATCTTCTTCTCGCGAGAGTTTTTGCGGAAGTACTTTCTGCTGTGGTATTGGGCAGCTTACCTTCTGCTCAATTTCCTGGGAATCCATTTTTTATCCGGGCTTGTTATCGCGTTCATCTGTTTGAGTATCGGGTGTCTGACCTACGGGTTCGTGCGAGCCTTTGATGAGTTACTCAAGGCGCGTGGGTCTAACCTGGTCACGCGTGGGCAGCCGCCATCCATCCTCGCGCCTCAGCCGCCGCCGCCGCAGAACTTTTCCGGTTCATGGAGTCCACACGTAACGTTGCCCGCGCCGTCATTCGACACGACAGCTTCGAAGCCGTTGGTCGGCAATCTCGTGCTGGGCATTTATCACGCGGGAGACTGCGACTGGGTTGGTCTCATCTCGATCAAAAACCGCGTTAATTTCTCCACGGCCTCGGAAGCAATTTCACACGGCTTCAAACCCTGCCAGGTCTGCTCGCCTGCGTAGCTATCATGTTGAACTTGATAAGCCGAAAAACACGATGATGGGATGGTGGGAAGAACAAATTAGACGGGCGGATCAATTAGCCGTTCAGTCCAGCGGGTCGACAGAATTGCTGACCTTCTATGCGCAATTACTTCGAGCTCAAAGCGAGGTTTATGAGTTTCTTCGCAGCCGCAAAGACTGGCTTCCTTCGGGAGACATTGAGCAGGACGTGCCGGTAATTCTCGGCGCCCTCCCCCGGCTTTTGAAAAAAGTAGAAACCTATGGGCCTGAAACTCTCGCTGCAGAGGCGCACGATTTATTGGAGAAGGATGCTGACACCATTAATGAAATGCTCATACGTTACTGGCGCAACCCGTCGGACATACAGTTTTTCGCAAAAGCCTTTTTGCAGCCCTATGGCCGTTGGTTAGTAGACGCGGGAGCCCGGATTCCGGCTCGGGCATTTACCGACAGCGAACGTCGTTGCCCGTTCTGTGGGGGAAATCCTCAGGTCACTTGTCTGAAAAGCAAGGAAGCTAACGCCGAAAGCGGGAATCGCGAGCTGATCTGCTCGACATGTCTCTCAACGTGGGAATTTCGGCGAGTGGTTTGCGCGAACTGCGGCGAAGAGCGACCGTCGAAGCTCGGATACTTTCATACCCCGGAATACGACCACGTTAGAATAGAAGCATGCGACACCTGCAAATATTACATTAAGGGTGTGGACCTCACGAGGCTCGGGTTTGCTGTTCCACTGGTTGATGAGGTCGCGGCGGCTCCACTGGACGTCTGGGCGCGCGAGCATGGTTATGTGAAGATCGAATTGAATTTAGTCGGTTTGTAAATCCTGTAATCCTGATAATCGTGTTAATCCTGTGAAGCTAACTA
>JAICGZ010000541.1 GCA_025922875.1 Pyrinomonadaceae bacterium
CGGAGCGTTGGAGGAAGAGAAGCAACGGAGGAAAACTGATCGATGCTTATGGTCCAACGGAGTTCACCGTGTGCGCTACGTTGGGAGAGGTCCGTACCGAAACAGTGAGCATCGGAAAACCGATCGCGAATAGTGAGGTTTACATACTCGACGAGCACATGCAGTTGGTACCGGCGGGAGTGATCGGAGAGTTGTATGTGGGAGGAGCCGGCATCGCGCGAGGTTATTTGAACCGGCCGGATCTGACAGCGCAGAAGTTTGTGCCGAATGCGTTTGGCAGTGAGGGTGGAAGGCTCTATCGCACCGGGGACCTGGGACGTTGGTTGGCGAATGGAGAGATAGAGTTTCTGGGCAGAATCGATCACCAGGTCAAGGTCAGAGGTTACAGGATTGAGACCGGTGAGATCGAAGCAATTCTTAACAAGCATCCAGACATCATGACGAGCCTCGTCATCGCGCGGGAAGACTTCCCTGGCGAGAAACAACTCGTAGCTTATTGCGTGCAACGCTCGATACCGCTGGCAGACGAATTAGCCGCCGCTCAGGCAACGCCGTTCTCAGCAAAGTTCAGGACTTATCTCAAGGAATTTCTGCCTGATTACATGGTCCCGTCCCTCTTCGTGATGCTGGATGCCTTGCCGCTCACAGCCAGCGGCAAAGTTGACCGCCGCGCGTTGCCCGCGCCCGATCAGGTGGTACTGGAAACCGAGCGACACTTTGTAGCACCGCGCAATGCGACGGAGGAACTGTTGGCAGGGATTTGGTCAGAAGTGCTGAGAGTCGCGGAAGTCGGCATTCACGATAATTTCTTTGAACTCGGCGGTGATTCGATCCTCAGCATTCAGATAATCACTCGTGCAAATCGCGTTGGTCTACAGCTTAGCACCAAGCAGGTCTTCCAGTATCAAACTATCGCTGAGCTTGCCGCGCACGCGGGAACGGGTGAGGCGGAAGAGGCGATCCTTGATGCCGGCATGCGCGAACCTTTCGCGATGATTTCCGCGGAGGATCGCGCGCGCATACCGGCGGGAGTTGAAGATGCTTATCCACTCGCAATGATGCAGGCGGGAATGATTTTCCATAGTGAATTCACTCCCGAAGCGCCTCTCTATCACAGTATCAGCACCTACAACGTCCGCGCACCGTTTGATGCAGAAGCCTTGCGACAAGCGATAGCTGATTTGGCTGCCATTCATGAAGTGATGCGCACGTCGGTTGACTTGGCGAATTTCAGCGAGCCATTGCAGTTGGTCCACCGTCACGTGGATGTGCCCGTCGGCGTCACGGATTTGCGCGAGCTTAGCGAAGCGGAGCAGGACGAAGCGCTCACACAGTGGCTTGACGAAGAGAAACGCAGCTTCTCGTGGGGCGAGGTGCCGATGGTGCGTTTTCACCTGCACCGCCGTACTGACGAGACTTTCCAGTTTACCTTCACCGCACATCACGCGATCTTTGACGGCTGGAGCGATGGTCTATTCCTGACCGAACTGTTTCAGCTCTACCTCACATTAATAAAGGACCAGCAGAAGACGGTCGAGCTTGCACCGCTGGCGAGCCGTTATCGTGACTTCGTCGCGTTGGAGAGAGCGGCGCTCACGTCGACGGAAACTCGCGCGTATTGGCACAACCTACTGAGTGAGAGCAAGCCGACACGCATCCCGCGCTGGCCACAGAAGCAGGTTAATGGCGAGCAGTCGATCGAGGTGGAAGAAGTTGGAAGTGGAGTCATCAACAAAACGGGTATGACACTCGACGAGCGTGTTAGCCAGGGACTACGACAGTTAGCACGCCGGGCTGGTGTGCCGCTGAAGAGTGTGCTGTTGGCAGCACATCTCAGAGTTTTGAGTTTGATTAGCGGTGAGCGCGATATAGTCACGGGTCTGGTTTCAAACGGCCGCCCGGAAACAACCGACGGCGAGCGCGTCATCGGATTGTTTTTGAATACGTTGCCATTCCGCGTGTCGCTTGATGGAGGTACATGGGAAGAGCTTGTGGCCCAGACATTTCATGCTGAACGCGAACTGCTGCCTTACCGTCGTTATCCGCTGTCGCAGATTCA
>JAICGZ010000542.1 GCA_025922875.1 Pyrinomonadaceae bacterium
GGGTTAAGACTGGTTGAGAGTTCACCCACGGGCGATAAAGCCGATCAGTCGTGTCGTTTAGTTGCCACACGAATTCTCTTGAGCATCTCGGCCTCACGCGCTCCCGACTTCAGCGATCGATTAACTACCATCCTCACGAAACATGTCGATCGAAACAACGAAGCGCAAACGCGGGAGAACGCCGATGCCGTCGTCGAGGCCGCGCTCACGATCATGGCTACAAATCCTCAGGAAGCAGCGCGAATTGGCGGTGATTCTCTGAAGCTGGGTATCTCGTTTCGGCTCGCCAATCTTCTCTGGCGGCTACGCCTCCGAGATAAACCGGCCGGCGACGTGTTGTTCAACCACGTGCTCGGCGTAGCGAAGAGCACCCAGGAATTCAATCTCTTCAGCATGCTGCTGACGGGTGCGTTCCAAGGGCCTTATAAGACGGCGGAGCATCAGGGGGTTGTCCTGCGAACGTTGGCAGAAACTTTGTACGAGAATTCAAATCCGCAGGCAGGACCACCAGCAAACTGCCAGCTTGCTTCGCTGGCGACGTCTTACGTTCGTTTCTTCGATCAAATGTCTCCCCTGCAGTCGCAACGCATACGATCAGTGATCGCTGCTTGCGCGTCATCTTCAAGCGCCATCGCCACTAAGTTGGCCAAGCAAGAAGAGGGACCACCAACGGTCGAGCAACTATTGAACTCAGCAGAGCGTGCCGCATCTGACGAGCAGAAGGACGAGATTTTGCTCAAAGCCGCAGACGCGGCGGCTGAGGCGCAGAAGTTCGACGAATCGATTCGCATCCTCGATTCCATCAGTCTCGACGGTAAGAAACAAATCGGCGCAATGTGGGACAACCGCCGTTGGGATCGAGCTGCTTCGGCTGTGTGCATCCATTTGAAAAACGATGATTTGCCGGCAGCCATGAGAACGATCGAGAATTCGCCGAAGTCACTCAAAGCGTTTGTTCAGTTGACGGTGGTAGCAAATTGCCTGCCTGCGAACGGTTCACTCAGCGCGATCGAATTGCTTGGCCAGGCACGAAACGAACTCGATAATGCGCCGGCCGCGAAGACAGTGAGTTGGCGACTCTCGATGGTGCGTCTCTATGCGAAGCACTCTGCTTCCGCTGCTCCGGCAGTGCTCACCGAAGCTGTGACCGCAATCAATCGCGCGAGCGAACAAAAACCAGCGGACTGTGGTTCTTCCGGACCAGGCGGGAGTGTATTCTCCAATCCTTTATATGTAGTGTCTTACAAGATACCGGCGTCGTTAATGGAAACAGACAACACCGGAGTCCGGTATGCGTTGGGATCTGTTAAGCCCGTCGACAAAAGAGCGGTGTTACGACTGCAACTGCTCAAAGACGTGCTGGTCCAGAAAGCCGCTTACGGGAAAAAGTAAATCCGCGGTTTACGTCAGCGTTCGCGCGAGCAACCAGTAAACGCCGGCGAACGTGATCAGCAGCGACAGTGCGGGTACGTGTTTCAACGCGAAGGCGGGTCGCTGTTCCAGTTTCCACACCAGCGGCAACACAACGGCCGCCATCGCGATCTGTGCAAGCTCAACGCCGAGATTGAATGACAAAAGCGGCACGGCAGCTCGCAGGCCTAACCCACCAATGCCCAACTCTCGCAACGCCGACGCAAACCCCAGGCCATGGACCAGCCCAAACACAAACGTCACCA